>NZ_JARVSI010000024.1:0-425145 GCF_030209255.1 Pseudomonas sp. CFBP2511 | reverse complement strand
CGGACGCAGGCGGACTGACAGAGCGAGTGGAGCGCGAAATGATGCATCAGGCACAAGTCTCGGCATTACGCAGCGGCGCACCCAAAGGAGGTGCGTAATGAACGGTGCCGATGAATACGCCGTTGCCCAAGGCAACACACGGCTGATCCCCAACCTCAACACCACCTGCAAAATGGAAGTGCCCGCCGACCTGCCCGGCGTGGTGATCTTTCTGCATGGTGTGAATGATCCGGGGGCGTCGTACAGCATGGTGGAGAGCGGGTTGTGTCAGGGGGTGAATGAGCGGCTGGACCGGCCGGATCTGGTGCCGGGGCGATATGGGGCTGAGTACGGCGTAGCGAGAGAAAAACTCAAAACCAAACAACAACTGGGAGATCGAGATAAGCAGTTGCTTGACGACCCAGACACCTATCTTTACAACCGCGATACGGACGACCCGAAAACGCGCAGCCTGCTAATCCCCTTCTATTGGGGATATCGAGCCGAGCCTGGCGAAATCAGTCGAGACCAAAACAACGCCCCCACAAAGCTACGCGGCCAGTACCAGGACAAACAGCGCAATCGCCTTGATCGCCATTTCGGCAAGGCAGGTGGTTTTTTCGTCAATGCCACCAACAACCTACTGCAGATGTATGACAACGGTTTGCAATTAAACACGCGTCTTGAGCTTGCGAGCCTCACGCTGCCCAATACCCATTTTATGAGCAATAACCCGCATCGGCGTTATTACGTGCTGGCCGCTCACCGGCTCGCCATGATGGTCAGGGAGATACGTCGGGTTTCTCCCGACGAGACCATTTCGATCATGGCGCACAGCCAAGGTTCGTTAATCACCCTGCTGGCGCAAGCACTGCTGGTGGACGGGGGGCATCGTTGCGCGGACACAATCATTATGGTGGACACGCCCTACTGCCTGTTCCCGGAAGTGACTCCCAAAGATCAAGACACACTAACCACGCTGACCCGCATCGTAGCGCAGGTGACTCAGGCACCCCATGCCCAGCCGCCGCTGTCGGACCTGCGCAACACTGCAACCTACTGCGGACGAAGCGGCCCGCTGTGGTCGCCTACACAAGGTACGCGCCTGGACAGCGACAGTAACATGACGGTATTTCCCGAGCGCGATAACCGCGGCAAGGTGTACCTGTATTTCTGCCCGGACGACACCACCGTCGCACTGGATGACGTAAGAGGCATCGGTACGTTTGGGGTGTGGGATACGCACGGTAAGAATAGCGATCGCAACCCCATGGCTGAATTGAAGGCTGTGCGTTTTTTTCAACGCATGTGGACCAAGCGCACGCGTGACAATTTGCCAGTCATGGTTGGCAAGCCACCGGGCTATGAGCTGTTGCGTGCCAAAGGCGAATCTCGCTATCCCGGCGGAGGATGGCTCACTGGACCACTATCTAAAGGCGCTATAGAAAAAGGGCATAAAGTCCTGATCAACGCTGAACAACTGTACCCGCCACATGCCCCTCTAATGTTTGGCGGGGAGGAGGACTTAGGAAAACCGACCCCGTCGGGTCTAGACAGGCCGGATGATGCGAACCAAGCCTCTGCCTTGGGAAATCCCAGGGCCAAATTCAAATGGCGCTATGTTCGCAGCCAGATTGGCCCAGTAGATCTGGAGCTAGAGGTCGCTAAATGGAACATGGGCAAAGCGCCCGGTGAACAAACTCGCATGATGCGCAAACGAAGAACGCCCGGCGAAGGCGCACCGAAACCTATGGATCCTTACGATATAGAACGGGAAGAAACCCCGGACGAAATACGTGAATACATGGACAAGAGCAAAGATGTGCTAGACGACAATAGCTACCACTCAGGCCTGCTGCGCAGCCCTGAAAACCATCGACGGGTAACGGCGATGGATATTGCGATTGGCCAGGCGAAATGCCTGGACGACCCGGCGATGCGTGATGTGTTGGTGGCGATTGCAGATTGGAAGATGGATGTAAGGCAGTTTCTTAGCACCACTGAATTACCTGGCTGGGAAAATCTTAGCGCTGAAACTAAGGCACTCGTGAAGGCCTGCCATGAGTATTATCAAAAAGGAATCTTTCCACCTGCGAGCTTAGTATCTCTGGTACCTCCTCCCTTGGTCCAAGCTTCATTGAAAAACGGAGGTAGCCAGTGACAGTTAAACGACAAAGATCAACGCTTCGTCCAAAACTTAAGCCTTATGTCTGGATAACCGGGGTGATGCTCGCGCTATGGCTCGGCTTCGTTCTGCTGGTCTATCTCAACGCACAGGAAAACAATATGGAACTTCGTGATATAAACTCGGTTACCCGCTGGGGTATTGCAGGGATTCTAGGTGCAGTTCTGCTAAGTTACAGTGGGCATTGGTGGGGCAAAGCTATTGCCAATGAAAAGCACGAACTGGCGGCTTATAAATCTGAGATCATTGCCAAAAATGCAGAACAACAGGCTGAGCAAGCGCGAACATACTCACTAGAAATACGAGGCGTAGGCCTTGCAGTCAATGACTGGCATCAATCGTCTGTCTGGCGAGAAATTGCTAAAAAAAGCAACAATTTCTCATCGATATTTCCGTCGGACTCTAAAGCCTACAACCCATCCTTGAGCTCGCGAGAAACTACAGCGGATATTAATACTCGGGTGGCTTTCCAGCATTCTGCAGGAGAGTCGGTGGCCTATTGGCCAATTCCAGCCTTTGCTTTAGGCCCTCCGAACCCTTACGAAAAGCCCTACCGTGCAGCGAATCTAATCAACTCCGGCCGGAATGCAGCGACCTTAGGTGTCACCCAGCTTCTCTGGCAAAACGATGAGAGCACCAACTACGCACAAAGCATGATCGAGCGACTGTTTCAGTTTTTTGAGGCTAATCCTAAAGTTCCGCAAGCACTGATCGCAAGCGAGGACGGGGACGTCACGCGGAACATATATCGCAAACGTGGCACTCCTGGCCTGCAGAAAAATACTCAAGTAGTACCAACGGTATTTGAAAGCATGACAGGCCTGCTGGTCACCCGTTCCGACAGGGTAGATCGCTATATTCGTCCCTATGCGACAAACGAGCCAGAGGACAACCAGAGCAAAGATACCGATCTAGGCAAGCTTTGGGCTTTCTACTGGGATCGGGACAAAGCTTTTATGGACTGGTACGAAACTGCCGAGAAAGCGAAAGGCGTTGAAACCCCCTACGCCCCCGGCACCATGTCCACCGCCTACTGGCAATCCCAACTCCCCACCCTCTGGAAAACCATCAGCAACCGTGGCCCTGGCAACTTCGAGCCTTCCCCTTGGCTGCCCATCCGCTGGGGGCAACATCAGGTCAAGGAGTTCGATGCGGCTCCAGTGCTCGGCTATCTCCATCGCCCGATCAAGGCGCCCATGCAGGATGAACAGGGCAAGCGCCTGAAACCTGCTTTGCAAGCCAAAGCCCTGCAAGCCGCGTGGGTACAAGCGCTGGACACTCTGCCCGAAGGCCAGAAACCTGTACGGGTGTTCTACGACAGCACCAACAACCCGGAAGCCGAAATTGCTCTGAACAATGCCCTGCACGACCTGAACAAGGACGGCCACGGCCTTGAACTGGGCAATGTCGAAGAAGGCTACGACATCGGTCGCCGTCTGGGTAATACCGGGGTCAGCGGTGCACTGGTCGAGATCAATCTGGCGACCATCGCCAGCTACAAGGACGGCGGCGTCAGTGCGGTGGTCTACGCAGGCACCGATGGCAGCCTGACCGTACAAATGGTCCGCCCGCCCGATGAAGCACGCAAGGCCAAGAACAGCCAGAACCGTGGTGCCGACCCGTTCACCTTCGGCTCGCCAACCGGCGGGGCACCTGCAGAGTGAGTTATCCGGTCTGCCTGGGCGACGCCACCAGCAGCGGTGGCCAGGTGGTGTCCTGCCAACTGGCAGGCACCCACACCATCAACGGCAAGCCACCGGCCGTGCTAGGCGACAAAGCTACCTGCCCGCTTCACTCCGGTGAATTTGCCTTTATCGAAGGCCATCCCACCCGAAAGCTGAACGGCATACCGGTGGTGCTGCACGGCCATCGACTGGCGTGCGGCTGTCAGGGTGTGGCCAGCCATGCCATGAATGTGCGAGTGGTTTAGGAGATTTCGTGATCAGGTCATGCAGCGCAAGCACAGGGAACATCATGGAACTGCCCCCTCAATTGGAACAAGGAAGAAATATGTACACGCGTTTTCGTCAGGCCGTCGTAGGGATGCATTTAGTCGCCGGGATGGTTCTATTAGCGGGCTGTGCGCAAGAGTCCGTGTCCCCGTGTGACGAGTTGATGGGTGACTACGCCACAAAGCCCAAGAATCAGCCAAGGATTCGTATCGAGAAAAGCGGCGAGAATTTCTTGTTCACGCATCGTGAATCAGGCGCACAGGTCAGCGAACCACTCACGCCGTTACCCACCGCCGAAATAGTGGAAATGTTTGAAGGCAAGATAGTCCCGCCTCGCTGCATCCTCACCGCTGATGGCATGAAGATAATGAAGCTCCCCGCTGGCAGCGGCGTTAATCCCACCGAAGATCCCGATCGAAAGCTCTCGCAGTATCCCGAGCCAACCCCCTTCATCATGGGCATATCTACGGGAGTGGCGGCCGTACTGGGTCTTTACCCGGTGCCTCATCAAGAAAAACTCACGGATATCAACGAGGAAGATGAGGACAACGACGGTTACATTTACAGCAAATAGCATACTGTTCGTGCCGGAGAGACAGTCATCGACCATGGAAATAGTCTTTTCCTGAACCTGCAAATAAAGAAAAGCCCCGACTCTAACGAGCCAGGGCTTTCTCGTGCCGCACACACGATTACTCCTGAACCACCCGCACAATCCGCTGCGGCAATGGAATCTCGATGCCTGCGTCCTTCAAGCGGTCACGCGCTTCGATGTTGAACATCGAGTTCACGTCGCCCATGTCGCCAGTGCTGGTCCAGACGCGCAGCGACAGGGTGATTGCGTTTTCGCCCAGCGTTGCCACCACGGCCTGCGGGGCCGGGTCCTTGAGTACGCGCGGGTCGTCGGCCATGTCCAGCAGGACCTGCAGTGCTTTTCTCAGATCCGCATCGTGGCTGACGCCGATGTCGAACGAGATCTTGCGGGTCGGCTGACGATTGGTGTTGGTGATGATGCCGTTGGACAGGTTGCCGTTGGGCATGATCACGGTGCGATTGTCGCCGGTGCGCAGCACAGTGTGGAAGATCTGGATGTTGTCGACAGTTCCCGCGACACCCTGAGCTTCGATCCAGTCACCGATCCGGAACGGGCGAAACAGCAGAATCAGCACACCGCCCGCGAAGTTCGCCAGGCTGCCCTGCAAGGCCAGGCCGATGGCCAGACCAGCAGCACCGATAGCGGCCACGAACGAGGTGGTTTCGACGCCGATCATCGAAGCGACGCTGACCACCAGCAGGATTTTCAGAATAATGTTCGCCAGGTTGCTGACAAAGCCCTGCAAGGCCAGATCGGCGTGGCGCAGCGCCAGCAGCGCGCCCAGTTTGCCGGTGAGCCGATTGATCAGCCACCAGCCTACGCACAGTGTGACCAGTGCCAGCAGCAAACGGCTGCCGTATTCCATGATCATCGGAATCCACGCCTGCGACGCTTGCCACAGATGACCGACTTCTGCGTTTAAATCCATCGTTATCTCCTTACCCGTCACGAACTGACATCGAAGCGGCGGCGGGCTGCCGTCGCTTCAACGTTCAAGGCGATTCGGACTGACCGGGGGACGCAGGGTTCCCAGGCGCTCAGTACAAATGTTCAGTCGCGGAAGTTGTTGAACTGCAGCGGCATGCCCGAATCGTAGGCGCGCAGTGCAGCGATGGCCTCTTGCAGGTCGTCGCGCTTCTTGCCGGTAATGCGTACCTGCTCGCCCTGAATGGCGGCCTGGACCTTGAGTTTGGCTTCCTTGACGTGAGCGACGATTTTCTTCGCCAGCTCCTTGTCGATGCCTTCGCGCAGTACGGCTTCCTGCTTCATCAGCTTGCCGGATGCGTAGGCGTCTTTGACTTCCAGGCATTTGCCGTCGATCTTGCGCTTGACCAGCGCCAGCTTGAGGATCTCGATCATCGCTTCCAGCTGGAAGTCGGCTTCGGCGGTCAGCGTAACGGTCAGTTCCTTGAACTCGAACGTGCCTTTGCCTTTAAGGTCATAGCGACGGTCCAGTTCTTTGATGGCGTTGTCGACGGCATTCGTGACTTCGTGTTTATCCAATTCGGACACTACGTCGAACGAGGGCATGTATGTTCTCCAGATAAACGGCGTGCGCACGATTTGGGCACGCATGACTTGACGGTGTGAAAGAACGCTCATTATAACGAGACTTTTCCTGCGTTCACTGTGAGCCTTTCATGCACATCCCTGTTTTCACGTTCAGCAGACCGTTTCAGTACGTGATCGTGCCGCGCTGATGGCCGTTATCTGGCATGTACTCGGTGCGGGCAGCCTTGGCAGTCTGTGGGCAACGCGGCTGACACGGGCGGGCCTTCCAGTGCGCCTGATACTGCGCGACGCCGCCAGACTGGCCACTTATCAAGCCGGTGGCGGCTGCGTGACACTGTTCGAGGGCGACGTGGCCCAGGCTTATCCGATCGAGGCGCAAACTGCTGCGCACAACGAGCCCATCGAGCGCCTGCTGGTTGCCTGCAAGGCGTATGACGCTGAACAGGCGGTTGCGCAGGTGGCAACGCGCCTTGCGGCCAATGCCGAGGTGATCCTGCTGCAGAACGGTCTAGGCAGTCAGGACGCGGTGGCTGCGCGAGTTCCCCATGCCCGTTGCCTGTTCGCGTCCAGCACCGAAGGCGCGTTTATGGAATCGGACTGGCGCGTCAGGTTCGCCGGCCAGGGTTTTACCTGGCTGGGCGATGTGTCGAACCCGACGGCACCTTCACTGTTGCAGGATGTGCGCGACAGCCGCATTGCCCATGAATGGGCGCCCGATATCCTGACACGCCTGTGGCGCAAGCTGGCGCTCAATTGCGCGATCAACCCGCTGACCGTGCTGCACGACTGCCGTAACGGTGGATTGCTTGACCACGGCGACGAGGTGGCGACGCTCTGCGCCGAGCTGAGCGACCTGCTGGCGTGTTGCGGTCAGCCAGCCGCCGCGCCAGGGCTGCACGACGAGGTACTGCGTGTTATCCAGGCGACGGCGGCCAATTACTCATCCATGTATCAGGATGTACTTCACCGGCGCCGAACCGAAATCAGCTATTTGCTGGGATACGCTTGCGCAGCGGCGGCACGCCATCGCAGTCCTGCACCGTACTTGCAGCAATTACAGACGCGTCTGACAGCTCATCTGGCAAGCAAGGGTTTGCGTACTGACTAGCCCGCGCTACCCTGCTCGCATCACACCTCAATGCGGCTCGCCCAATGCCTTTGCGCCAACGCCTGGAAAACCTGCCGGTAGGTCAGAAACTGCTGGCTGCCCTGCTGGTCCTGATGACCACCGTGCTGCTGGTCGCCAACCTGACCTTCATCGGTGCCGCGTATTACATCTCTCAAGAAGCGATGGCGCCACAGGCCTTGCAGACCATCGGCCGACTGATCAGCAGCGCCGACCTCAACGAGCGGGCCTTGTACTCGCCAAACGAAGCACGTGCCCTGCTCAAAGAGCTGAAAAGTTACGGGCCGTTACGTGCAGCGGCGCTGTATGACAATGACGGCGAGCGGCTTGAACAGATGCAACAGGGTCAGAGCCTTGAACTGCCCAGGCACTTCAAAGACCTCGATAGCTGGCGCCTGACCGAGTTTCGCAGCACGCAGGTGATCACAGTGCCCAAGGGAGACGAGCCGCCCGGGCATCTGTTGCTGGTCGCCAGCAGCGAGCTGCCGCCTGCGTTCTATACCGGCACGCTGACCGCCAGCCTTGGCATTCTGGTGTTCAGCGTGTTGCTGTGGCTGGTGGTGGCGCGGCAGATCAGGCGCTTGATCACCGAGCCTATCTACCAACTCGAAGAACTGTCCCGGCAGGTGACCCGCGAAGAAAACTACGCCTTGCGCGCGGAGCCTGGCAACGTCGATGAAATCGGCAGTCTGGCCGAGGCGTTCAATACCATGTTGTCGCGTATCGAGGCGCGTGAGCAGCAACTCAAGCGCGCCCGTGACGATTCCCAGGAAGCCTACGATCAGGCCCAGGGGCTGGCCGAGGAAACCCGCCACACCAACCGCAAGCTGGAGCTGGAAGTTCAGGTGCGCAGCAAGATCGAGAAGAAGCTCACCGGTTTTCAGAACTACCTCAACAGCATCATCGATTCGATGCCTTCGGCGATGATCGCGCTGGATGAGCAGTTGTACGTGACCCAGTGGAATCAGGAGGCGACCGCGCTTTCCGGGACCACGCTGGACGAGGCGCTGAATCAGCCGATTTTTCTCGCATTCGAGCCGATGCGTTCGTTTCTGCCGCAGATCAAGCATACGGTCGAGCGGCACAGCGTGACCAAGATCGAGCGTGTGAACTGGATCAAGAACGACGAGGCGCGCCACTATGCGCTGACCTTTTACCCGCTGACCGGCGATGCCGGGCGGGGCGTGGTGATCCGCATCGATGACATCACCCAGCGTATTTCGCTGGAAGAAATGATGGTCCAGTCGGAGAAGATGCTGTCAGTCGGCGGGCTGGCGGCGGGCATGGCGCATGAGATCAACAACCCGCTGGGGGCGATTTTGCACAACGTGCAAAACATCCGACGGCGCCTGTCTCCGGAATTGCCAAAGAACATCGAACAGGCCGAGGCCGATGGCATCGATCTGGCACAGGTCAATCTTTACCTGGAAAGCCGCGACGTGCCAAAGCTGCTCGACGGCATTCAGCAGGCCGGTGCAAGAGCCGCGAAAATCGTCAGCCACATGCTCAACTTCAGTCGCTTGAGCAGCCGTCAGCTGTCGCCCAGCGACTTGCCAGCACTGGTTGATCAGGCCGTGGAGATCGCCAGTAACGACTTCGACCTGACCATCGGTTTCGACTTCAAGGGCCAGCACATCATTCGTCAGTTCGACCCGGAACTGGGTCCGGTGCCGTGCATCGCCAACGAGCTGGAACAAGTGCTGCTGAACTTGCTGAAAAACGCTGCCCAGGCAATTCATCAGCGACCCGAGAGCGAAGAGCCCGGACGCATTATCCTGCGCACCCGTCTCAATCCACCGTGGGCCGAAATTCAGGTGGAAGACAACGGCATCGGCATGTCGGAGAGCGTTCGCAAACGTACGTTCGAGCCGTTCTTTACCACCAAGGAGATTGGTCAGGGCACCGGGCTGGGTCTGTCGGTGTCGTACTTCATCATCACCAATAACCACAAAGGCCAGATGGAGGTGCAGTCCTCCCTCGGCACCGGCACCTGCTTTACCCTGCGTTTACCGCTGGTAGCCAATCAGGTGAATGTTCAGCAGCAGGTCATTTCCAAGTCTTGATCAGGAATCGTAGCAATGGGCTTTCGTTTGTCGAAGATATACACACGCACTGGCGACACCGGAGAAACCGGACTGGGCGACGGCCGTCGGGTGCCCAAGGACCATCCACGCGTCGAAGCGATCGGTGAGGTCGATACGCTCAACAGTCAGCTCGGGCTGTTGCTGGCGGGGCTTGTTGATGAGGCTCGGCGCGTGCCGGCGCTTAACGAAGTGATCGAGGTGCTTGTGCCCTGCCAGCATCGGCTGTTCGATCTGGGCGGGGAGCTGGCGATGCCGACCTACAAGGCGCTGAACAGTGCAGAGGTCGAGCGGCTGGAAGCGGCCATTGATGTGTGGAATGAAGAGCTGGGGCCGCTGGAAAACTTCATTTTGCCCGGTGGCTCGACGCTGATCGCCCAAGCGCACATCTGCCGCAGTCTGGCACGCAGCGCCGAACGCCGCTGCCAGCATTTGAACGCAGTCGAGCCATTGGAAGGCGCTGGGCTTGCGTACATCAACAGGCTGTCGGACCTGCTGTTCGTGGCAGCGCGACTGATCGCCAGAAGGCAAGGCATTGCTGAAATACTCTGGGAGCCCGCGCCCAAGCCGGTTTGACATCAAGCCGAAATAGCTGCGCGATACGGAGCTTCACCCAGAGTATTCCGACGCTGGAGCGTGAGCAACGATAATCTCGACTATCGTGCGACGCTCAGCGTCGGCATGCCGTTCTGGACACTCTGCGTCCTCTGTGGCAACTCAGATGATTTCGTCAGGCCAGAACGCGCGTATTCCCGCCACGCCCTGTGCGCCGCTTTCCCAGGCCTGTTGGCGCTGCGCAGGGCCTACGCCGCCCAGCAGAAAGACAGGCTTGTTGAAGCCTGCGATCAATCGGGTGGCCTGTTCCCAACCCAGCGGCTGTGCGTCCGGATGGGTCAGGGTGGGCTGAACCGGTGACAGGGTAACGAAATCCACACCCATCTGCTCTGCCAGTGCCAGCTCTTCGGCGCTGTGGCAGGACGCAGCCAGCCAGCGATTCTCGGGGAACGGACGTCCATTACTGGCGTACTTGCGCAGTTGCTGTGCCGTCAGATGCCAACCAGCGGAAGGAAAGTCACCCAGCCATTCCAGAGGGCCTTTGAGCATGAGTTGCGCCTTGCCTGCACACAAACCTGCCGCATCCACCGCCAGATCGCGGTACTTCGGGTCATAGCCACCCGGCGCTCGCAGTTGCACCAGCTTGATTCCGCCAGCAATGGCCTTCTGCAGGCCGCGCAGCAACTCGATGTTGTCCAGCCCCTCGGGCGTGATCAGGTACTCGCCGGGCAAGCGTGCGGCGGCGACGATCGGCTGATTGGCTGCCGGAAAGTCGTAATTGGCCAGCTCACGAGGGCTCGCCCAGACCAATGGCTGCCCTTCTGCACCGTGCGGTTTGCCCGTGAAGGCCGACACCTCCCACACGTCCAGCAGCACCTGCTTGTCCGGGTAATCATGGCAAACCTTGATCAACGGACGCGCCGCCGTCACCACAATGCCCAGTTCTTCCTGCAGCTCACGTGCAAGCGCAATCTCGACCGTCTCGCCCGCCTCGACCTTGCCGCCAGGAAACTCCCAGAGGCCGCCCTGATGCTGACTGTCGGCGCGTCGGGCGATCAGTACCCGGCCGTCGGTACCGCGAATGACGGCGGCGGCCACATGAACTCGTTTCACGATCAGGACTCCTCCAGACCAGCCTGCTGCCAGCGCTTGAATGCAGGCCACTGGTACAGGGTTTCAACGTACGCCAGCGCCTCGGCAGGCAACTGGACACGATAGCCGCGCAGGCGAATCGCCACCGGCGCAAAGAACGCATCGGCAATGCTCGGTTTACCAAACAGGAAGGGGCCCGTCTCGACAGCAGCAGCGCGGCACTCGGCCCACAACGCAACGATGCGGTCGATGTCGTTCTGGGTGTCGACAGAAATCACTTCCAGCGCCTGATCACGACGCAGGTCCATCGGCATGTTCGAGCGCAGGCTGACGAAACCACTGTGCATCTGCGCACAGGCCGAACGAGCCTGGGCACGGGCAGCGATGTCGCGCGGCCACAAGTCGGCGTCAGGGAAGCGCTCGACCAGGTATTCGCAAATGGCCAGCGAATCAATGATCGTACCGTGCTCGCACTGCAGCGCAGGCACTTTGCCGGTCGGCGAATACTGGAGAATGTTATCGCGGGTATCAGGCTGGTTGAGGCGGATAACTTGATCGGTGAAGGGCGCACCGATCATTTCCAGCACCAGCCAGGGGCGCAGCGACCAGGAGGAGTAGCGTTTGTCGCCGATAATCAGATGCAGGCTCATGGTTCAGCTCCATTGAGTCCGGCACGAAGTCAGGATGACCCCGCGCCAGACATTGAATCAGGTGCGGTATTCGGCGTTGATCTTCACGTACTCGTGAGAAAGGTCCGTGGTCCAGATGGTTTCACTGCAATCACCACGACCCAGTTCGATACGGATGGTGATTTCGGCCTCGGCCATGACCGCCGAGCCCTGCTCTTCGGTGTAGGTGGTGGCGCGGCAGCCTTGGCTGGCGATGCACACGCCGCCCAGGAACACATCGATCTTGCTCACGTCCAGGTCCGGAACACCGGCACGGCCGACAGCGGCCAGAATGCGACCCCAGTTCGGATCGGACGCAAACAGCGCGGTCTTGATCAGCGGCGAGTGGGCGACGGCGTAACCGACATCCAGGCATTCCTGATGATTGCCACCGCCGTTGACTTCCACGGTGACAAACTTGGTCGCGCCTTCGCCGTCACGCACGATGGCCTGAGCGACTTCCATGCACACGTCGAACACGGCTTTCTTCAAGGCTTCGAACAACAACCCTTTGGCTTCGGTGATTTCAGGCAGATCAGCCTGGCCGGTGGCAATCAGCATGCAGCAATCGTTGGTCGAGGTATCGCCATCGATCGTGATGCGGTTGAACGACTTGTTGGCACCGTCACGGATCAAGTCCTGCAGGACGCTCTGCGAGACTTTGGCGTCGGTGGCGATGTAACCGAGCATGGTCGCCATGTTCGGGCGAATCATGCCAGCGCCTTTGCTGATGCCGGTCACCGTGATGGTCACGCCATCGTGCGTGAACTGGCGACTGGCCCCTTTGGGCAGCGTGTCGGTGGTCATGATCCCGGTCGCCGCAGCGGCCCAATTATCCACAGACAGGTCGTCGAGCGCGGCCTGCAGTGCGCCTTCGATCTTTTCCACCGGCAACGGCTCGCCGATCACGCCCGTCGAGTACGGCAGCACCGCCGACGCATCAACGCCAGTCAGTTGCGCCAGCGCCTCACAGGTGCGACGTGCGGCAACCAGACCCGGCTCACCGGTGCCAGCGTTGGCATTGCCGGTATTGGTCAGCAGATAACGCACGGTGCCTTGCACGCGCTGCTTGGCCAGAATGACCGGCGCTGCGCAGAACGCATTCAAGGTGAATACACCAGCCACGCTGGAGCCTTCGGCACAGCGCATGACCACGACGTCCTTGCGCCCCGGGCGTTTGATGCCGGCAGACGAAATGCCAAGTTCAAAACCGGGAACCGGGTGCAGCGCAGGCAACGGACCAAGACCAACAGCCATCGGGGTGTGCTCCTCAAGGAGTGTGGCGCCGTCCATTCCGGTACGGCAATCAATGAAAAAACGCCGCGACGGGCAAGCCGGTCGCGGCGCAGGTATTACACAGTCACAGGCTTAATTGATCTGGCCGTGACAGTGCTTGAATTTCTTGCCAGAGCCACACCAGCACAGCTCGTTACGACCCAGTTTCTGGTCGTTGCGAATTGGCTCCGAGACCACGGCTACCGGCACTTCGCCGCCCTCTTCATCAGCCAGCGGCTGATCGAGACCCGGCGCTGGCGCGTGTTCGAACTGCATGCGGCTGGCCAGTTCTTCGGCCTCGCGACGCAGACGCGCCTCTTCTTCCTCTGGATCTTCGCGGCGCACTTGCACGTGCGAAAGCACGCGAATGGTGTCGCGCTTGATCGAATCCAGCAACTCCTGGAACAGCGTAAAGGACTCGCGCTTGTATTCCTGTTTCGGGTTCTTCTGAGCATAACCGCGCAGGTGAATGCCGTGACGCAGGTGGTCCATCGTCGACAGGTGGTCTTTCCAAAGGTCGTCGACGACACGCAACAGGATTTGCTTCTCGAAAGAACGCAGCGCTTCGGCGCTGGCCTGATCTTCCTTCTCGTTGTACGCGACCAGCAACTGCGCCATGATTTTCTCGCGCAGGCTGTCCTCGTGCAGGTTGTCGTCTTCGTCCAGCCACTGCTGGATCGGCATTTTCACGGCAAAGTCGGTGTTCAGTGCAGCTTCCAGACCGGCAACGTTCCACTGCTCTGGCAGGGATTGCGGCGGGATGTGCTGGCTGACCAGGCTGTTGAGCACTTCTTCGCGGAAGTCAGCAATGGTGTCGCCGATGTTCTCGGCAGCCAGCAGGCTGTTACGCATGTGATAAATCACTTTGCGCTGCTCGTTGGCCACGTCATCGAACTCAAGCAGTTGCTTGCGGATGTCGAAGTTACGACCTTCCACCTTGCGCTGCGCTTTTTCGATGGCGTTGGTCACCATGCGGTGCTCGATGGCCTCACCGGACTGCATGCCCAGCGCCTTCATGAAGTTCTTCACCCGGTCAGAGGCGAAGATGCGCATCAGGCTGTCTTCAAGCGACAGGTAGAAACGGCTGGAACCGGTGTCACCCTGACGACCCGCACGACCGCGCAGCTGGTTATCGATACGACGCGATTCGTGACGCTCGGAGGCAATCACATGCAGGCCGCCCGCTTCGATCACCTGCTGGTGGCGCTTCTGCCAGTCAGCCTTGATCTGTGCGATCTGCTCGGGGGTCGGGTCTTCCAGGTTGGCGACTTCGACTTCCCAGTTGCCGCCCAGCAGGATGTCAGTACCGCGACCAGCCATGTTGGTGGCGATGGTCAGCGCACCTGGACGACCGGCCTGAGCAATGATTTCGGCTTCTTTTTCGTGGAACTTGGCGTTCAGAACCTTGTGTTCGATGCCTTCATTGTTGAGCAGGCGGGACATGTGCTCGGACGTTTCGATGGTCGCCGTACCGACCAGCACCGGACGATTCTCGGCCAGGCAGGCCTTGATGTCAGTCACGATGGCCGCGTACTTCTCTTCCGCCGTCAGATAGACGAGGTCGTTGAAGTCTTTACGCGCCAAAGGCTTGTTCGGCGGAATGACCATCACCGCCAGGGTGTAGATCTGGTGGAATTCGAACGCTTCGGTGTCGGCCGTACCGGTCATGCCGGACAGTTTGTTGTACAGACGGAAGTAGTTCTGGAAGGTGGTCGAGGCCAGGGTCTGGCTTTCAGCCTGAATGTTCAGGTTTTCCTTGGCTTCGATAGCCTGATGCAGACCCTCGGACAAGCGACGACCCGGCATGGTACGACCGGTGTGCTCGTCAACCAGCAGGACCTGACCGTCCTGAACGATGTACTCGACGTTGCGATTGAACAGTTTGTGCGCACGCAGACCGGCATAGACGTGCGTCAACAGACCCAGGTTATGCGCCGAATACAGGCTCTCGCCTTCGGCCAGCAGGCCGACTTCGGTGAGCATCTCTTCGATGAACTGGTGACCGGCTTCGTTCAGCTCGACCTGACGGGTTTTTTCGTCAACGGTGAAGTGGCCCGGCTTGGTAACTTCGCCTTCCACTTCCTCGATGTGCTGCTCGAGCTTGGGGATCAGGCGGTTGATTTCGGTATACAGCTTGGAGCTGTCTTCGGCCTGACCCGAGATGATCAACGGCGTGCGCGCTTCGTCGATCAGAATCGAGTCGACTTCGTCGATCACGGCGAAGTTGAGTTCGCGCTGGAACTTGTCGTCCATGCTGAACGCCATGTTGTCGCGCAGGTAATCGAAGCCGTATTCGTTATTGGTGCCGTAGGTGATGTCGGCAGCGTAGGCGGCGCGCTTCTCTTCCGGCGGCTGGAATGGCGTGACGATGCCGACGGTCAGACCGAGGAATTCGTACAGCGGGCGCATCCAGTTGGCGTCGCGGCGAGCGAGGTAGTCGTTCACGGTAACCACATGAACGCCCTTGCCGGACAACGCATTGAGGTACACAGCCAGGGTGCCGACGAGGGTTTTACCTTCACCGGTACGCATTTCTGCGATCTGACCTTCGTGCAGGGTCATGCCGCCGATCAACTGAACGTCGAAGTGGCGCATGCCCATGACACGCTTGCCCGCTTCACGGGCCACCGCGAAGGCTTCAGGCAGCAATTGATCGAGGGTCTCGCCTTTGGCTATGCGGGCCTTGAACTCTTCGGTCTTGGCGCGCAATTGCTCGTCCGAAAGGGCCACCATTTGCTCTTCGAAGGCATTGACGATCTGTACCGTCTTGAGCATGCGTTTGACTTCACGCTCGTTCTTGCTTCCAAAAAGTTTTTTCAACAAAGGCGCAAACATATCGACAGGATCTTCCACACATAGGAATGGAGGGCGGCCCCGTGAGTCGCCCGTGCAGCCCAGATGGCCACATGCGAACGAGCATTCTACCCGGAAACGATGGTGAGGAAAGTGGCGTTATTCCACGATGCTGGCACAGCGCTGTGACGGGGCAGGTTTACAATGGGGCCATTTTCAAGCACTTCAACCCGCAATCCGGGGAAGTTACTCATTGATTTGCATATGAAAGCACGGAAATGCCTTGGAAAGCAGCCGTCAGATTGCTTTCTGTTAAGATGTTCATCTTGTTACCAGGCACTTGCCCATGGCCTTTCGTCCTCTGAATGCCCGCCCACCCGCTGTTTTGCTGCGTGAAGCCAAGCCCCTCAAGGCTATCTTCCGTCACGCCGAGCGCCTGAGCCATTTGCAGCGCCTGCTCGAAAGTCAGTTGCAGCCAGCGGCCCGCGAGCATTGTCATGTGGCGTCGTGGCGCGAAGGCACGTTGTTATTGATCGTGACGGACGGTCATTGGGCCACGCGCCTGCGTTATCAGCAGAAGCGTCTGCACCGGCAACTGATTGCGTTTGATGAATTCATCAATCTGACCCGTATTGCCTTCAAGGTGCAGCCACCCGACGCCCCGCGCGGAGCGGCCACGCACACCATCGACCTGTCGACGGTCGCCGCCGAAAACATTCAGGCCACCGCCGAGGGCATCACCGACCCCAAGCTGCGCGCCGCCCTTGAACGGCTGGCCAGCCACGCCAGGGACAAGAAGTAACCGCTGAGCCCTCTCGACCAACAATCTGCCAACGGCCAAACCCCGCGCACACCTGACGCCCGACAAAAAATCCCATAAAAAAAGGCCACCCGAGGGCAGCCTTTAAATAACAAAAGGAAAGAGAGTAAAGCTTGCTTACACGGCCGCGACAGGACGCATGTAAGAAATAGGTGCCGTACTGGCATCCTCGAAGGTCACAACTTCCCAGGCGTCTGTCTGCTCGATCAAGGCGCGCAGGAGACGATTGTTCAGTGCATGCCCCGATTTGAAGCCCCGGAACTCACCGATCAGGCTATTGCCCAGCAGGTAGAGGTCACCGATAGCATCGAGGATTTTGTGTTTGACGAATTCGTCCTCGTAACGCAGGCCGTCTTCGTTCAGTACACCGTCCTTGTCGACCACGATGGCGTTTTCCACACTGCCGCCGAGTGCGAGGTTGTGCTTGCGCAGGTACTCGATATCACTCATGAACCCGAAGGTCCGGGCACGGCTGACTTCCTTCACAAAGGAAGTGCTGGAAAAGTCCACGCTTGCACTCTGGGTGCGGTCACGGAAGACGGGGTGATCGAAATCGATCTCGAAACTGACCTTGAACCCTTCGAAAGGCACGAAAGTAGCGCGTTTACCGCCCTCTTCCACTGTGACTTCACGCAGGATACGGATGAATTTCTTCGGCGCGTCCTGTTCTTCCAGGCCTGCCGATTGAATCAGGAATACGAAAGGGCCTGCGCTGCCGTCCATGATAGGAACTTCGGAGGCAGAGAGCTCGACGTAGGCGTTATCGATGCCAAGGCCAGCCATGGCCGAGAGCAGGTGTTCTACCGTATCAACTTTGACATCACCATTGACCAGAGTGGTCGACAGAGTGGTGTCGCCGACGTTTTCCGCACGCGCAGGGATCTGCACGACGGGGTCAAGGTCAGCTCGGCAAAACACAATGCCGGTATTCACAGGTGCGGGCTTGAGGGTCAGGTAAACCTTCTCCCCGGAGTGCAGGCCTACACCTGTGGCACGGATAATATTTTTCAGGGTGCGTTGTTTTATCATGGCATGGGCCGCTTCAGCGCAAGTTGCGAACTGGTATCAACAAAGGCTGGCGATGATAGCAGACCATGCCTTTGCTGAACACCAATCACCCTAATACCCCTGATACATTTCATCAATCGGCCTGACGACGCAGGAAAGCCGGGATGTCCAGGTAATCAAGGTCATCGTTTGGATTCATCTTCGCCGCAGCTGTTGCGCCTGCGTGTGCCTGGTTGCGCATCACGGTAGGACGGTCCAGATCACGGTAGTTGACCGAAGGAGCTTCCTGACGGGCCGCCTGCTGTGCAGGAGCCTGCTGGGTGGTCTGCAGCGTGTTGTCGATGACCTTGACAGGCTTCTCGATTTTCGCGCCCAGGCCGGTAGCAACCACCGTCACGTGCAACTCGTCACGCATGTCAGGATCGATAACCGTACCGACCTTGACCATCGCGTGCTCGGAAGCGAACGCTTCGATGATGCTGCCCACGTCCGAGTACTCACCCAGAGACAGGTCAGGACCGGCAGTGATGTTGACCAGGATGCCGCGAGCGCCCTGCAGGTTGACGTCTTCGAGCAACGGGTTGCGGATAGCCGCTTCAGTCGCCTCACGCGCACGGTTCGGACCGCTGGCGCAGCCAGTGCCCATCATCGCCATGCCCATTTCGCTCATCACGGTGCGCACGTCGGCGAAGTCGACGTTGATCATGCCCGGACGCTTGATGATGTCGGAGATACCGCGAACGGCGCCGGCCAGTACATCGTCAGCCTTGGCGAAAGCCGACAGCAGGCTGGCGTCCTTACCGAGGATGGTCAGCAGCTTCTCGTTGGGAATGGTGATCAACGAGTCGACGCTTTCGGACAGCATACGGATGCCTTCATCGGCGATCTGCATACGCTTGCGACCTTCGAACGGGAACGGACGAGTCACGACTGCGACCGTCAGAATACCCATTTCCTTGGCCACTTCAGCAATGATCGGTGCTGCACCGGTACCGGTACCGCCGCCCATGCCAGTGGTGATGAAGACCATGTTGGTGCCCTGCAGAACTTCTGCAATGCGCTCGCGATCTTCCAGTGCGGCCTGACGACCGACTTCAGGGTTGGCGCCAGCGCCAAGGCCTTTGGTCACGCCTGTGCCCAGTTGCAGAATGGTCCGCGCGCCGATGTTTTTCAGCGCTTGAGCATCCGTGTTGGCGCAGATGAATTCCACGCCTTCGATGTTGCTCTTGACCATGTGATTGACAGCGTTTCCGCCACCACCGCCTACACCGATAACCTTGATAACCGGGCTTTGCGGGACGTTGTCTACGAGTTCGAACATTTTCTCTCTCCTTCCGCTTTCTAGTTAGGTTTGCCTACTGCCTGCCGATACTGCTTTTTGTCGCCCTGAATCTTTGAAATCTGACGCTTAGAAATTGCCCTGCACCCAACGCTTGATCCGCTCAAGCACCGGGGCCTTGGTTTCGTCGCTGTAGCTGCTGTTGCCGACAATCCCGGACAGCGAAATACCGTCCGACTGTTTCTGCAGGCCATACAGCAACAGGCCTACGCCCGTTGAATAGATCGGGTTGCGCACCACATCCGCGAGCCCTTTGACGCTGTGCGGCACGCCCAGGCGCACCGGCATGTGGAAGATTTCCTCGGCCAGTTCCACCGCACCTTCCATTTTCGCCGTACCACCGGTCAGCACGATGCCGGCCGGGATCAGGTCTTCGTAGCCGCTGCGACGCAGTTCGGCCTGGATCAGAGTGAACAGCTCGTCATAACGAGGCTCGACCACTTCGGCCAGGGCCTGACGCGACAGCTCGCGAGGTGGACGGTCGCCCACGCTCGGCACCTTGATGGTTTCGCCGGCACCGGCCAGTTTGGCCAGAGCGCAGGCGTAACGAATCTTGATTTCTTCGGCGTACTGGGTCGGCGTACGCAGCGCCATGGCGATGTCGTTGGTGACCTGATCGCCGGCAATTGGGATCACCGCTGTATGACGAATGGCGCCTTCGGTGAAGATCGCGATGTCGGTCGTGCCGCCACCGATGTCCACCAGGCAGACGCCCAGCTCTTTCTCGTCGTCGGTCAGTACCGAGTAGGCCGATGCCAGTTGCTCGAGAATGATGTCGTCGACTTCCAGACCGCAGCGACGCACGCACTTCTCTATGTTCTGAGCCGCGTTCACCGCGCAGGTCACGACGTGGACCTTGGCTTCCAGACGCACGCCGGACATGCCCAGGGGTTCACGCACGCCTTCCTGGTTATCGATCACGTAATCCTGAGGCAGGGTGTGCAGCACGCGCTGGTCGGCAGGAATGGCCACCGCCTGAGCAGCATCGAGCACACGCTCAAGGTCCGCAGCGCTGACTTCGCGATCACGAATCGCCACGATGCCGTGGGAGTTCAAGCTACGAATGTGGCTGCCTGCAACACCGACGAATGCCGAGTGGATACGGCAACCGGCCATCAACTGCGCTTCTTCGATAGCGCGCTGAATCGACTGCACGGTGGATTCGATATTCACCACCACGCCTTTTTTCAGGCCGCGGGACGGATGGGTACCGATACCCACTATTTCCAGCGAGCCATCGGCCGCGACTTCGCCTACCAGCGCCACCACCTTGGAGGTACCGATATCCAGCCCGACGATCATTTTGCCGCTTTGCACGTTTGCCATGGTCCTGCCTCTTATCAATTCTTCGCGACGGCGGGTTTGTCCGTCGTTGCCGCTGCCTGTTCGCGCCAACCGACCGCAAGGCCGTTGGAGTAACGCAAGTCGACGCGCGCGATATTCGTTATTTGTTCTTTCAGCGTTTTGTCGTAGATCGCGATGAAGCGGCGCATCTTCTCGACAAGGTGGTCGCGTCCAAGCAACAATTCGATACCCGGGCCAGCACTACCGGCGCCTGTTGTCAGGAACCAGCTGCCGCGCTCGCGCAGTTCCAGGCGCACGATGGAGAAGCCCATTGGCCGCAACATCTGACTCAATACCTGGTACTGCTGCATCACCTGCTGTTGGGCCCGCTGCGGGCCGAACAACTGGGGAAGATGTTCGTAATTGGACAGTTCACGCGGTGTGAAAGCCTGCCCCTGGTTATTCAACAGTGCTTCATCGCCCCAACGGGCAACCGGCAACTGCTCTTCAAGACGAATGACCACCTGATCCGGCCAGACGCGACGCACTTCAGCGTGTGCAATCCACGGCATCTGCTCAAGTTCGGTGCGCATGGCGGCCAGATCGATCTTGAAAAAACTCGACGCCACATAAGGCGCAATTCGTTGCTGCACAGCCTGCTGGCTGATGTAACTCAAATCGCCCTGCACGTTGATGCGGGCAATCGGGCGGTCGGCATACGGCAGCAGACGCTGTGCGCCCTCATAAGTACCAAAGCCCAGCACCACCAACAGCACTGGCCAGAACAAACGCTTCAGAAAACTGAAGTTGGCCTTGGGCAGGCGCGCCGACAGAGGCTCTTTGGCCACCATCCGGCTGGCGCCACGCGGCACGGGCTTGTTGCGGCCGGGAGCGGGGGGCTGAGGACGTGCCGACGGGCCGTACATGCCTTAACCTCTCGCCTGAACGCTGTCGGCCAGAATCGCCAACACCAGTTGTTGAAAGTTCAGACCGGCAGCGCGTGCTGCCATCGGCACCAGACTGTGATCGGTCATGCCGGGCACGGTATTGACTTCCAACAGCCAGAACTTGCCCTCTGCGTCCTGCATCACATCCGTGCGCGCCCACCCTGCAATGCCAATGGCGTCGCACGCGCGTGCTGCAAGTTGTTTGAGTTGCTGTTCCTGTACATCGTCAAGCCCACACGGGATCCGGTACTGAGTATCGGAGGCCAGGTACTTGGCATCGTAATCATAAAAACTGTGAGGAGTGCCCAGGCCAATGGGAGGCAACACCTGGCCACGCAGAGACGCCACAGTAAACTCAGGACCCTGAATCCACTGTTCGACTAATACTTGCGAATCGTAGGTACTGGCAGCTTTCCAGGCGGCGATCAATTCATCGACGCTGTTCACCTTCGCCATACCGATACTTGAACCTTCATGGGCCGGTTTGACGATCAAAGGGAAGCCCAGTTCCGTGGCCGCGCAAATACAATCGTTCTCGTTTTCCAGAACGGCGTGCAGCGGCGTTGCAAGGCCAAGGCTCTGCCAGACCTGCTTGGTGCGCAACTTGTCCATTGCCAGTGCCGAAGCCAGTACACCGCTGCCGGTGTAGGGGATTTCCAGACATTCCAGCAGCCCTTGCATGGTGCCGTCTTCGCCGCCGCGGCCGTGCAGGACAATAAACGCACGGTCGATTTTTTCGCTGACCAGTCGCTGCAGGAAGTCGTCGCCCACATCGATGCCGAACGCATCCACGCCAGCGTCGAGCAGCGCCTTGAGCACTGCATTCCCCGAGTTCAGGGAGACTTCCCGCTCGGCACTCTTGCCACCGAAGAGCACGGCGACACGGCCGAAGCTTTTCGGCTCAAGTGTCGAGCGCAGGGAAGACCGGGCAACGGCTGTCATTTCAACTTACCTTCGGTCGAAGCCACTTTCGCGCCGACGAACAGCGGGCTATTCAGTAATCGCGGTGCCAGACCAGCAATGTCACCAGCGCCCTGACACAGCAAAATGTCGCCTGCGCGCAGCAGCGGCTTGACCAGCGGCGCCAGCTCGACGCCGCGCTCGATATAGATCGGGTCCAGTTGGCCGCGCTGGCGAATGCTATGGCACAGGTTGCGGCTGTCCGCGCCGGGAACCGGCTCTTCACCGGCCGGGTAGACCTCCATCAACAGCAGCACATTAGCTTCAGCGAGCACCTGCACAAAATCGTCGTACAGGTCGCGGGTACGACTGAAACGGTGCGGCTGATAAACCATGACCAGACGACGATCCGGCCAGCCGCCACGTACAGCACTGATCACAGCAGCGACTTCACGCGGGTGGTGACCGTAATCGTCGACCAGCATCACGTGGCCGCCTTCGACCGGCAGCTCGCCGTAGACCTGGAAGCGTCGGCCGACGCCCTGAAAGCCCGAAAGCCCTTGAACGATGGCTTCGTCGCTGACGCCTTCGTCAGTCGCGATGGCGATGGTCGCCAGCGAGTTAAGTACGTTGTGGTTGCCGGGCATGTTCACCGACACGTCCAGCGGCTCGCGGTCGCGGCGCAGCACGGTGAAGAATGTCAACATGCCGTCCTGACGCACGTTGATCGCGCGCACGTCAGAATCTTCGCTAAACCCATAAGTCATGGTCGGGCGCTTGACCAACGGCAGAATATCGCGCACCACCGGATCATCAATGCACATCACTGCCAGACCGTAGAACGGCAGGTTGTGCAGGAACTCGACAAAGGTCTTCTTCAGTTTGTTGAAGTCGCCGCCGTAGGTCGCCATATGATCGGCATCGATGTTGGTGACCACCGCGACCAGCGGTTGCAGGTGCAGAAAACTGGCATCGCTTTCGTCGGCTTCGGCAATCAGGTAACGGCTGGTGCCCAGTTGCGCGTTGGTGCCGGCGGCGTTCAGACGGCCACCAATGACGAACGTCGGGTCCAGGCCACCGGCCGCGAACACCGAGGCGATCAGACTGGTGGTGGTGGTTTTGCCATGCGTACCGGCAACGGCAATGCCGTGGCGATAGCGCATCAGCTCGGCGAGCATCTCGGCACGCGGCACCACTGGAATACGGCGCTCCAGAGCGGTAGCGACTTCCGGGTTGGACGTGTTCACGGCGCTGGAAACCACCAGTACATCGGCACCCACGGTGTTCTCGGCGCGATGGCCGACGAAAATCTGCGCACCGAACGACTCAAGGCGTTCGGTCACGGCCGAGCCCTTGAGGTCGGAGCCGGACACTTCGTAACCGAGGTTCAACAACACCTCGGCAATACCGCACATGCCAACGCCGCCGATACCGACGAAATGGATGCGGCGAATACGGCGCATTTCAGGCTGGGGCATGGCGCGCTGATTCTCAACCATGGGCCACCTCCACACAGACATTGACGACGGTGTTGGTTGCATCAGGCTTGGCCAGGCTGCGTGCAGTGCGGGCCATGCTGTTCAATTGTTCGGGTTGCATCAAAACCTCTTTCAGGCGTGCGGCCATCTCGGCGGCGCCAGTTGTCGCTTGCGGCATGACGAAGGCTGCGCCTTCGCGGGCCAGATAGTCGGCGTTACGCGACTGATGGTCATCAATCGCGTGGGGCAGCGGTATCAGCAACGACGGCAGACCGGCGGCGGCCAGTTCGCTGATGGTCAATGCGCCTGCGCGGCAGACCACCAGATCGGCCCAGCTATAGGCTTGGGCCATGTTCTGGATGAACGGCGCAACCTGCGCCTCGACGCCCACGTTGCGATAGCGCTCGGCAGTGACGGCGTCATGATTCTTGCCCGACTGATGAAACACTTCGGGCTGGATGTCCTGAGGCAGTTGCGCCAGCGCGTCGGGCAACAACTTGTTCAGCGGCTCCGCGCCCAGGCTGCCGCCCAGCACCAGCAGACGCGCCTTGCGGCCGGCCAGCGTCTGACGCGGTGTTTCAAGAAACAGCTCGACACGCACCGGGTTGCCGGTGGTGCGGCGCTTGGCCGAGGCGGCAAATGTATTCGGGAACGCCTCGCACACGCGGCTGGCGAACGACGCCAGACTGCGGTTGGCAGTGCCGGCAACGGCATTCTGCTCGTGGATGATCAACGGTACGCCAGCAAGCCTTGCAGCCAGACCGCCGGGGCCGGTGACATAACCACCAAAGCCGACCACGCAGACCGGTTTCACCTGACGCACAACCTTGCGGGCCTGCATCAGGGCCTTGAGCAGCATGAAAGGCGCCTTGAGCAGCGACAAGCGGCCCTTGCCACGTAGACCGGTAACATTGATCAGGTGCAGGGGCAGACCCGCCTGCGGAATCAGCTCGTTTTCAATGCCGCGCGGCGTACCCAGCCAATGGACCTTGTAGCCACGGGCCTGGAATTCGCGAGCGCAGGCCAGTGCCGGGAACACATGCCCGCCGGTCCCGCCAGCCATAATCAGCACATTAGCGTCCATGGGGCGTCTCCTCGGCGAAGTCGCTTTCCTTGAACTCGGCTTCTTCGCTGCCCATGTTGTTGCGCGATTCCCATTCGATGCGCAGCAGCAAGCCAAGGCTTGCGCAGCAGATGACCAGCGAGCTGCCGCCATAACTGAGGAACGGCAGGGTCAGACCCTTGGTTGGCAGCAGGCCGACGTTCACACCGATATTGATCAGAAACTGACCAATCCACAGAAACGAGAGACCGTAGGCCACATAAGCGCCAAAGAACTGCTTGGCGCGCTCGGCCCACATACCGATGTACATGCCGCGAATGGCGACGAACAGAAACAGCGCAACCGTGATCAGCGAGCCGACCACGCCCAGCTCTTCCGCCAGCACGGAGAACACAAAGTCGGTGTGCGCTTCCGGCAGATAGAACTGCTTTTGCACGCTGTTGCCCAGTCCGACGCCGATCCACTCGCCGCGCCCGAAGGCAATCAGCGCCTGGGTCAATTGATAGCCCGAACCGAACTGGTCGGCCCACGGGTCGGTGAAGTTGGTCAGACGCGCCATCCGGTAAGGCTGGGCCTGAACCAGAACGACAACCGAGGCGACCGCCAGCACGACCATCAGCGAGAAACGGAACAGGCCTACGCCACCGAGAAACAACATGGCCGCTGCCGCGCCCATCATCACCACGGTTGCGCCGAAGTCTGGCTCCATGAGCAGCAGACCGGCCATCGGCAACAGCACGATGAACGGCTTGAAGAAGCCCATCCAGCTCTCGCGAACTTCCTGCTGCTGACGAATCAGGTAGCCCGCCAGGAAGATCACCACAAACACTTTGGCGATCTCCGACGGCTGCACGTTGAACGCGCCGAAGCCGATCCAGCGCATCGACCCGTTCACCTCGCGCCCGATCCCCGGCACCAGCACCAGCAGCAACAGGCCGAACGCGCCGAGCAGCATCAGCCAGCCAAGACGCTGCCAGGTGGCGACCGGGATCATCATGGTCACACCGCACGCGCCCAGACCGATCAGCAGATAGACCAGGTGGCGAGTCATCATGTACAGCGTATTGCCCGACTGCACGGCGGCAACTTCCGACGAAGCAGAAGTAATCATGACCAGACCGAGGCCCAGCAGCGCCAGACAACCGACCAGCATCGGGAAGTCGAGGTCGATACCGCGCCCGCTGATCAGTGGCGATGGATAAGGCTTGATCACACCGAAGATCATGACAAGCACTCCACTGCCTGCGCGAACACACGTCCGCGCTCTTCATAATTCTTGAACATGTCCAGACTGGCGCATGCAGGGGAAAGCAACACGGCATCGCCGTGCTGAGCCAGCTCGGCGCTGCGCTCGGCAGCTGCCTGTACCGTGTCGACACGAATCAGCGGCACGGCATCACCCAGCGACTGTGCAATCAGCTCGGCATCGCGACCCAGCAACACCGCAGCGCGGCAGTATTTAGCCACGGGGGCACGCAGGCCGCTGAAGTCGGCACCTTTGCCATCGCCACCGGCGATCAACACCAGCTTGCCGACGATATCCGAGCCCAGGCCTTCGATAGCGGCCAGTGCAGCACCCACGTTGGTGGCCTTGGAATCGTTGTAGTAGTCCACGCCATTGCGCTCGCGCAGCCATTGGCAGCGGTGCTCAAGGCCGGTGAACTCACGCAGGCTGGAAAGCATGGCGTCGAACGGCAGGCCCACGGCATGCCCCAGCGCCAGGGCTGCCAGTGCGTTAGCCTGATTGTGTGCGCCGCGAACTTTCAGCTCGCTCACCGGCATCAGGTTCTCGAACTGGAATGCCAGGAATTTTTCGCCGTTCTCTTCACGCAGACCAAAGCCGTGGAAGTCAGGCTTGTTGAGGCCGAAAGTCCAGCAAGGCAGGCCTTCGCCGATCAACGGACGGGACAGCGCGTCCTGCCGATTGACCACCACTTGCCGCGCGCCACGGAAAATACGGTGCTTGGCGAGGTGATAGGCCGGCAGACCGGAATAACGGTCCATATGGTCTTCGCTGATGTTCAGTACGGTCGCCACTTCGGCATTGAGCTGATCAGTGGTTTCGAGCTGAAAACTGGACAACTCCATCACGTACAACTCGACATCATCGCTGAGCAGGTCCAGCGCCGGGGTGCCCAGATTGCCGCCCACAGCAACACGCTTGCCGGCAGCTGCGGCCATCTCGCCGACCAGCGTGGTCACGGTGCTTTTCGCGTTGGAACCGGTAATCGCAATCACCGGTGCCTTGGCGTAACGGGCAAACAGTTCGATGTCGCCGGACAGCTTGACGCCGCGTGCATGCGCCTGCTGCAAGGCCGGTGTGGCCAGGGCCAGACCAGGGCTGACATAAAGCTCGTCGGCACGGCAGAGGAAGTCCACGTCCAGTTCGCCACACCGCACTTCCACCTGAGGATAGTCACGACGCAAAGTCGCCAGCTCAGGAGGATTTTCCCGCGTGTCGGCCACAGCAAAGGACACGCCCCGGTTCGCCAGGAAGCGAACCAGGGACATGCCACTCTTGCCAAGCCCCACAATAATGCGGAAGCGGTCGGAAACGATCAGGGACACTCGTTCTACCTCAGTTTCAATGTGGCAAGGCCGATGAGCACCAGAATCACGGTGATGATCCAGAAACGGACGATCACGCGTGGCTCGGGCCAGCCTTTGAGTTCAAAGTGGTGGTGAATCGGCGCCATGCGGAATACGCGGCGGCCGGTCAGTTTGAAAGACGCAACCTGAATGACCACTGAAAGGGTTTCCATCACGAACACGCCGCCCATGATGAACAGGACCATTTCCTGACGCACGATCACAGCCATGGTGCCCAGCGCAGCGCCCAGTGCCAGCGCACCGACGTCGCCCATGAACACCTGAGCCGGATAGGTGTTGAACCAGAGAAACCCGAGCCCCGCACCAATCAGTGCACCCGAGAAGACAATCAGCTCACCTGCCCCCGGCACGTAGGGAATCAGCAGGTATTCCGCGAATTTCACGTTACCCGACAGGTAGCAGAAGATGCCCAGCGCACCGCCGACCATCACCGTCGGCATGATCGCCAGCCCGTCCAGGCCGTCAGTCAGGTTGACTGCGTTGCTGGAGCCGACAATCACAAAGTACGTCAGCACGATGAAGCCGATGCCGAGCGGAATGCGCACATCCTTGAGCATCGGCACGATCAATGTGGTTTCGGTCGCCGATGGCGCAGTCGTGTACAGAAAGATTGCCGCGCAAAGGCCGAACACCGACTGCCAGAAATACTTCCAGCGACTCGGCAGACCACGGGAATTCTTTTCAATGACCTTGCGGTAGTCATCAACCCAGCCGATGGCACCGAACAGAAAGGTCACCAGCAACACAACCCAGACGTAACGGTTGCTCAAATCAGCCCAGAGCAAGGTGCTGATACCGATGGACGAGAGGATCAGCGCACCGCCCATGGTCGGCGTACCGGACTTGGACAAGTGCGATTGCGGACCATCGTTACGGACCGACTGGCCGATCTGGCGCATCTGCAGGGTGCGGATCATCCACGGCCCCAGGCACAGCGACAACGTCAGCGCAGTGAGCACGCCAAGGATCCCGCGCAGAGACAGGTACTGAAAGACAGCAAAGCCTTTGTAGAACTGTTGTAAGAACTCGGCCAACAGCAGCAGCATTAATGTTTCTCCAGGCTAGAACCGCACAAGGCAGCCACGACGTTTTCCATCGCAGCGCTACGCGAGCCCTTGATCAGTAAAGTGGTATTGGGGTCTTGCTCGGCGCCCAGCGCCGCAATCAGCTCTGCCTGACTGGCAAAGTGGTAGGCATGTTCACCGAAGGCACTGACGGCGTGTGTCATGAGTGGGCCGACGGCATACAGCGCCGACACCTTGCCAGCGGCATAGGCGCCCACGTCGTGATGCCCCTGCTCGGCCCATTCGCCCAGCTCGCCGATATCGCCCAGCACCAGCACGGTACGGCCGGTAAAACCGGTAAGGATGTCGACGGCAGCGTTGATCGACCCAGGGTTGGCGTTGTAGGTGTCATCGATGACGCGCACACCGTTGCTGGCGATTTGCGCGACAGCGCGACCTTTGACCGGCTGCACGTTGTTCAGGCCGGCAACGATGCCCTCCAGGCTCACGCCCAGTGCGCAGGCGGCAGCGGCAGCGGCCAAGGCGTTGGTCACGTTGTGCGTGCCCAGCAGATTCAGCTGTACCTGCGCGCTGCCGAGCGGGCTGGCCATGGTGAAGCTCGGGCAGCCTCGCGCATCACGGCTCAGCTCGCCGGCATGGAAATCAGCCGCCGCATCAGCCAGCGCGAAGGTCAGAATGTTGCGGGGACCGGCGCGTTTGCGCCAGATCGGGAATGCCTTGTCTTCCAGATTCAACACGGCTGTGCCGCTGGCTTCGACGCCTTCAAGAATCTCGCCCTTGGCCTCGACGATTCGCTCGGGGCCACCAAACTCGCCGACATGGGCGGTTCCGGCATTGGTAATAATGACCACATGCGGCTTGGTCAGACTCACGGTGTAGGCAATCTCGCCGACCCGTGAAGCGCCTAACTCAATGACCGCAGAGGTGTATTCCGGCGCCAGCTCCAGCAGGGTCAGCGGAACGCCCAGTTCGTTATTCAAGTTGCCGCGCGTTGCCAATACAGGGCCGCGCGTGCGCAGGATGCTCGCGAGCATTTCCTTGACAGTGGTTTTGCCGCTGGAGCCGGTGACGGCGGCGACAGGCCTGTCGACAAACCCGTTGCGGTTCATCGCACCCAGTTGCGCGAGCGCCTTGCGAGTATCGAGTACCACCAGCTGTGGCAAGGCAGCGCCCTCCACTTCGTGCTCGACCAGGGCACCGACTGCGCCTTTGGCTGCGACCTGGTCGAGGTACTCATGGCCGTCGAAGCGCGGGCCGGTCAGGGCCACGAACAATTGCCCCGGCGCGATGCCACGGCTGTCGGTGCTCACACCGTCAAAGCTGCAATCGCCGCCGACCAGACGCGCGTCGAGCGGTACGGTCAGTTCGCTGAATGTCATCGGCTTAATCATTCTCAGGCCCCCATGCGGCAAGCGCCGTGGCGGCTTCTTCCAGATCGGAAAACGGCTGACGCTTGCCGTCGATTTCCTGATAGTCCTCGTGGCCTTTGCCCGCCAGCACCACCACGTCATCGACAGTTGCGCTGGCGATCAGCTCGGCAATGGCCTGACCACGACCTTCGATGAAGCGCACTTTGTCGGCCGCTACGAAACCTGGACGAATGTCGTCAAAAATGTTGGTCGGTGCCTCGGAGCGCGGGTTGTCATCAGTAACCCAGACGCCGTCAGCCAGTTGCTCGACCACTTCAGCCATCAACGGGCGTTTGCCGCGATCGCGATCACCGCCGCAACCGAACAGGCACAACAGGCGGCCTTTGGCGTGCGGACGCAGTGCTTCGAGCACTTTTTCCAGAGCGTCCGGGGTGTGCGCGTAATCCACGACCACCAGAGGCTTGTCGGCGCCGCCCAGACGCTGCATGCGGCCGACCGGCCCTTCGAGTTTGGGCAGTACCTTGAGAATTTCGTCCAGCGCGTAGTCCAGCCCCAGCAGTGCGCCGACCGCTGCCAGCACGTTGCTCAGGTTGAAGCGCCCCAGCAGGCTGCTGCGCAGGAAATGCTCGCCCTGAGGCGTGACCAGTGTGGCGCGCACGCCATCGTCATCGAATTTCGCGTCGCGGCAGTACAGGTACGCCGAGCTGTCCAGCTGGCTGTAGGTGATCAACCGCGATTCTTGCTTGAGGCCAGCCAGTTCGCGACCAAAATCGTCATCCAGATTGATCACCCGGCAGTTCAGATTCGGCCACGCGAACAGCTTGGCCTTGGCTGCCGCGTAAGCTTCCATGGTGCCGTGATAATCCAGGTGATCACGAGACAGATTGGTCAGCACTGCCACGTCGAACGCCAGCGCCGTAGCCCTGCCTTGATCCAGACCGTGGGACGATACTTCCATAGCCACGGCGCGCGCGCCCGCCTTTCTCAGGTCGGTCAGCGTTGCCTGAACGGCAATGGGATCAGGAGTGGTATGACGGCCGCTTTGCAGTGCGCCGTAAAAGCCGGTGCCGAGGGTGCCGACGATACCGCAGCGTTGACCCAGCGCGTCGAGCGCCTGAGCAACCAGCTGGGTGACGCTGGTCTTGCCGTTGGTGCCAGTGACACCCACCAGATTCAGGCTGCGGCTCGGGTCGCCGTAGAAGCGACCGGCAACGTCGGACAACTGCGCTGCCAGCCCTTTGACCGGAATCAGCGGCACGTCGGTGATCGGCAGAACCGTTGCACCTTCGACCTCGTAGGCCACCGCTGCTGCGCCGCGCTTGAGTGCGTCGGCGATGTGCGCGCGACCATCGACCTTGATACCCGGCACAGCCAGAAACAGGTCACCTGGACGAACATTGCGGCTGTCGAGTGTCAACTCGCGTATCAAGGGATCGCGGTCGGTATGAGCGAAAATCTTGCTGAGATTAAAGGCCATCAACCACGCCCTCCTTTGGCTGCAGGTGCGACATTGACTTGTTCCGGTGGCGCAAGGTTGTCTGGCGTCACGTTCATCAGACGCAACGTGCCGGACATGACCTTGCTGAACACCGGAGCCGAAACCAGACCGCCGTAGTAACCGCCCTTGCTCGGCTCGTCGATGACCACGACGATGGCGTAACGCGGGTTACTCATGGGGCCGAAACCGGCGAACAGGGAGCGGTAGGAGTTCTCCGCATAACCCTTGGTGCCGATCGACGTCTTACGTGCTGTACCGCTCTTACCGCCGACGTGATAGGACGGCACACGGGCGCGATACACGCCGCGCGGGTCTTCGATCACCTGCTGCAACATACCTTGCAGGGTCTTGGCGGTTTTCTCGGGAATAGCCTGAGTCGACTCGGGCTCTTTGTCTGTTTTCAGAATGGTCAGCGGTACGATCCGGCCATTGTTAGCCAGCGCGCCGTAGGCATGCACCAGTTGCAGGGCCGTTACCGACAGACCGTAGCCATAAGACAGCGTGGCGGTTTCTGCCTTGCGCCATTCGCGGTAGTTAGGCAGGTTGCCGACGCGCTCGCCCGGGAAGCCCAGGCCAGTGTACTGACCGAAGCCGACGCGCTGCATGGCGCGGAAAATAGCTTCGCCGCCTACGTCGAACGCGACTTTACTCATGCCGACGTTACTGGAGTTGATCAGGATGCCGGTCAGGTCGAGCACCGGGCCTTCGGTCTTGGTCACGTCACGAATCGTGTATTTGCCGATCTGCAGGGTGCCCGGATAAACCTCGACCTTGTCGGTCGGTTTCCAACGGCCGCTGTCCAGCGCTGCGGTCATGGAGATCGGCTTCATGGTCGAACCTGGTTCGAACACGTCGATGATCGCCCGGTTGCGCATGGCGGCTGGCACCATGGTGCGGCGGTTGTTCGGGTTGTAAGTCGGCTGGTTGACCATCGCCAGAACCTCGCCGGTCTTGACGTCCATGATCACCATGCTGCCTGCCTTCGCTTCGTTTTCAACGATGGCGTTACGCAGTTCACGGGTGGCCAGGTATTGCAGGCGCAGGTCAATAGACAAAGCCAAGGTCTTTCCGGCCTTGGCATTCTTGGTCACCTGAACGTCCTTGATCAGCCGGCCGCGCCGGTCCTTGATGACCTGCCGCTTGCCGGGCACTCCGGCAAGCCAGTCGTCATACGCCAGCTCGACACCTTCGCGACCGTGGTCATCAAGGTCGGTAAAGCCAACCATGTGCGCGGTCACATCACCTGCCGGGTAGAAACGGCGGAATTCTTCGATGCCATAAACGCCGGGGACTTTCAAATCCAGCGCCGCCTGACCCTGCTCCGGCGTCATGCCGCGAACCAGGTAAATGAACTCCTTGGTGGCCTGCGATTCAAGGCGATCGGTCAGCGCTTTGAGATCCTGACCTGTAGCCGCTGCAAGCATCGGCCACTTGGACTTGTCCTGCTGCATTTCGCGCGGGTTGGCCCACAGCGTGGTAACCGGCGTGCTAACTGCAAGCGGTTCGCCATTACGGTCAGTGATCAGGCCACGGTGAGCCGGAATCGGAATATGCCGAAGGCTGCGCGCGTCACCCTGTTCCTTGAGGAAGGTGTGGTCGATGACCTGCAGGTCGACGATGCGCCAGCAAATGGCAAGCACCAGGGAGACCAGAAGACCCACGACTACGCGAAAACGCCAAGGATACAGTGCGCCCTCAAGCTTCATCATGGCGCCACCATCCGCACTTCAGCAGCGCTCGGGATGCGCATTTTCAGCTGTTCGGTGGCCAGTGTTTCGATGCGGCTGTGGGCCGTCCAGGTGCTTTGCTCAAGAATCAAACGACCCCACTCTGCCTGCGCCTTGTCGCGCACGCTCATCTCCGAGTACAGCGAGTTGAGCAGTTGACGGTTCCAATGAGCACTATAGGAAACGCCAATCGCCGACACGAGGACAGCAATGAACAGCAGCAGCATAATGAAACTGCCGCCGGGCAAAGGCTTCAGGAACAGACGGCTCACCTGAGCTTCTCCGCTACGCGCATGACAGCACTGCGCGAGCGCGGGTTGGCCTTTGTTTCGACATCCGATGCGAATTGAGCTTTGCCGTGGATCTTGATTTTCGGCTCGAACGCCTTGTACTGGATCGGCAGGTTGCGCGGCATGTTGTCGGCCTCGCCTTTGGCGAGCTTGCGCATGAACAGCTTGACGATGCGGTCTTCCAGCGAGTGAAAACTGATGACGACCAGACGGCCACCGACTTCCAGAGACTCCATTGCCGCTTCAAGCCCGGCTTCCAGATCGCCCAGTTCGTTGTTGACATGAATACGCAGGCCTTGAAAGGCACGCGTTGCAGGATTCTTGCCTTTTTCCCAGGCGGGGTTGGCGACCTTGAGGACTTCAGCGAGATCGGCAGTGCGCTCGAAAGGCTGGATTTCACGGCGCTGAACGACGGCATTGGCCATGCGTTTGGCAAAGCGCTCTTCGCCGTATTCCTTGAACACGCGGGCGATTTCTTCGGCGGGCGCGCTGGCAATGAATTCGGCAGCGCTGACGCCGCGGGTCGGGTCCATGCGCATATCCAGAGGGCCGTCATTCATGAAACTGAAACCGCGCTCGGGGTCGTCGAGCTGCGGCGACGACACGCCCAGGTCGAGCAAAATGCCGCTGACCTTGCCCGCAAGGCCAAGCTCCTGAGCTTGCGAGCCCAACTCGGCAAAGCTGCGCTGCACAATGACAAAGCGGCCGTCTTCGGCCGCTAGCGCTTGCCCTGTGGCAATCGCTTGGGGGTCCTTGTCGAAACCCAGCAGCCGACCGTCGGGGCCGAGGTGGTTCAATATGAGACGGCTATGCCCGCCACGTCCGAACGTACCGTCCAGATAGCAGCCATCAGCGCGCACCGCGAGAGCCTCCACGGCTTCTTCGAGCAGCACGGTGATGTGGGTAAAACCGCTATTCATAGTCACAGGATCAGATCACGTAATTCGTCGGGCATCGCGCCAGGTTTTTGAATGGCAGCCAGGTCAGCATCAGCAAGAGCATTCCAGGCGTCCTCGTCCCACAGTTGAAACTTGTTGAGTTGGCCCACCAGCATTACGCGCTTGTCCAGCCTTGCGTATTCGCGCAGGCGTGGCGGCACCAGAAAACGCCCACTGCCGTCCAGTTCCAGATCGACAGCATTACCAATCAACAGCCGTTGCAGACGACGGTTCTCTTCACGGAACGTCGCCAGATCACGAAGTTTTGCTTCTATCAGCTCCCATTCGGACAGCGGATACAGACACAGGCATGGGTCAACAGCATCGATAGTCACGATCATTTGCCCGGCGCTACGCGAATCCAACTCGTCACGGTACCGACTCGGCATAGCGAGACGGCCCTTTGCATCGAGATTGATCGCATTGGCACCACGGAACACAGGCGCATTCTCCGAATATTAGCTTTTTGCGCTGAAAAAACCCACTTCGCGCCACTTTCTGCCACTTACGCACACTATAGGAACGCGCCCACCACACCGTCAAGGCACGGTCTTAAGGAAAACCCTTACATTTCGGAGATTTAGAAGCGGTATCGAGTACAAAAGGATAATTTCAGGAAGGTTCTGACGGATAAATCCCACGCGACTCAAATCGTTGCGATTCAAAGTTAATGTGATTTATGAGGTTTAAGATTTTTTTGGTATTACGAGAGGGTTTTGCTGCTTGAAACGAGAGGTAGAAAAAAGGTGGAGAGTCGATCTGTAAGCCGGGTTCTGTCGAGGACAGTCATTCCTCTACGACGGCCATCACTGGACGTCTTTAGCAACCTACCCGGTTCCAGCGCGGGCCACGCCTAGGAACCCTATTTGGTCTTGCTCCGAGTGGGGTTTACCTTGCCACGAACTGTTGCCAGACGTGCGGTGCGCTCTTACCGCACCTTTTCACCCTTACCGGCACCGAAGTGCTTAGGCGGTTATTTTCTGTGGCACTTTCCGTAGGCTCGCGCCTCCCAGGTGTTACCTGGCACTCCGCCCTATGGAGCCCGGACTTTCCTCCCCCCCTTGTTGCGGAACAACAAAAGGCAGCGACTGTCCAATCGACTCTCCGCCGACAAGGTTAGCGGCACACGCCATCAAGAACAAGCTTTAATAGCATGCAAAGCCTGCCCGAGCCTTTGCAATACAGACTTCTCAGCCCTTCTGCTTCTCCAGCGCCACCTGATACAGCAGGTTCTTGCGCACCCCGGTTATCTCGGCAGCCAGCGCTGCGGCACGCTTGAGTGGCATCTCTTCAAGCAGCAGATCCAGAATCCGGCGCGCCTCGGCACCAATAACGTCTTCGTCTTCGGGCTGCGTCCAGCCAGCCACCAGCACCACACACTCGCCACGCTGCTGATTGCTGTCGGCCTCTACAAATGCCCGAAGCTCACCCAAAGGCAGACCCTTGAGGGTTTCGAAAGTTTTGGTTATTTCACGCGCCAGTAACGCATGACGGTCCGCACCGAACACCAGCTCCATGTCCTGCAGGCATTCCAGGATGCGGTGCGGCGCCTCATAGTAGATCAGCGTGCGCGGCTCTTCTTTCACCAACTCAAGCTTTGCCCTGCGCCCCACTGCCTTGGCGGGAAGAAACCCCTCGAAGATAAATCGATCCGAAGGCAGCCCTGCGGCAGACAGCGCTGCGATCAACGCGCACGCGCCCGGCACCGGGACAACCGGCACACCGGCGGCACGTGCCTGACGCACCAGGTGATAACCGGGATCGGAAATCAGCGGCGTGCCCGCATCGGAAATCAGCGCGATGTCGTCTCCGGCCAGCAGACGGGTGATGAACCGGCTACCCTCATCGCGTTCGTTATGCTCGTGACAGGCGGCCAGTGGAGTCGATATGCCGAAGTGTTGCATCAGGCGCGCCGAGTGACGGGTATCCTCCGCAGCTATCAATGCGACTTCACGCAATACCTTCAGCGCTCGCACGCTCATATCGTCCAGATTGCCGATAGGGGTCGCAACGACATAAAGCGAGCCCGGAGTGGAATTCGAAACAACCGGAACAGTCAAAACGCAGACCTCTTATGTTAAAGCTGATGTTTGAAAAAACGCATTGTACAGGCTGCGGCCGGGTCAACGGTTCGCGCATCAGGGATGGCAATGAAAAAGGGATAAAAACATGATTACCCGGCACAGCGAAACATCGCGACCCTCTCCAATTGAACGATTTGGCCTGCAGATGACCTTAACGCGACCAATATCACGGCTTTAAACACCTTCGACGTCGCACCCCGGCCAGTGCTTGGGTACAATTCCCCGCTAATTCGCTCGAGTTTCAGGAACATACCAATGATCGCTTGTCTGCGGCTGCTCTCTGCCCTCTGCCTCGCTGCCCTTCTCGCAGCGTGTGCAAGCTCGCCCTCGTCCAGTCTTGGCGAGCTGCCTCGAACCCCTGACGCCAGCATCGAGCAACTGCTTGATCAGGCCGCCAACGCCAAAACACCCGAGCAGGCCGCTACGCTGCGCTTGAGTGCTGCCGACCTGGCCAACCGCCAGAACGATGCAGGACGCGCTGCGCAGATCCTCGGGCAGGTGCAGCTCGATCAACTCAAGCCAGGCCTGCAGGTTTTTGCCAGCACACTGTCCGCCGAACTGGCGATGGGCCGCAATCAACCCAAGGCAGCGTTGACCGCCCTGAATCACCCAAGCATGCAGCGCCTGGGCGAACTGTCGGTCGAGCAGCAGGTGCGTACCCACATGGTCAAGGCGCGTGCGCTGGAAGCCGATGGTCAGGCGCTGGCAGCGGTTCATGAGCGGGTTTACGCAGGTCCGCTGTTGCAGGGCGCAGATGCAAGCGCCAACAACGATGCGATCTGGACACTGGTTTCCGCCCTTCCGGCCGATCAGTTGCAAAGCACAGCGACCGACGACATGGGCGGCTGGCTGAATCTGGCTCGCTCGATCAAAGGTGCCGGTACGCTTGAGCAACAACAGGCTGCCATCGATAACTGGAAAGCCCAGAACCCGAAACATCCTGCCGCACTGCAATTGCCTACCGCCCTTGCACAACTGCGCGCCCTGACCAGCGAGCCGATCACCAAAATCGCCCTGCTGCTGCCACAGGATGGGCAACTGGCCTCAGTGGCCAAGGCGTTGCGCGACGGCTTCATGGCCGCGCACTTTCAGGCGCAGCAGGCAGGGCAAAATCCCCCTGCCATTCAAGTGTTCGACAGCTCGCGCGTGACCTCGATGGATGAGTTCTACCGTCAGGCCCAGGCTGCTGGCGCACAGCTGGTGGTCGGCCCACTGGAAAAGAATCTCGTCAAACAGCTGAACAGCCGTCAGCAACTGCCGATCACCACCCTGGCACTCAATTACAGCGACACCAGCACCGAAGGCCCTGCGCAGCTGTATCAGTTCGGCCTGGCCGCAGAAGACGAAGCCCGCGAAGTGGCACGTCGCGCCTGGGCAGACGGCAAGCGCAGCGCTGTCGCCATGGTTCCGAAAGGCGAATGGGGCGACCGCGTTCTGGATGCCTTCCGCAAGAGCTGGCAGGCCAAGGGCGGCACGCTGATCGCCGCCGAGCACGTTGATCAACCTGTGGAGCTGGCGCAACAGGTCGCCGACCTGTTCCAGCTGCGTAACAGCGAAGGCCGCGCCCAGCGCCTGCAAAGCACTGCCGGCACCCAGGTCGCCGCCCAGCCAAGCCGTCGCCAGGACATCGACTTCATGTTCCTCGCCGCCACCCCGCAGCAGGCGCAGCAGATCAAGCCGACCATGGTCTTCCAGTACGCTGGCGACGTTCCGGTCTACGCCACCTCGCACCTGTTCACCAACAGCAATGACCATGCGCAGTACATGGACCTCAATGGCGTACGCTTCTGCGAAACCCCTTGGCTGCTGAATGCCGAAGACCCACTTCGCCAGCAGGTCACTGCCCAATGGCCACAGGCCGCCGGCAGCCTCGGCCGACTCTACGCAATGGGCATCGACGCCTATCGCCTGGCGCCACGCCTTGCCCAGCTCAAGGCGATGCCTGACAGCCGCATTGACGGCCTGTCGGGCAGCCTGAGCATCAATCCGGGCCGTCGCGTCGAGCGTCAGTTGCCTTGGGCCGAGTTCGTTGATGGCAAGATCCAGCGCCTGCCGGACACCGCACCTTGATACCACGCAGCACCCGCCAGCAAGCAGGGCGCGAGGCCGAAGCCTTCGCCCTGCAGTTTCTGCAACAACAGGGGCTGCGCCTCATTGAACAGAACTGGTTATGCAAACGCGGCGAGCTTGATCTGGTCATGCTTGACGGCGATACAGTAGTATTCGTCGAAGTTCGCTACCGACGCCATTGCGGATGGGGTGGCGCGGTGGAAAGTGTCGATTTTCGCAAGCAAGGGAAACTCGTCACCGCCGCACAGCTTTTTCTGCAACAGGTATCATGCTGGGCCGATTATCCGTGCCGTTTCGACGTGATCGCCATTGAAGGCAGCCCTGGCAGCTTTGATGGCAGCACCGTACCGCTGAACTGGATCAAAAGCGCTTTTGACAGCTGACCTCGCGCAAGGGCCTTGCAGCCCTGTCGCCGTCATCACCAGCAACAGGCTTGTGCCCTACCGATTTCGCTATTTGTTTTGCCGGCTGCACACCTTGTGTGCCGGATAGCTTCCGGGAGAACCCGGCGCATCCGTCCCGCCGCCGTACGCTCTAATTAAGGTCACATTGATGGACATGCAATCCCGAATTCGCCGGCTGTTCCAGGCCAGCATCGACACCAAGCAACAGGCGATGGAAGTCCTTGCACCCTTTATCGAGCAAGCCAGCCAGGTCATGGTCAATGCCCTGCTCAACGAAGGCAAAATGCTTGCGTGCGGCAACGGCGGATCGGCTGGCGATGCACAGCACTTTTCCTCGGAAATGCTCAATCGCTTCGAGCGCGAACGGCCCAGCCTGCCGGCCATTGCGCTGACTACCGACAGCTCGACGATCACCTCGATCGCCAACGACTACAGCTACAACGAAATCTTCTCCAAACAGATCCGCGCACTGGGCCAACCAGGCGATGTGCTGCTGGCGATTTCCACCAGCGGCAACTCGGCGAATATTATTCAGGCCATCCAGGCCGCACATGATCGCGAAATGATTGTCGTAGCATTGACGGGACGCGACGGTGGCGGCATGGCTTCGCTGCTATTGCCCGAGGACGTGGAGATCCGCGTACCGGCCAACGTCACGGCACGCATACAAGAAGTCCATCTGCTGACGATCCATTGCCTTTGCGATTTGATCGACAGCCAACTGTTCGGGAGTGAAGAATGACCCCTAATCGTCTTAGCCTACTGGTTCTGACACTGTGCCTGAGCGTCACCGGATGCAGTTCTGTGCTGACGGCCGCTCGCGACAAGCCGATCGAAGATGATCGCGGCACCCGCACCTTCGGCAGCAAGATCGATGACTCACTGATCGAAACCAAGGCAGCCGTCAACATCTCCAAGGCCAACCCTGACCTTGCCGACGGCTCGCACATTGTCGTGACCAGCTTCAACGGCATCGTCCTGCTCGCAGGCCAGACGCCACGCGCCGACCTCAAGGCAATCGCCGAGCAGGCCGCCGCTTCGGTCCAGCGCGTCAAGAAGGTCAACAACGAGCTGCAGGTCATGGCACCGTCATCCCTGCTGGCGCGTAACAACGATGCCTGGCTGACGACCAAGATCAAAAGCCAGATGATCGCCGACGCGTCGATTCCCGGCTCGCGCATCAAGGTCGTGACCGAGAACGGCATCGTGTTCCTGCTGGGCCTGGTGACTCAGGACGAAGCCAATCGCGCCACCAACCTGGTGCAGAGCGTCTCGGGCGTGCAGAAGATCGTCAAACTGTTCGAATACATCGACTGACGGCCAATGGGCAGACGTAAAAAAGGCGATCCAGGGATCGCCTTTTTTATTGTGCATGTTTTACTTCACGACCTTCAGGCTTGGCCTGCCGCTTGGGCGCGGTGGCTCGCTGTCGGGTGGCGGCGTGTCATCTTCGGTCTCGATCTCTTCACCCTCCTCAAGGGAAGGCTCCAGGTCGAACACCATACCCTGACCATTCTCACGGGCATAAATGCCCAGGATGGCAGCCACAGGCACGTACAGTGTGTGCGGCACACCGCCGAAGCGGCCTTCAAAGCTGACCGCATCGTTATCCATGTGCAGATGACGCACTGCGCTTGGCGAAACGTTCAGGACAATCTGCCCATCATTGGCAAAGCCCTGAGGGACCTGCACCGATGGGTATTCCGCATTGACCAGCACATGCGGGGTGCAATCGTTATCGACGATCCACTCATAAAGAGCGCGAACAAGATAAGGGCGACTGGAGTTCATTAACGGCTCCTTAAGCCTTAGCGCATTTCACGTTCGGCGGCAGACAGACTTGCCTGAAAAGCCTCACGCGCAAATTGACGCTCCATATAATCAAGCAACGGCTTGGCAGGCCGCGGCAATTCAATACCCAAAATCGGCAAACGCCAGAGTATTGGGAGTAGACAGCAGTCAACAAGACTTAGCTCGTCGCTCATGAAAAAAGCTTTTTCCGCGAACAACGGCGAAACCCCGGTCAGGCTTTCACGCAGCTCCTTGCGCGCCTGAACACGGGCAGGCTCTTTACTGCGAGTATCCAGAATCAGGTCCACAAGGCCACACCAGTCACGCTGGATCCGATGGATCAGCAGACGGCTGTTGGCACGGGTGACTGGATAGACAGGCAATAAGGGCGGATGCGGATAACGCTCATCCAGGTATTCCATCACCACCGTGGACTCGTACAGCGCCAGGTCGCGATCGACCAGGGTAGGCACGCTGCCATACGGATTGACTTCGATAAGCTGCGGCGGATGACGACCCGCCACAACCTCAATGATCTCGGCGCTGACACCTTTCTCCGCGAGCACGATGCGCACGCGATGGGAATAGTGGTCGGCGGGGTCGGAGTAACAGGCCAACCGGTTGGTCACGCCCATGGCGGTCCTCCTCGCTTGTAAAATTTATCGGACAGACGAACGAACGCACCCTCAGGGGGCACATCCGATAATGAACGCAACAGGACAGGTGTTCGTCGCGGGCGACAAGATAGCTCATTTACGCTTGTAAATTCTGCAATCTTGCGCAAAAAGCCTATAAATCTTGCGAAATGCACCCAAAATGCCTGTCTGAACGACAGCTCAAGCCGTAAAAATGCGCCCATAAAAAAACGCCCAACCCCGTGAGGAGGTGGACGTTCTTTCTGGAACGAAGAGCGAATTAACGCTTCGAGTACTGCGGACGCTTACGCGCTTTACGCAGACCGACTTTCTTACGTTCAACTTCACGAGCATCGCGAGTCACGAAGCCTGCTTTACGCAGAGCGCCGCGCAGGGTCTCGTCGTACTGCATCAGAGCGCGAGTGATACCGTGGCGGATTGCGCCAGCCTGACCACTTACACCGCCACCGATTACGGTGACGTAGATGTCGAACTTTTCAACTGTCTCGGTCAGTTCCAGCGGCTGACGAACTACCATGCGGGCAGTCTCGCGGCCGAAGAAATTGTCCAGGGAGCGGTTGTTGATCGAGATGTTACCAGTGCCCGGACGCAGGAAAACGCGTGCGGTTGCGGTCTTGCGACGGCCAGTGCCGTAATTTTGAGTCGCCGACATAATGAACTATTCCGTTAAAACTTCAGTTCTAGGGGCTGCTGAGCAGTATGAGGGTGTACAGCGCCCGCATAGACTTTCAGCTTACGATACATGTCGCGACCCAGCGGGTTCTTAGGCAGCATGCCTTTGACCGCGGTCTCGATCACGCGCTCAGGAGCTTTGGCGATCAGCTTTTCGAAGTTGATCGATTTGATCCCGCCCGGAAAACCGGAGTGTGAGTAGTAGATCTTGTCGGTGGTCTTGGCACCAGTAACGCGGATCTGCTCGGCATTGATCACGACGATGTAGTCGCCGGTGTCAACGTGCGGAGTGTATTCCGGTTTGTGCTTGCCACGCAGACGGCTCGCGATTTCGGTGGCCAGACGACCCAGGGTCTGACCAGCAGCGTCGACGACGAACCAGTCGCGCTTAACTGTTTCCGGTTTAGCAGTAAAAGTTTTCATTCTTTATAGCCTCAGGGGCCGCCCTGAAAATTAGACGGCGGATCTTACTGAATAGTGCGTACTTTGACAAGTCAAAGGCAGCCGGAAACAGACGCTATCGGGGGCTCGGGTCAGCGCGTCCGTTATACGGCAAGATTCTTCGGCAGACGGCGCATCACTTCCACTGCAAAGAGCTGGCGAATTATACAGACTGGGCAAATAACCTCAACCGGATTTTTTGTTCACGTTCTGTTTATTGCCTGCGAGGCATGGATTGGCGGATATTTGCGCGCTTAGCACAAAGCCATCATGCTATCGCTCCGAGCGAACGAGACATGAGGAGGCTGGACACGCCTGACAAAAAATAAGACGATCCAGCCGTTGCTTGACCATTTACCCATATAAGAATAAAGATTATGCCGATCCAACACGCCACTCTTCTGCGCCGCGTCAGCATCCTGACCACCGACAAAATGTTTGCCTCGACCGTCATGCAGGCCAAGGACTTCTTCCATCTGGCCAGCCTGCGCTACAGCAAACAATTGGGTCAGGGCCTGATACCGGCCTTCGAAACGCGCCTGGTCAGCCCGGACGGGCTACCGGTCAGCAGCTTCAGCGACGTCACCCTGCCGGTCGACGGCGCGCTGTGCCAGAGCGATATCATCGTCATTCCGGCCTTCTGGGATGATTTTGAAACCCTGTGCCAGCGCTACCCACAGATCCTCCCCTGGTTGCGCGAGCAACACGCCAATGGCGCCGTGCTCTGCGGCGAGGCCACCGGTGTGTATTGGCTGGCCGAGGCCGGGCTGCTTGATGGCAAGGAAGCCACCACTTACTGGCGATTCTTCACTGCCTTCGCCGAGCGCTACCCCAAGGTGCTGCTCAATCAGGAAAAACACCTGACTGACGCCGATAATGTGTATTGCGCAGGCGGTACGACATCAGCCTGCGACCTCTACATCTACCTGATCGAGCGCTTCTGTGGCGCCAACGTCGCCCAGGCCGTCGCACGCGACATTCTCTACGAAGTGCGCCGCACGTATGCGCCTGGGCGAATCGGTTTTGGCGGGCAGAAACTGCATCAGGACGTGGTGATTCTGCAGATCCAGCATTGGCTTGAAGAGCACTTCGCCGACAAATTCCGCTTTGAAGACGTCGCCCGAGAGCACGGCATGAGCATTCGCAATTTCATGCGCCGCTTCCAGACCGCAACGGGCGACAAGCCACTGCACTACCTGCAGCGGCTGCGGATCGAAACGGCGAAGGGGTTGCTGTCAGGCACGCGCAAGAGCATCAAGACCATCAGCTACGAAGTCGGCTACGACGACGCCAGCTTCTTCGCCCGCCTCTTCCGCCAGCACACCGAGCTGTCACCCAACCAGTACCGTCAACAGTTCGAGAGCCTCAAGCTGCAAGGGGGGAGCTGAACGGGGTGAGCTACAAGCTACAAGCTACAAGCTACAAGCTTTTGTCTTGCGGCTTGTAGCTTGAAACTTGCAGCTGCTTCACTAGGGCCTATGCGCCCGCGAGAGAAACTCGTGGGATTGCATTTCCAGCAGGCGGCTCAAGGTGCGCTGAAACTCGAACATCAACCGGCCACCGGTGTACAGGTCCTTCAATTCAACCTCGGCCGAGATGATCAGCTTGACGTTGCGATCGTAGAACTCGTCGACCATGTTGATGAAGCGCCGGGCGATGTCGTCGGTGGAGACGTCCATCTGCTCGACGCCGCTGAGCAGCACCGCGTGGAAAATCTTGCCCAGCTCGATGTAATCGTTCTGGCTGCGCGGCCCGTCGCACAGTTCGCGGAAGTCGAACCATGCCACGTCGTCACAGGTACGCAGGGCACGGATCTCGCGATTCTCGATCATCAACACGTCGTTTTCGACGGTTTCTGCGCAATCCGGGGTCAGCGCCTTGAAGCTTTTGCGCATGCTTTCCTGCGCGGCGTCGTTGAGCGGGAAATGGAACAGCTCAGCCTGCTCAAGGTGACGCAGACGATAGTCAACGCCACTGTCGACGTTGACGATGTCGGTGTTCTGCTTGATCAGCGCAATGGCTGGCAGAAAGCGCGCTCGCTGCAGACCGTCCTTGTACAGGCCGTCCGGAACGATGTTGGACGTCGCGACCAGGGTCACGCCATTCTTGAACAGCTCTTCCATCAGCGTGCCGAGGATCATGGCGTCGGTGATGTCGGAAACGAAGAATTCGTCGAAGCAGATGACCCGCGCCTCGTCGGAAAAACGCTTGGCGATGATCGTCAGCGGGTTTCTTTCGCCCTTGAGGGTCTTCATCTCTTCGTGCACGCGCTTCATGAAGCGGTGGAAGTGCGTACGGACCTTGTCCTGGAACGGCAGCGCTTCAAAGAACGTGTCGACCAGATAAGTCTTGCCGCGACCCACACCACCCCAGAAATACAGGCCCTTGACCAAGGTCGGCTCTTTCTTGCCAAACAGCTTGCCGAACAGGCCTGGCTTGCTGTCGTGAGCGGCGACCAGATCCTCATAAAGGCGCTGCAAATGGCGCACAGCGTTTTCCTGCGCGGCATCATGGAAGAAGTCCGGGCGTTTCAGATCAGCTTGATATCGTTCTAGGGGCGTCATAATTCGTTAGCAAGGCAACAAAAACGGGTCGTCACTGTAGCGACGACCCCGGGGATTGGCAATCAGTCCTGTTGAGGAGCGAGTGCCAGCTTGAGGGTCTCGACCGCATTGTCACGCGCAGTGGCATCGGCGAACACCGGGCTGTCGGCTACACACTCGCCGTTCAGCCACAGCGTAAAGCGATCGGCTTCACTGCGCAGATCCAGTTCACCGCCCTGCTGCAACTGCTTGCTGACGATGCCGGCCGCCTTGCCGTCGGCAAAAGTGCGCGACAACAGCAATTGCTCGCCATCGGCGGCCAGCAGGCGGAAACGGAAACTGCCGTCGTCTTCACGGAAGCTGACGAAGCGCGCGCCTTTGGTAGTCTTTTTCTTGCCGGTGTCGGCGTTCTGTACCGCGGTACGGAACGAGCGCAGGCCAACAGCCTCACGCAACTCATCAAGGAACGGGGTAGCGACGCGACGGGCTTTCTGGGCACCGGCGAGCAGGATGTCTTCCAGATCAGCCGGGCGCTCGATCAGGCTCAGGTACTGCTCACGCGCCTCGCCCAACTGCTCGTCCAGCAAGGTAAACATACGAGTCTTCGCCTCACCCCAGCCAAGGCCCTGCAACAGTTCGGAACGGAACTCTGCACACTGCTCAGGGGTGGAGAACGCCTGATACAGCGTGAACAGATGGGAGTTGTCCGGGTCTTTCGCTTCACCGGGCGCCAGCGAGTCGGTGACGATGCGCGAAATGGCGCTTTTCATGTCTTTGGCGCTGCTGAACAACGGGATGGTGTTGTCATAGCTCTTGGACATCTTGCGCCCGTCGAGCCCCGGCAACGTGGCAACGCTCTCTTCGATCAACGCTTCCGGCATGACAAAGAATTCCCTGCCCTTGCCGAACAGGTGGTTGAAACGCTGACCGATGTCACGGGCCATTTCAACGTGTTGAATCTGATCGCGGCCCACCGGAACCTGATGCGCGTTGAACATCAGAATGTCGGCCGCCATCAGCACCGGGTAGCTGTACAGGCCCATGGTGATACCCGCATCCGGGTCTTCGCAGCTTTCGACGTTTTTGTCGACCGACGCCTTGTAAGCGTGCGCACGGTTGAGCAGGCCCTTGGCCGCAACGCAGGTGAGCAGCCAGGTCAGTTCCGGGATCTCCGGGATGTCCGACTGGCGATAGAACGTCACACGATCGACATCAAGACCGGCTGCCAGCCAGGTCGCGGCGATTTCCAGACGCGAGCGCTGAATGCGCAGCGGGTCATCGCATTTGATCAACGCGTGATAATCGGCCAGAAAGTAGAACGAATCGACGTCACTCTGACGGCTGGCAACGATGGCCGGGCGAATCGCGCCCGCGTAGTTGCCCAGATGGGGAGTGCCGGTGGTCGTGATACCGGTCAGGATACGAGTGGTCATGGCAGGTCGCTTATCTAAAGGATGCAATACGGGCTGCAATCAGTTGGGGAGTCGCGGCAGGAGCAGATCTTTCAGATCAGTCAACTTGCCGTGAAAAAAGTGTCCGCATTCTGCCACTTTCAGCAGCTCATGGGGGCGTTGCAGCGCGGCCGACCATGCATAGACCGTTTCAGGGTCGATGACTTCGTCGGCCTCTGGCTGAATGATCGTCAGCGGGCAGGCGTGTGGCAATACGCTCTGATCCTGGAGACGCGAGGCAGCTGCAGCAATCAGGAACAAATGCGTGAGCTTTTCGCCCTGTGCTTCGAGGCGACCGCCCAGGTTGGCAGCAACATAACCGCCGAACGAAAAACCGAACAGGGTCATCGGCAAATCCGGATGCTGCGCCCGCAGCCATTGGGCAGCGGCCTGGGCATCGTCGATTTCGCCGGGCCCGGCCACCGATGTACCGGCACTGGCACCGACGCCGCGATAATTGAAGCGCAGAGTGATCAAACCCTGGTCGCGTGCGGTACGCTGCAACGTCGAGACGACTTTATTGAGCATCGTGCCGCCCTGGATCGGGTTAGGATGGCAGATCAGCGCCACGCCTCTGGCATCCGGCACATCCTGATACAGCGCTTCAAGCTGGCCTTCTGGGGCATCGATAAAAAATGGGGTTTCACGCATGAGCAAAACAGAACTCCGTGACCTCGAAATGGGTCGACTCGTCTAGCTGATTGTCTGCGGCTTGCATATCAACGACACGTCGCGGGTATACAGCGCAGGTTCGAGCCGTTAACGTAAAGCAAAGCCGTTTATAGAGGAAGGACTCGTGGAACACTCGCTCTTAGTCTGGTTGTTGCCGACGCTCGCCCTGGTGGCCGGTGTCGTCATTGGTTTTCTGGTGGCACGTTTGCTGCCCAACACCGTTCCGAACAGCACTCAGCGCCAGCTGGATGACATTCAGGAGCGTTTCGACACCTATCAGAACGAGGTAGTCACTCACTTCAACAGCACGGCTAATCTGGTACAGAAGCTTTCGCAAAGCTATCAGGACGTTCAGGAGCACCTTGCAGAAGGCGCCAACCGTCTGGCACTCGATGACCTGACCCGCCAGCGTCTGCTGGCCGCGCTGCACCCGGAGGCCAATCAGGCACACCGCGACCATCGTGATCGCCTGACCCCGCCGCGCGACACCGAAACACCCAAGGACTACGCCCCCAAGTCGCCTAATACCCCAGGCATGCTCGATGAGCACTACGGCTTGAAAAAGTAAGGTTCACCGCCACACAAAAGCCCGCCGCAGAGAGCATCTGCGGCGGGCTTTTTTTGTGAGCCTAGCCCCCTTTTCGCGAGCAATGCGGATCGCGAAGGGGCCGTTACAGGCTAAACGCTTGCGTACACATCAGATCGCGCCGCGACCACGCAACAGATCCAGTACCTGTTTAACGCTTTCTTCCACGCTGAGCGTCTGCGTGTCGATCACCAGATCGGCATTCAGTGGCACGTCATACGGGAAGGACTCACCCGGAATGTTGTCGCCATCAGCGGCATACAGGCCTTGCGGGTCACGTTCACGGCAGACCGCTGGAGACGCCTGAACGTAGACGGTCACCAGACGCTCTTTGCCGATCAGCGCTTTGGCGCGTTCACGGCCCTCAGCGTCCGGCGCAACGAAGGCCGCCAGGGTCAGCAGGCCCGCTTCGTTGAACTGACGCGCCACATGCGCAGCACGGCTCCAGTTCTCGGTGCGGCCGGCGCGATCCTGTGGCAAACCCTTGTTCAGGTCATGACGCAGGTTCTGGCCGTCCAGCACATAGACCGCACGGCCCATGTCGAATAACTTGCGCTCGACCGCGTACGCCAGCGTGCTTTTGCCCGCGCCAGACAAGCCGCTGAACAGCACGGTGGCTGGCTGCTGACCGAAACGCTGTGCACGCTCCTCGGTAGAAACGTGAGCCAGCTCACCATGGTGGTGCGAACCGCCGCCCGACACCGGCTTGGCGATGATCATACCTGCCGCAACGGTGCCATTGGTCAGGCGATCGATAACGATAAACGCGCCAGTAGTGCGGTTGCTGCTGTAGCCATCCAGCGCGATAGGCGCGTCCAGGCTGACTTTGACACGACCGATCTCGTTCAACTGCAACGAGCTGGCGGGGCCTTCTTCCAGCGTGTTCACATCGACCCGATGGGTGATGCTGGCAATCGAGCCCGGCACGTAGCTGGTGGCGCGTTTGATGTCGTACTTCTTGCCGGGCAGCATCGGCTCTTCAGCCATCCACACCAGCATGGCGTCGAACGCATCGCTGACCTGGGGAACGTTGTCGGCATGCACCAGCAGATCACCACGGGAGATGTCGATCTCGTCTTCCATGGTCAGCGTGACCGCCTGACCCGGCCCGGCCTGCTCGAGCTCGCCTTCGAATGTGACGATGGACTTCACACGGCTGCTCTTGCCCGACGGCAGCACAACGATTTCGTCGCCCTTGTGCACGATGCCGCTGGCCAGCGTGCCGGCAAAACCACGGAAGTTCAGGTTGGGGCGGTTGACGTACTGCACCGGAAAACGCAGGTCCGTGTAATTACGGTCGCTGGCGATTTCGACGGTTTCAAGAATTTCCATCAGCGACTGGCCGGTGTACCAAGGCGAACGCTCGCTCTTGTTCACCACGTTGTCGCCTTTGAGCGCCGACATCGGCACGAACGCCATGGTGGTCGGCTTGAAGGCGATGCCCTCGGCAAACTTCAGATAATCCGCTTTGATCGACTCGAATACGCTCTCGTCGAAGCCGTTGAGGTCCATCTTGTTGATGGCCACAACGATGTGCTTGATACCCAGCAGCGAGGCGATGTAGCTGTGACGACGGGTCTGGGTCTGCACGCCGTAACGCGCATCCACCAGAATGATCGCCAGATCACAGGTCGACGCACCGGTCGCCATGTTGCGGGTGTACTGCTCATGGCCAGGCGTATCGGCAATGATGAACTTGCGCTTGGCCGTGGAGAAATAGCGGTAAGCGACATCGATCGTGATGCCCTGCTCCCTCTCGGCCTGCAGGCCGTCCACGAGCAACGCCAGATCGACGTCATCGCCCGTGGTGCCGGACTTTTTCGAGTCACGGGTGATGGCTTCCAGGTGATCTTCGTAGATCATCTTGGAGTCGTGCAGCAAACGCCCGATCAGCGTGCTCTTGCCGTCGTCGACGTTGCCACAGGTAAGAAAGCGCAGCATTTCCTTGCGTTCGTGCTGGCCCAGATAGGCGAGGATGTCCTCGCTGATCAAATCAGATTGATGCGACATGTGACACCCCTTAGAAATAACCCTGACGTTTCTTTTCTTCCATCGAGCCTGCACCGTCGTGGTCGATGACCCGGCCCTGGCGTTCGGAAGTTCGCGTCAGCAGCATTTCCTGAATGATGTCGGTCAGGCTGGTCGCTTCGGACTCGACAGCACCGGTCAGCGGGTAGCAGCCGAGGGTACGGAAACGGACCTTTTTCTTGACGATGCGCGACTTTTCTTCGTCGGTGAGATGCTCGAGGATGCGCTCGTCGTCAATCATGATCAGCGTGCCGTTCTTCTCGATCACGTCGCGCTCGGCGGCGAAATACAGCGGTACGATCGGGATGCCTTCAAGGTAGATGTACTGCCAGATGTCCAGCTCGGTCCAGTTGGACAGCGGGAACACGCGGATCGACTCGCCCTTGTTGACGTTGCCGTTATAGACATTCCACAGCTCGGGACGCTGATTTTTCGGGTCCCAGCGGTGTTTGCTGTCGCGGAACGAGTACACGCGTTCCTTGGCCCGGGACTTTTCTTCGTCGCGTCGGGCGCCGCCGAAAGCGGCATCGAAACCATGCTTGTCGAGCGCCTGTTTCAGGCCCTCGGTCTTCATGATGTCGGTGTGTTTGGCGCTGCCGTGGGTGAAAGGGTTGATGCCCTGCGCCACGCCATCGGGGTTGATGTGAGTGATCAGGTCAAGGCCCATTTCCTCGACCATCTGGTCGCGAAAGCGATACATCTCCTGGAATTTCCAGCGGGTATCGACATGCATCACCGGGAATGGCAGTTTGCCGGGGAAGAAAGCCTTGCGCGCCAGGTGCAGCATCACGGCCGAATCCTTGCCGATCGAGTACAGCATCACCGGGTTATCGAACTCGGCGGCGACCTCGCGGATGATGTGGATGCTTTCCGCCTCCAGCTGTTTCAGATGCGTCAGTTTGTCAACCATGGCTACTCACGGATTGCGTTCGTTATGGACCGGGAAAACCCGGGGCGGCCTGCGGGCCGTATTCGAGCCGCGCACTTTAACATGCGTGATATCGCTAATCAGCGATGCCGCTAGATCGAAACGATCTATGCATATGCCTCACTGTTTGGTTATTCAGATCGGGTTGGGGCAATCGATGAAGATATGCTCCAGCGCGAAACGACGAGCCAGGTAATCGCCCAGCGCCTGAACGCCATACCTCTCGGTGGCGTGGTGACCGGCAGCGATGAAGCTGATGTCATTCTCGCGCGCGCTGTGAAAGGTCTGCTCCGACGCCTCGCCACTCAGAAACAGATCGACGCCTTCCAGCACCGCCTGATCGATGTAACCCTGGCCGCCACCGGTGCACCAGCCAACCCGGCGAATCATCTGGCTGCCTTCGATGAGCAAGGGCTCACGCCCCAGAGCGTCCTGCACGCGACGGGCGAAATCCCGCGCGGTCATGGGTTCGGACAACGAGCCGATCAAGCCGACCACACGCGCGTTTTCGGGGTCCAGCGGGCCTTCGACAGTGATGTCCAGTTGACGCGCCAGTTGCACGTTGTTACCCACTTCAGGGTGCACGTCCAGCGGCAGGTGATAGGCAAGCAGGCTGATGTCGTGTTTGAGCAGGGTTTTCAGGCGACGCTGCTTCATGCCGACGACACAGGGGTTTTCGCCCTTCCAGAAATAGCCGTGGTGCACCAGGATCAGATCAGCCTGAGCCTCCACGGCGGCGTCCAGCAATGCCTGGCTGGCGGTCACGCCGCTGACGATGCGCATCACCTGCGGCCGGCCTTCGACCTGCAGCCCGTTGGGGCAATAATCCTGAATACGGGCACTGTTCAGATAGCGGTCGGCTTCTTCGACGAGGGTGCTCAGAGCAACAGCCATAAAAGACTCCTAAATATGCAGTTCAGAGCTGCGTTGTACTCGTATAATGCCCGCCATTATGGCGCACCCGTGGCAAAACTTTCTGCGCCCGCAACCATCAGGACTTGTTAAATGTTCAAGGCACTGCGTTTTTTCGGCTGGCCATTGCTGGCTGGCGTGCTTATCGCCCTGCTGATCATCCAGCGTTATCCGCAGTGGGTCGGCCTGCCGAGCATGGATGTCAATCTGCAACAGGCGCCACAGACGACCAATGTCATGCAGGGCCCCTCTTCCTATGCCGATGCGGTCATTGCAGCAGCGCCAGCGGTGGTCAACCTCTATACCACCAAGATGGTGAACAAGGGCGCCAACCCGCTTTTTGAAGACCCGCAGTTCCGGCGCTTCTTTGGCGACAACACGCCTAAACAGAAGCGCATGGAGTCCAGCCTTGGCTCTGGCGTGATGATGAGCCCGGAAGGCTACATCCTGACCAATAACCACGTCACCACTGGCGCGGACCAGATCGTGGTGGCGCTCAAGGACGGCCGCGAAACCATCGCCAGAGTCATTGGCAACGACCCGGAAACCGACCTTGCGGTCTTGAAAATCGATCTGAAAAACCTGCCAGCCATTACCATCGCGCGCTCCGACGGCATTCGTATCGGCGACGTCGCACTGGCCATCGGCAACCCGTTCGGCGTCGGCCAGACCGTGACGATGGGCATCATCAGCGCCACCGGGCGTAACCAGTTGGGCCTGAACACGTATGAAGACTTCATTCAGACCGACGCAGCCATCAACCCCGGCAACTCGGGCGGTGCGCTGGTGGATGCCGCTGGCAATCTGATCGGCATCAATACCGCGATCTTTTCCAAGTCCGGCGGATCTCAAGGCATCGGCTTCGCTATCCCGACCAAGCTGGCGATGGATGTCATGAAGTCGATCATCGAACACGGTCAGGTCATTCGCGGCTGGCTGGGCATCGAGGTTCAACCGTTGACCCCGGAGCTGGCCGAGTCCTTCGGGCTCAAGGATCGTCCAGGCATCGTTGTCGCTGGTATTTTTCGCGATGGGCCCGCGCAGAAAGCCGGGCTGCGACTGGGTGACGTAATTCTTGCCATCAATGGAGAGCCAGCGGGTGACGGCCGTCGCTCGATGAACCAGGTGGCGCGCACCAAGCCCAAGGACAAGATTGCAATCGACGTGATGCGCAACGGCAAGGAAATGCGCCTCAGCGCAGAAGTAGGCCTGCGCCCACCGCCTGCACCGACACCTGCCGCAGCGCCCGAGTAATCAGGGCGAACGGCTAACGCTTGATCACGGGCTGGCTTTCAGAAAGCGCCGCTCGTGATCGGGGGTTGGCAGCAGGCAGGAATCATAACGACCAAATAGCCGGTATCGATTCAAGGCGATTCTGTCGTACAGCCAGTCGCGTATAAACGCCGGGAAGAAGCGCAACACCCTCAGCCAGCGCCAAGGCGCAGGAAAATCCGACAGGGCGACAAAGAAGGCCTCGGAGCGAACATAGAGCCGATCCCCAGTGACGGCCGCCATTGTGTCAAAACGATCCAGTGGAAGGCCCGCCCATTCCAGCAGCGCCTGGCCCTCCGGCGATTGCACAGTAGCCAGGCGTATCCGCTGCCTGCGGTCATGGCGAATAATGAATTTTGCCCAGCCGTTGCATAATTTGCAGACGCCATCGAACAGCACCACTGTTTCACCCGCTTTCAGGAAAGGCGCGGGGTTGGGCTGAGGGGTGTTAGATTGCATGGCTTCACTCCTTTTTTTGGCGGGCTTGGCCGGAGTGCCCGGGTCGCTGCAGGTTAGCATGTGACGCCGAGCGCCACAGGGATGCATCTGCGCACGGGAATGCAGTTCGCGACGCTCTGCGTCGCATAGCGGTTCGGCGTTGTCAGTGCCATCGTGATCGAAAAGCACATCTAAAGCACCGTGCCGCGAGCTACTGGTAAAACACTACGTCACGTCGCATGGAAGATTTGACTATCGTGCCGATGCTCCGCGTCGGCATGCCGTTCCGGACGCTCTGCGTCCTCTTTGTGTTTGCGGCGCTCCGCGTCGCAAAGCGGTTTTGCGATGTCAGTCGGATGCTCTAGGCTAAGGTCACCTTTTCGCCCCTCGGCGACTCACTTTGAGGGACCAAAGTGAGCAAAGTCCCAGCCCCGTTTCCGGCCCGACTTCGTCGGGTTCCTTCGCCCTGCCACTGATCCGGGGGCCGCCGCAACGGGCCATCCTTGGCCCGGTGCGGCTTGCTCGGCGTCCTGCCTCGCATCCCCCTGATCAGCGACAGAGCTCAGCCGTCACTTACGTCGCACTCTGCGTCGTCAGTGCCATTGCGGAAAAAAGCGCTTTCTTCTATATCCAGTGACTACGGGCAAGGCATTAAATGGTGCAGCAGCACCTACTTGACGCAAAGCGTCCAGAACGGCATGCCAATTGGCACGATAGTCAGTTAGCCGAGCGCGGAGCGTGGGACGGTAGATGATCCGCGCACCCGCTCCGCTCAGATATCGCTCAACCCTTCCAGCAACGCCTGATGCTGTTCCGGCGTACCGATGCTGATGCGCAGGAACTGGGCGATGCGTTGCTGCTTGAAGTGTCGGACGATGACGCCCTGTTCGCGCAGTTTCGCGGCCAGGGCGGCGGCGTCGTGTTGCGGGTGGCGGGCGAAGATGAAGTTGGCGGCCGAGGGCAGCACATCAAAGCCTTTGCCCCGCAGTTGCTCGACCAGCGCCTCGCGGCTTTCGATGACTTTGTTGCGCGTTGTCTCGAAGTGCTCGCGGTCTTCAAACGCTGCAGCACCGCCCACGTTGGCCATGCGGTCCAGCGGGTAGGAGTTGAAGCTGTTCTTGACCCGCTCCAGTGCCTCGATCAGGTCAGGGTGCCCGACCGCCAGACCGACGCGCAGGCCGGCCAGCGAGCGCGACTTGGACAAGGTCTGCGTGACCAGCAGGTTCGGGTAACGATCCACCAGGGTGATCGCGGTTTCGCCACCAAAGTCGATATACGCTTCATCGACCACCACCACCGAGTCCGGGCTGGCCTTGATGATCTGCTCGACCGCGTCCAGCCCCAGCAGGCAGCCAGTTGGCGCATTCGGGTTGGGGAAGATGATCCCGGCATTCGGCCTGGCGTAGTCTTCGGCGCGAATCTGGAACTGCTCGTCCAGCGCGACCGTTTCATAGTCGATGCCATACAGGCCGCAATAGACCGGATAGAAGCTGTAACTGATGTCCGGAAACAACAGTGGCGCGTCGTGCTGGAACAACGCGTGAAAGATGTGCGCCAGTACTTCATCGGAGCCGTTACCGAGAAACACCTGGTTGGGCTGCACGTTGTAATAACTGGCAACGGCGTGCTTGAGCAGGTCGCTATTTGGGTCGGGATACAGGCGCAAGTCGTCGGTCAGCGCCGCACGCATGGCCTCGACAGCCTTGGGCGACGGGCCGTAGGGGTTTTCATTGGTATTGAGCTTGACCAGTCTGGTCAGCTTCGGCTGCTCGCCCGGCACATAAGGCACCAGACCACTGACGAAAGGGCTCCAGAATTTGCTCATTATTTGCCTTCCTCAAGGTTGCCAGCTTTCCAGTCAAGATCAGTGATGCGGTATTCGGCGCTGCGGGCGTGGCCGCTCAAGGATTCGCCACGGGCCAGTACCGACGCGGTCTTGCCCAGTTCGGACGCGCCCTCTGGCGAGCAATAGATGATCGACGAACGCTTCTGGAAGTCGTAAACGCCCAATGGCGAGGAAAACCGCGCCGTACCGGAGGTCGGCAATACGTGGTTGGGACCGGCGCAGTAGTCGCCCAGCGCCTCGGAGGTGTGACGACCCATGAAGATCGCGCCGGCGTGACGAATGTGCGGCAGCCAGGCCTCAGGATCGGCGACGGACAACTCGAGGTGCTCGGGCGCAATGCGATTGGCCACTTCGATGGCTTGCGCCATGTCCGCCACCTTGATCAGCGCACCACGGCCATTGATCGATGTTTCGACAATGGCTGCTCGCGCCATGGTCGGCAGCAAACGCGTGATGCTCGCGGCAACCTTGTCGAGGAATTCGGCGTCCGGGCTGACCAGAATGGCTTGAGCATCTTCGTCGTGCTCGGCCTGGGAGAACAGGTCCATGGCGATCCAGTCAGGATCGGTCTGGCCGTCGCACACCACCAGAATCTCGGAAGGCCCGGCAATCATGTCGATGCCGACCTGCCCGAACACATGGCGCTTGGCCGTGGCGACATAGATATTGCCAGGGCCGACGACCTTATCGACCTTCGGTACGCTCTCAGTGCCGTAGGCCAGGGCCGCCACAGCCTGCGCGCCCCCAATGGTGAACACACGGTCAACGCCGGCGATACAGGCTGCCGCCAACACCAGCTCGTTGATTTCGCCACGCGGCGTCGGCACGACCATGACCACCTCGGTCACCCCCGCCACTTTCGCCGGAATGGCATTCATCAACACCGACGACGGGTAAGACGCCTTGCCGCCGGGCACGTACAAGCCGGCTCGATCCAGCGGCGTGACTTTCTGACCCAACACCGTGCCGTCGGCCTCGGTATAGCTCCAGGAGTCCTGCTTCTGCTTCTCGTGGTAGCTGCGCACACGCTCGGCGGCTTTTTCCAGTGCCTGGCGCTGAACCGGCGTAATGCGCGTCAACGCAAGCTCCAGACGTTCGCGGGGAAGGATCAGCTCAGCCATCGAAGCGACCTGCAGGCCGTCGAATTTCTGAGTGAATTCAACAAGCGCTGCGTCGCCACGCTCACGCACGGCCTTGATGATATCGAGCACGCGCTGGTTGACCGAGTCGTCAGACACACTTTCCCAGCTCAGCAGATGATCCAGATGGCGCGCGAAATCCGGGTCAGCAGCGTCGAGTCGGCGAATTGCAGTGGGCGTGGTCATAGCGGGGGCCTCAATAATTGGCGGATGCTCAGGAGCCTAAAGCTACCAAGCTATCCGCGCAGGCACCTGAGAAATTTGGCTATGACACGGATAGCTGGACGCAACTCATCGTTGCGTGGGGGGATCAGCTGCGGTGTCGCGACTCCACTGCCTTGCGCAGGGTGTCGATAAGGGCCTGGATGCGTGCGTGCTGCATCTTCATGGACGCCTTGTTAACCACCAGCCGTGAGCTGATGGTTGCAATCAGTTCCTGTGGCTCCAGACCGTTGGCGCGCAAGGTGTTGCCGGTATCGACCACGTCGATGATCTTGTCTGCCAGGCCAATCAACGGTGCCAGCTCCATGGAGCCGTACAGCTTGATGATATCGACCTGACGACCCTGCTCGGCGTAATAACGCTTGGCAACGTTGACGAACTTGGTGGCCACACGCAGACGGCCCTTGGGCTCGACAGCGCCGATAGCACCTGCGGTCATCAGCCGGCACTTGGCAATCTGCAGGTCGAGAGGCTCATACAGGCCCTGGCCGGTGTACTCCATCAACACATCCTTGCCCGCAACGCCGAGATCGGCTGCGCCATGCTCGACGTACGTCGGCACATCGGTGGCGCGCACGATCAGCAGGCGCACATCGGCCTGGGTCGTAGGAATGATGAGCTTGCGGCTCTTGTCCGGACTCTCGGTCGGCACGATGCCCGCTTCGGCGAGAAGCGGCAGGGTGTCATCAAGAATGCGGCCCTTGGACAGTGCGATGGTCAACATGGGAAACGTAAGTCCTTATCAGGAAACTTTTGTCACGACGCAAGCGGCGCGTGACAACCCTCAGGCCGATTCAGCCTGAAGTGAAACGAATCAGAAACCACACCCGCGACAGAACAGGCGGTCCTGATGCCAGCGGCACCAGGACCACTCGCTACTAGCCCGGAACGCGGCGGATCTTGGCGCCCAGCATTTGCAGCTTCTCTTCGATGCACTCGTAACCACGGTCGATGTGGTAGATGCGGTCGATCAGCGTATCGCCCTGAGCGACCAGCGCCGAAATCACCAGACTGGCCGATGCACGCAGGTCGGTGGCCATGACTGGCGCGCCCTTGAGCACCTCGGTGCCCGTGACGATCGCAGTGTTGCCTTCGACCTGGATCTGAGCGCCCATGCGGTGCATTTCATACACGTGCATGAAGCGGTTTTCGAAGATGGTCTCGATGACCGCGCCCGTGCCTTCGGCAATCGCGTTGAGCGAGATGAACTGCGCCTGCATGTCGGTCGGAAACGCAGGATACGGCGCAGTACGCACATTGACGGCCTTGGGACGCTTGCCGTGCATGTTCAGCTCGATCCAGTCTTCACCGGTGGTGACTTCGGCACCGGCTTCCTGAAGCTTGAGCAACACCGCCTCAAGGATGGTCGGATCGGTGTCCTTGACCTTTACACGGCCACCGGTAACGGCGGCAGCAACCAGATAGGTGCCGGTCTCGATGCGGTCAGGCATGACCTTGTAGGTGGCCGACCCCAGACGCTTGACGCCATCAATGGTGATGGTGTCGGTGCCTGCACCGTGGATTTTTGCACCCATGGCGATCAGGAAATTGGCCAGGTCGACAACCTCAGGCTCGCGAGCGGCGTTCTCCAGCACGCTGCGACCGTTTGCCAGGCTGGCGGCCATCATGATGTTTTCAGTACCGGTCACGCTCACGGTATCGAAGAAAAAGTGCGCACCACGCAAGCCGCCTTCAGGCGCCTTGGCTTTGATGTAGCCGCCTTCGACATCGATGATCGCGCCCATAGCTTCAAGGCCACGGATGTGCAGGTCAACCGGACGCGAACCGATGGCACAGCCACCCGGCAGCGCCACTTCGGCCTCGCCGAAACGAGCGACCATCGGGCCCAGTACCAGAATCGACGCACGCATGGTTTTCACCAGTTCGTACGGAGCGATCAGGGTCTTGATGGTGCGCGGGTCGATCTCGACGCTGAGCTTTTCATCGATCACAGGCTCGATGCCCATACGACCGAACAGCTCGATCATGGTGGTGATGTCGTGCAGGTGTGGCAGGTTCTGAACGGTGACGGGCCCATCGGCCAGCAACGTGGCGGCAAGGATCGGCAGGGCAGAGTTCTTTGCCCCGGAAATGCGAATTTCGCCATCAAGACGAACGCCGCCGGTAATAATCAATTTATCCATTAGAGTCTCGACACCAATTGGCTCAGGTACGCTCGGCCCAGGCAGCGCGGCTGAAAAATTTCATGGTCACCGCGTGGATGCTGCCATCGGCGATCCAGGGGTTCAGATGGGTATAAATCTGCTGCTGACGCTTGACCGGGCTCAGGCCCGCCAACTCGTCGCTGATAATGTTCAGTTGGAAGTTGCAGCCTTCGCCTTCAACTTCCACCTTGATTTGCGGCAGCTTTCCTTCAAGGAAGCTCTTAACTTCTACAGCCTGCATGCTTAACCTCGATCGGCGCTGAACGCGCGCGGGTCGGCCATCATACAAAAAAGCCCATGTTATGCGAAGCCCGACGAGCGGGTCCCGGATAAAGGGCTTTCTCGGTGATGCCTTTTAATGAATGCCCAGCAGCTCGGTCACACCTGAAACACGGGCTATCTGGCGCATGTCTTCGGGCAATGACTGCACGGTGATCGACTTTCCTGCATCGCGAGCATCACGCATGAACGCCAGCAGCAGTGCCAGGCCCACGCTGCTGGACTTCTCGACACCGGAACAATCAAGCGTCAGCTCGGACAGATCGCCGGATTTGATCAGTGCCGCCCCCTGCTTGCGCAGGTGCGGCCCGGTGCGGTAATCCAGCACGCCAGTCAGCTTGAGCTCACCTGGCCCGACAAGACGGACGGCAGACTCACTCATTGCGCAGGCTTCTGCGCAGCTTCGACGGTGGACTTGGTCTTGGCGACCTCGCCAGCCCAGTTGTTGATCGTGGTGTCGAGGTTGTTGCCGTTACGCTGCATTGCATCGGCGAACTGGTCTCGGAACAGTTTGCCGATGTTGATGCCATTGATGACAACGTTACGCACTTTCCACTCGTCGTTCAGCTTGACCAGCGTGTAGGAGACCGGATACACCGCGCCGTTACTGCCCTTGACCTGCATGTCAACGCTGGTCCGGTCATCGCCTTCGTCCTTGGCAGGCGCTACGGTGATGCCCTGGTTGTTGAACTCGAGCAACGCGTTGCCGTAGAACTGCATCAGGCTGCGTTTGAAGTTTTCTTCAAAACGCTTCACCTGCTCAGGCGTTGCCTTGCGGGAGTACTTGACGGTCATGATGCTTTTGGAAATGCCGTCCGCATCCACGACAGGGCCGACAATGCGATTCAGCGCATCGTAGAACGCGCTTGGATTGGACTTGTATTGCTCACGGTTGGTCGCCAGATCGCTCAGCAATTCCTTGGTGGTGCGTTCCACCAGGTCATGAGCCGAAGGGGTCGCCGCCGCGTTGGCCAGCATCGGCAGGGTGGCTAGCAGTATCAGCAGACCACGACGCAGGATAGAGATCATTTAAAGCTCCTTACTAGGCTTGACTTGGCTTACTTGGCGTCTTTGCTGACGGTATTGAGCAGGAATTTCCCGATCAGGTCTTCCAGCACCAGCGACGACTGCGTGTCATGAATGGTCCCGCCATCCTTGAGCAGCTTGTCATCGCCACCGACGCTCAGACCGATGTATTTTTCGCCCAGCAGGCCAGCGGTCAGAATCGACGCGGTGGAGTCGGAAGGCAGGTTGTCGACCTTCTTCTGGATTTCCAGGGTGACACGGCCGGTGAAGGTGTCGCGGTCCAGATCGATCGCAGTCACCTTGCCGACGGTGACACCCGCCATGCTGACCTTGGCTCTGACAGTCAAACCCGCAATATTGTCGAAGTAGGCATAAAGTTTATAGGTGTCGGTGCTCGCGCTTGTGCTCAGACCACTGACTCGCAGGGCCAGCAGGAGCAGAGCCAGTATCCCGGCAAGCAGGAAAAGGCCGACTCCGGTTTCGATGGCACGGTTTTGCATCAGAAATCTCCAAACATCAAGGCGGTCAAAATAAAGTCCAGTCCCAGCACGGCCAACGAGGCGTAGACGACGGTTTTGGTCGTCGCGCGACTGATCCCCTCGGAAGTAGGATCGCAATCGTAACCCTGAAAAACGGCAATCCATGTCACCACGAAGGCAAATACGACGCTTTTGATCACCCCATTGAGCACATCGTTCGTGAAAGAAACGCTGTTTTGCATGTTCGACCAAAAAGAACCGTCATAGACGCCCAGCCAATCGATTGCTACCCAGGACGCGCCCCAGATACCCACCACGCTGAAAATCATCGCCAGAATCGGCAGCGAGATAAAACCTGCCCACAGGCGCGGCGCAACGATGTACTTGAGTGGATCGACACCGATCATCTCAAGGCTCGACAACTGCTCGGTGGACTTCATGTTGCCGATCTCGGCGGTCAGCGCAGAACCTGCGCGGCCGGCGAACAGCAGGGCGGTGACCACCGGCCCCAGTTCACGCAGCAGGGTCAGGGCGACCATCTGGCCAACCGCCTGCTCGGAGCCGTATTTGGCCAGAATGCTGAAGCCTTGCAGCGCCAGCACCATGCCGATGAACATGCCGGACACCACAATGATGACCAGCGACATCACACCGACTGAATAAAGCTGCTTGACCAGCAACTGAAAGCTGCTGCCCGCACCGCCGCGCCCCAGCAGGGCGTGCACCAGAAACAGGCCGGAGCGGCCCAGTACAGCGACGATATCAATGGCCGAACGCCCCAGCAGGCGAACCCGGTCCATCAGTGACTTGTTGCGCATCAGCGCTTCCCCAAAAGATCTTCGCGAAAATCCGGCGCCGGATAATGGAACGGCACAGGGCCATCAGGTTCGCCGGTCATGAATTGACGAATACGTGGGTTGTCCGAGGACATCAGTTCCTCAGGCGTGCCCTGCCCCAGCACCTGCCCGTCGCCCACGACATAGAGATAGTCGGCAATGCTCGCTGTCTCGCTGAGATCATGGGACACGACGATACTGGTGATACCCAGCGCATCGTTGAGCAGGCGGATCAGGCGCACCAGCACGCCCATGGCGATCGGGTCCTGCCCCACAAAGGGCTCGTCATACATGAGGATCTGTGGGTCGAGAGCAATTGCACGGGCCAGTGCGACGCGGCGCTTCATGCCACCCGACAGTTCGTCCGGCATCAGCTCGACCGCACCGCGCAGGCCTACCGCCTGAAGCTTGAGCAGCACGATGTCACGGATCATTTCTTCCGGCAGCTCGGTGTGCACGCGCAACGGAAAGGCGACGTTTTCGAAAACGTCCAGATCGGTGAACAGCGCCCCGCTCTGGAACAACACGCCCATCTGCTTGCGCGCGTCGAACAGATCACTGCGCGACAGCTCCGGCAGATTCTGGCCGTTGACCAGCACCTGCCCTTCGCTCGGGCGCAACTGAGCGCCCATCAGGCGCAGCAAGGTAGTCTTGCCACAGCCCGACGGCCCCATGATCCCGGTGACCTTGCCCCGCGGAATACGAATATCGACGTTATTAAAAATGCTGCGCGTACCGCGTTTGAAAGACACACCTTTCAACTCGACCGCATAGGCGTCATCAGGACTCATCTAAACTCCTTGCGATACAGCCTCCGCCCTTGGCCGCCGGTTGGTGGCGGCAGACTGGCTGTCCAGGCGGACCGAACAGGCCGCGAACTATATCACCGCAACCCCCCGTCCCCAAGAAGAGAACCGAGCGGTTCAGGTATTCGCTGAATTATTCTGTACCACAATGTTATGGCCACAGGCTTCGATACAGACTCGCAAGAACGTAGGAAATTCGTTTAAAAACCACACAATGACGATCAGACGTGAGGGAATCGTTCATTACCGCTATAATCGCCGCCTTTCAGCAGGCTGACCCTTTCCAGACATGAACCAATCCAGTGACCTGATCCAATCGGCGCAACGCACCATTCGTCTCGAGATCGAAGCCATACAAGGCTTGCTCGAACGTCTTGACGGGGATTTCGTGCGCGCGTGCGAAATGATCCTCGCCAGCAAAGGTCGGGTTGTGGTGGTCGGCATGGGCAAGTCCGGGCACGTGGGCAAAAAGATCGCCGCAACACTGGCGAGCACCGGCACCACGTCTTTTTTTGTCCACCCGGCCGAAGCCAGCCACGGTGACATGGGCATGATTACCCGTGACGACATCATCCTGGCCCTGTCCAACTCCGGCAGCACCCACGAAATTGTCACGCTGCTGCCGCTGATCAAGCGTCTGGGCATCAAGATGATCAGCCTGACCGGCGACCCCGAGTCAATTTTGGCCAGGGCCGCGGACATCAACCTCAATGCCCATGTCGTGCACGAAGCCTGCCCGCTCAATCTGGCACCGACGTCGTCAACCACCGCTGCATTGGTCATGGGCGATGCCCTGGCCGTGGCGCTGCTCGATGCACGGGGCTTCACTGCCGAAGATTTTGCATTTTCCCACCCGGGCGGTGCGCTAGGCCGGCGCCTGCTGCTCAAGGTCGAGAACGTCATGCACTCCGGTGACGCCCTGCCCAGCGTTCAGCGCGGCACCCTGCTACGGGACGCGCTGCTGGAAATGACCCGTAAGGGCCTGGGCATGACTGCAATTCTTGAAGCCGACGGCACGCTCGCCGGCATATTCACCGACGGCGACTTGCGCAGAACACTGGATCGCCCGGTCGATATCCGCCAGACCACCATTGATGAAGTCATGACCCTCCACGGCAAGACGGCGCACGCAGACATGCTTGCCGCCCAGGCGCTGAAAATCATGGAGGACAACAAGATCAGCGCTCTGGTCGTCGTGGACCTGAACGACAAGCCGGTGGGCGCATTCAACCTGCAAGACCTTTTGCGCGCAGGTGTCATGTGATGGAAACCGAAACAATGACTCAGGACCTCATGCAGCGCGGCAAAGCTATCAAGCTGGCCGTTTTCGACGTCGACGGCGTACTGACTGACGGCCGTCTTTATTTCATGGAAGATGGCAGCGAGATCAAGACATTCAATACGCTCGACGGCCAAGGCATAAAAATGCTGATAGCCTCGGGCGTGACTACTGCCATTATCAGTGGCCGCAAGACGTCAATCGTCGAGCGCCGGGCAAAGAGCCTGGGCATCGCGCACCTGTTTCAGGGTCGCGAAGATAAACTGGTCGTACTGGATCAATTGCTGGCAGAGTTGAAACTCGATTACGAACAAGTCGCCTATCTGGGCGACGATCTGCCAGACTTGCCCGTCATTCGGCGTGTCGGCCTGGGCATGGCGGTTGCCAATGCAGCAAGCTTTGTACGCGAGCATGCACACGGAATAACCAGAGCGCGAGGCGGCGAAGGCGCTGCACGCGAGTTCTGCGAACTGATTCTGAGTGCGCAAGGCAACCTTGAAGCGGCTCACTCCGCCTATTTATAGAAGCCATTATGTTCACTAAAAAAATTCGGAAGTTCCTGCTTTTCGGGGTACTGGCGGTGCTGCTGGCGGCCGTCGGCTATTGGAACATCAGCCCGGAAAGTTTTATGGATAGACCCATTTCATCCGTTGACGACACGGTCATCGACTACTATGCGATCAACACGCGCAGCGTGCAGTATCTGCCGGACGGCACACTTCAGTACGACATGACTGCCGATAAGGTAGAGCATGTGATGGCCACAGACGTGAGCCTGCTGACCACACCCAACCTGCACATGTACCGTGGCGGCGAGTTCCCCTGGCACGTGACAAGCAAAAGAGGCGAAGTTTCGTCTGCGGGTGACCAGGTTGAGCTGATCGACGATGTTCGCGTCGAACGCACCGATGAGAAACAACGCACAACTATCATTACCAGTAGCCGCATGACTGTATTCCCGCAGAAGGAATATGCGCAGACCGACCAAGACGTTAGAATCGACGGCGCGGGCGGTGTCACTACGGCCAAGGGAATGAAAGCGTATTTGAAAGACAGCAGGATGGACCTGCTGTCCAACGTAAGAGGACAGTATGAGGCTCGTTAAAACTCTTCCTTTATTGCTCGGCCTGAGCGCGGCACTGGGAAGCGCGAGCGCCTGGTCCCTGCCAAATGACCGTGATCAGCCGATCCACATCCAGTCTGACGATGCTCAGCTCGATGACAAGAAAGGCGTGGCGACCTACAAAGGTAACGTCATCATCACCCAGGGCTCGATGAAAATCACCGGCAACACCGTGACGATCACTCGTAATGCCCAGGGCGAAGTCGATGTGTTCACCTCGGTCGGCAACCTGGCCTACTACGAGCAGAAACCTGCCGTGGATAAACCGATCGTGCAGGCATATGCCATCACCATCCAGTATTACGCCGGGCAGGACCGTATTGTCCTGATCGACAAGGCCAAGGTCGTCAATGACGGCAACACGTCAGAAGGCGAGAAAATCGTCTATGACACCGTCAGGCAGGTCGTCAGCGCCGGCCGGGCCAATGGCGGCGCCAAGGTGACCACACCACGTCCGCGTATCGACATGGTCATCCAGCCGAAAAAGAAAACCGATCAACCGCAGAAGGCCCCGTAAATGGCAACGCTCAAAGCCCAGCATCTGGCTAAAAGCTACAAGAGCCGACAGGTCGTACGCGATGTGAGTATCTCCATCGACAGCGGCCAGATCGTCGGCTTGCTGGGCCCCAACGGCGCCGGCAAGACCACGTGCTTCTACATGATCGTGGGTCTGGTCCAGGCTGATCAGGGTCGTGTGCTGATTGACGATCTGGACATCAGCCACCAGCCCATGCACGGCCGCGCACGCGCCGGTATTGGCTATCTGCCGCAGGAAGCCTCGATCTTCCGCAAGCTGTCGGTGTCCGACAACATCATGGCGATTCTCGAAACCCGCAAGGAACTCGACGCCGGGGCTCGCCGCAAGGAGCTGGAAAGTCTCCTGCAGGAGTTTCACATCACCCACATTCGCGACAACCTGGGCATGAGCCTGTCGGGTGGTGAGCGTCGCCGTGTGGAGATTGCCCGTGCGCTGGCCACGTCGCCCAAGTTCATCCTGCTGGACGAACCGTTCGCAGGCGTCGACCCGATTTCGGTGGGTGATATCAAGCAGATCATTCACCATCTCAAGGCCAAGGGTATCGGCGTACTGATCACAGACCACAACGTCCGTGAAACGCTGGACATCTGCGAAACCGCCTACATCGTCAACGATGGGCAACTGATCGCAGAAGGCGACTCCGAGACTATTCTGGCGAATCAACTGGTGAAAGAGGTCTACCTCGGTCACGAATTCCGCCTTTAATCGGCTGCCCTTTGCGCTTCGCGGCCGATTGATGCCCATGCAGTGTGTTGACAATATTTTATTTGTCATACCACTCTAGGCAAAGGCACAGGTTTCAGGCATATAATTTGCTTAAGTTGGCGCCCCGGCGCCTGTAGTAGATGGCGCGTGCGCGCCGGCGAATAAGGTGTTTAGCCCCTGCCATGAAACCATCGCTAGTCTTGAGAATGGGCCAGCAGCTGACGATGACACCGCAGCTGCAACAGGCAATCCGCTTACTTCAGCTTTCCACTCTGGACCTCCAGCAGGAGATTCAGGAGGCGCTGGAGTCAAACCCTATGCTGGAACGGCAGGAAGAAGGCGACGACTTCGACAACTCCGACCCGCTTGCCGACAACATCGAACAAAAGCCCAACCCCGACGTTCAGGAACCGACCTACCAGGAATCCGCGCCTACCGTGGACAACCTCGAGGACGGCGAATGGAGCGAGCGCATTCCCAATGAACTGCCTGTCGATACTGCCTGGGAAGATGTCTACCAGACCAGCGCCAGCAGCCTGCCCAGCAACGATGATGACGAGTGGGACTTCACCACCCGTACTTCGGCCGGCGAAAGCCTGCAAAGCCACCTGCTGTGGCAACTGAACGTCGCACCGATGTCCGACAAGGATCGCCTGGTCGCCGTCACGCTGATCGACTGCATCAACAATCAGGGCTATCTGGACGAGACGCTTGAAGAGATTCTCGAGTCTTTCGACCCGGAACTGGACATAGAACTCGACGAAATCGAAGCCGTACTGCACCGCATCCAGCAGTTTGAACCTGCGGGCATCGGCGCGCGCAATCTCAGTGAATGCCTGCTGCTGCAATTGCGCCAGTTGCCGGCGAAGACGCCTTGGCTGACAGAAGCGCAGCGACTGGTCACCGACTATATCGACCTGCTGGGCAGCCGTGACTATGGCCAGTTGATGCGCCGCATGAAGCTCAAGGAAGACGAGCTGCGTCAGGTCATCGAGCTGGTCCAGAGCCTCAACCCGCGCCCGGGTTCGCAAATCGAATCCACAGAAGCCGAATATGTCATCCCTGATGTGATCGTGCGCAAGGACAACGAGCGCTGGCTGGTCGAGCTCAATCAGGAGTCGGTACCGCGTCTGCGCGTCAACCCGCAATACGCAGGCTTCGTGCGTCGCGCCGATACCAGCGCCGACAACACCTTCATGCGCAACCAGTTGCAGGAAGCCCGCTGGTTCATCAAGAGCCTGCAGAGCCGCAACGAAACGCTGATGAAGGTCGCCACACAGATCGTGGAGCATCAGCGCGGTTTCCTCGAGTACGGCGACGAGGCCATGAAGCCGCTCGTCCTGCACGATATCGCCGAAGCGGTAGGCATGCACGAGTCGACGATCTCGCGGGTGACCACGCAGAAATTCATGCACACCCCACGCGGTATTTACGAGCTGAAATACTTCTTCTCGAGCCACGTGAGCACCTCCGAGGGCGGCGAATGCTCGTCCACGGCAATTCGCGCAATCATCAAAAAACTGGTGGCTGCGGAAAATCAGAAAAAGCCGTTGAGTGATAGCAAGATCGCTGGTTTACTGGAGGCACAAGGCATTCAAGTAGCCCGTCGCACAGTCGCCAAGTACCGCGAGTCACTCGGGATAGCGCCTTCCAGTGAGCGTAAGCGATTGATGTGATGCAGGCCGAGCCAAAGCGTCCCAGCGGCAGGCACCACGCCTGCCTCTTATGCACTGGCAAAGGAGAAAACTGTATGCAAGTCAACATCAGTGGACACCAACTGGAAGTGACCAAACCCCTTCGCGAATACGTTGAGCTCAAGCTCAAGAAGCTCGAGGGGCACTTTGACAAGATTACAAACGTGCAGGTCACGATGGCGGTCGAAAAGCTCAAGCAGAAGATCGAAGCCACGCTGCATATCCACGGTGGGGAGGTAGTTGCCAATGCTGAACATGACGACATGTATGCTGCCATCGACCTGCTCACTGACAAGCTCGACAGACAATTGCTCAAGCATAAGGAAAAGCAGCAAAGCATCCTCAAAGGTGCGGCCGCTCGCTAACGCCCATTTAAATGATCCTAATTGAAAATATCCTGACCCCCGGCCGTTCGCTCGTGAACGTGCCGGGAGGCAGCAAAAAGCGTGTACTCGAAGAAATCGCCAACCTGATCGGTCGTGAAGTACCGGGCATGGATTCGGACACGGTGTTTACAAGCCTCGTTGCCCGCGAAAAGCTGGGATCGACCGGTTTCGGCAACGGTATTGCCATCCCTCATTGCCGCCTCCCCGGCTGTGACGAACCCGTCAGTGCGGTCATTCACCTCGCCAACCCTATCGACTTCGATGCTATCGATGGCGCACCAGTGGACCTGCTTTTCGTGTTGCTGGTCCCGCAAGCCGCCACCGATGCACACCTGGAGCTGCTGCGCCAGATCGCCAGCATGCTTGACCGCGCCGATGTGCGTGAACGCCTACGCAGTGCCAAAAGCGGTGAAGCGCTTTATCAAGTGGTGCTGGACGTGCAGAACGGCCACTGACCATGCGCATGATCATCGTCAGCGGCCGCTCCGGCTCAGGCAAGAGTACGGCGCTCGATGTGCTGGAAGACAACGGTTTCTATTGCGTCGACAACCTGCCAGCCGGCCTGCTGCCGGAACTGGCCGAGCGCGCGCTGATCAACACCGAACTGGCTGAACCGCTGCTGGCAGTTTCCATCGATGCACGCAATCTGCCCAGCCACCTCACACGCTTCCCGCAGATGCTGGATGAAGTGCGCTCACGCAATATCCAATGCGACGTGCTTTACCTGGACGCCGACGAAGCCACCCTGCTCAAGCGTTTCTCGGAAACCCGACGTCGCCACCCGCTGAGCACAGCGGACCGCTCGCTGGCTGAGGCGATACGGGACGAGACCACCCTGCTCGGCCCGATCATCGACCTGGCCGATCTGAAGATCAATACCACTCACCTGAACCTGTACCAGCTGCGTGACGCTCTGAAACTGCGCCTGCTGAACAAGCCCGAGCCGGGTACGGCTTTCCTGATCGAGTCGTTCGGCTTCAAGCGTGGCATGCCTGTCGATGCAGACCTGGTATTTGACGTGCGTTGCCTGCCCAACCCTTATTGGAAGCCTGAGCTGCGCGACCATTCGGGCCTGGAACAACCGGTTATCGACTACCTGTCCGCGCAGGCCGATGTAGAAGAGATGTTCCAGGATATCTTCTCCTACCTCAATAAATGGCTGCCGCGCTTTGCAGCCAGCAACCGCTCTTACGTTACCATTGCCATCGGTTGCACCGGCGGGCATCACCGCTCCGTCTACCTGACCGAACGGCTTGGCCAGGTCTTGCAACAATCACTCAAGAACGTTCAGGTCCGCCACCGCGACCTTAGCTGAAAGGATTTACACTGCGATGCCCGTTCGTCAAATCACCATCATCAACAAACTGGGCCTGCACGCCCGCGCCGCCGCCAAATTCGTGGGCGTCGCCGGCAAGTTCCCTTGCAAGATCAGGGTCGGCCGCACGCCAGACAGCATGGTCGACGGCAAAAGCATCATGGCTGTGATGATGCTGGCCGCAGGCAAAGGTACCGACATCCACCTGCACACCGAAGGCGAATTCGAACAGGAAGCGCTGGACGGGCTGGTTGAGCTGATTGATAACAAGTTTGATGAGGGCGAGTAAGCCCACCCCACCCGTCACCAGTGCATTCGCAGCCAGCTCAAACCATGAGCGACCAGTAACGCCATACCCGCCATCAGCAGCACGGTGCCGACTGCCTGACGCAACAACCGCACTCGGCCGATGGCGAATATTCCTGAGCGCATAAACTGCCTTGGGTCAGGTTACAGAAGTCAGGCCAGAGCAGCCTGGTAACGTCGGGAAACTTCATCCCAATTGATCACGTTGTAAAACGCATTGATGTATTCGGGACGACGGTTCTGATAGCGCAGATAGTAGGCGTGCTCCCATACATCGAGCCCCAGAATGGGGGTATTGCCATTCATCAGCGGGCTGTCCTGGTTGCCGCTGCTCTCGACCACCAGTTTCTTTTCAGGTGTGACGCTCAGCCACGCCCAGCCGCTGCCGAAACGGGTCAGCGCTGCTTTGGTGAACGCCTCTTTGAAGCTGTCATAGCCACCCAGTTGCTCGTCAATGGCCGCGGCGATCGGGCCCTTTGGCAAGCCGCCACCGCCCGGCACCATGACTTCCCAGAACAACGAATGATTGGCATGGCCGCCACCCTGGTTGATGACTGCCGGACGCAGGTTTTCCGGGAGCTGTTTGACGCTGGCGACCAGCTTCTCCACCGACCAGTCAGAAAACTCCGTGCCTTCCACCGCCGCATTGAGGTTGTTGATGTAGGTCTGGTGGTGTTTGGTGTAATGGATTTCCATTGTTTGCGCATCGATATGCGGTTCAAGGGCATCGTAGGCGTAAGGCAGTGCTGGCAAGGTATAAGACATTCAATGTGCTCCGTAGAAAAGTCCGGAAGTGGCTGCGCCATGGCGCTGCAGAGATGAGCGCGTGTGCTCGCTGCTGCTGTTTAACAACCGATGGGTGCGTGGATATTCGCCGTGCTCGCTGATAAAACTCAACAGCTCGGCGTACGTCTTGCTGCTGTGGCGCAGGGCTGCCTGCCGCAGGGCGGGAGGCAGACGCTGGCTCTGCATGGTTTGCAACAGGTGCTGGTGGATGGCGCACAGGTACTCGGCGCTCTCCTCCGGCTGGCCCAGGCTGAGGTGCAGATCCGCCAGGTTGTGGTGAGAAATCACACAGGCTGCGACGGCTTCGTCGGCATCCGCCCAGCGCTCGAACAACACTTGCGCCAGCGCCAACGCCTGAAGGTACAGCTCACGGGCTTCCACCCACTCGCCGAGATTGAAACAGCGATTGGCCTGCTCGATGGTGCGTTTCCAATGCTGCATGACATACCTCCAGAGACGTTGGCTGGCTGGAATCAGATGCCGCCAGCGGTGAGTTTTTCGGGATTGAGCAACACTTCCAGCTCGCTGCGCTGCAAATCGGTGTGCTCCAGAGCGACGTCAATCACCGGGCGACCCTGCTTGTAAGCGGCCTTGGCGATTTCGGCGGCCTTCTGATAACCGATGATCGGGTTGAGCGCGGTGACCAGAATCGGGTTACGTGACAGCGCTTCCTGGAGCCTGGATTCATTGACCTTGAAGCTGGCAATTGCCTTGTCCGCCAGAAGCCGGCTGGCGTTGGCCAACAGCTCGATGCTGCTGAGCAGGTTCTGGGCGATGATCGGCAGCATCACGTTCAGCTCAAAGTTGCCCGACTGCCCCGCCACGGTGATGGTCGCGTCATTGCCGATGACCTGCGCGGCCACCATCGCAGTCGCCTCGGGGATCACCGGGTTGACCTTGCCGGGCATGATCGACGAGCCCGGTTGCAGGGCCTCAAGCTCGATCTCACCCAGCCCTGCCAGCGGCCCGGAGTTCATCCAGCGCAGGTCGTTGGCAATTTTCATCAGCGACACCGCCGTGGCCTTTAGCTGACCAGACACTGCTACCGCTGTGTCTTGCGAGCCGATCAGCGCAAAAAGGTCCTTGCCCGGTGCGAACTGCACGCCGGTCAATATGCTCAATTGGCGACTGAAGAGTGCTGCAAACTCGGGATGTGCATTGATTCCGGTGCCAACCGCCGTGCCGCCCTGAGCCAGTGCTTGCAGGCTGGGCTGCAAACCCTGCAGATGTTCGATGTTGGCACGAATCTGCTGCGCCCAGCCATTGAGCACCTGGCTCATGCGCACGGGCATGGCGTCCATCAGGTGTGTGCGGCCGGTCTTGACGAAGGCGTGGACTTGCACGGCCTTGTGCTCGGTGACCTGCACCAGATGCGCAAGCGCTGGCAGCAGTTGTTCATGGAGTGCCAGCGCGGCGCTGACGTGAATCGTGGTCGGGATGATGTCGTTGCTGCTTTGCCCGCAGTTGACGTGATCGTTGGGGTTGACCTCTTCGCCCAGTAACCGCGTTGCCAGCGTTGCGAGCACTTCGTTGGCGTTCATGTTGGTGCTGGTGCCGGAACCGGTCTGGAAGATATCGACCGGGAAATGAGTCATGTAGTCGCTGGCCAACAGCTCTTTCACGGCACCGACAATCGCCTGGCTCTGCCCTTCGCTGATCTGCTCCAGCTCAAGGTTCGCCTGTGCAGCGGCCGCTTTGGCCAGCAGTAGCGCGCGAATGAATAGCCTGGGCATACGCTGATGGCTGATCGGAAAATTTTCCACCGCACGCTGAGTCTGCGCGCCGTAAAGGGCCTCGGCCGGGACCTGTAATTGGCCCATGCTGTCGCGTTCGATACGGGTATTACTCATCGCAATGTCCTTGCACCAGTTCAGAAAGGGGAATCGAGGGCTGTAACACGCAGGTCGCGAGCTGCTGAGCACAGGCTTGCCAGCGCTGACGTCGGTCTGGCGTGACGGCGATGGCCTGTAAATCACGCAGCGGCCGCCACACCTGATCCAGGCACAGGCAGCGCCAATGCCACGGCAGCGCCGTGTCGCGCGCGGTGTCCATCAACAGGCGAAAGGTGGTTTCGGCAAGCATGAGCGGAGGCGTGGCGGTGAAACGCGCCAGATAACGCCCCTCGGCGAGGTAGTGCTCGATCAACCGAGGCTCGTCAGGCTCAAGGGCACAACGAATCCGCAGACTGAGCGCGCGCCAGTTTTCCAGGTATGACAGCTCGTGCAAAACACGCCCCATGACCACAGCTCATTTTGGTAATGATATTCATTATTAAATGAGATATTGACTCATTACAAGCCTGATCTTGAGCAAGTGCGTTATACACAGGTGCTGAGATGCCCGTTTTGCTGTCGGTTCCCGGCAGTTCGCGGACAAGTCCGCTCCTACAAAACCTGGATATCGTGGACAAGCGAAGGGCTGCTTCGCTTGTCCGCGAAGGGCTGCGAAGCGGCCCTGGAACGGGCCGCACTAGTTGTGCCTGATGCTGCCGGTTTGAGGCGTGGCCCGGCTCAGCTACCCGCGACGGTCATGCGCTCGATCAGGACCGAGCCGGTGCGGATGTTGCTGCGCAGTTCGAGATCGCTGCCAACGGCGACAATCTGCTTGAACATGTCACGCATATTGCCGGCAATAGTCACTTCCTGGACCGGGAACTGAATCTCGCCATTCTCGACCCAGAAACCTGCCGCGCCTCGGGAGTAGTCGCCGGTCACCATGTTCAAGCCGCTGCCCATCAACTCGGTGACCAGCAGGCCACGGCCCATGCGCCGGATCAGCGCTGCCTGGTCTTCCGACCCGTGAGTGACGAACAGGTTATGAACGCCGCCCGCATTGGCAGTGCTCGGCATGCCCAGCTTGCGACCGGAATAGGTGCTCAATATGTAGGACACCAGGTCGCCGTTTTCCACAAATGGCTTGGCGTAGGTCGCCAGGCCATCGCTGTCGAACGCCGAGCTGCCCATGGCGTGTTTCAAGTGCGGACGTTCGTCGATGGTCATCCACTCGGGGAACAGCCGCTGGCCAAGCGTGCCTTCAAGGAATGAAGACTTGCGATACAGGCTGCCACCGGAAATAGCGCCGAGAAAACTGCCGAACAGACCACCGGCCAATTCCGCAGCAAACAGCACCGGCACTTCACAGGTTGGCACAGGGCGCGCACCCAGACGGCTCGCCGCACGCAGCGCGGCCTTGCGGCCGATGCTTTGGGCATCAACCAGCAGCTCACCCTTGCGATTGACGTCGTACCAGTAATCACGCTGCATCTGCCCTTCGCCCTCAGCGATCATCACGCAACTGAGGCTGTGCCGTGTCGATGCATAGCCACCGATGAAACCGTTGCTGTTGCCATACACACGGCACCCCTGATGCGTGTTGAGCGTGGTGCCATCGGCGTTCTTGATCCGGCTGTCGGCATCGAAAGCTGCGGCTTCGCAGATCAGCGCTTTCTCGATGGCTTGTTCAGGGGTGATGTCCCAGGTGTGATAAAGATCGAAGTCCATGACCTCTTTGGCCATCAGCGCAGCATCCGCCAGCCCGGAGCTTTCGTCCTCGGAGGTGTGCTCGGCAATCGCCAGTGCGGCGGCGACCGTTTCGCGAATGGCATCGGCGCCGGTGGCCGAGGTGCTGGCCGAGCCTTTGCGCTGCCCGACGTACAGGGTGATACCAAAACCCTGGTCACGATTGAATTCGACGGTCTCGACTTCTCGCTGACGAACCGATGTCGACAGCCCCTGATCCACCGACACTGCAACTTCGCAGGCACTGGCGCCCTGACGCCTGGCTTCGGCGATGATCTGTTCGACCTGTTCCTGCAGCTCGGGCAAGGCTTGTGGGCCGACGCTTTGGGTTGCACTCATGACTTTCTCCATCAAATTCTTCTTTCAGCACAGGCCGAATACCGACCGGGCCGGACAAGCGGCCCCCGACTGGTTATCATGGCGGCGTTTCTTTGCGGACTGCCCCCATGGTTGATTCTTACGACGACTCCCTCGACGGGGAGAAAAGCAAAACCCAGGTCAAACGAGAGCTGCATGCTCTGGTCGACCTCGGCGAGCGACTGACAACACTCAAAGCCGATGTGCTGGCCAAGCTGCCGCTGACCGATGCTTTGCGCAAGGCCTTGGCCGAAGCGCCCAAGCACACCGCCAACATCGCCCGAAAACGGCATATTCTGTTCATTGGCAAGCTGATGCGCGATCAGGACCAGGAAGCCATTCTGGTGTTGCTGGACCAACTCGATGCCTCCACTCGCCAGTACAATGAACGTTTTCACAATCTGGAGCGCTGGCGTGATCGCCTGATCGCGGGTGATGACGCCGACCTCGAGAAATTCGTTATCGAATACCCCGACGCCGACCGTCAGCAGCTGCGTTCGCTGATTCGTCAGGCGCAACACGAAGTTGCACGCAACAAACCGCCGGCCACCAGCCGCAAAATCTTCAAATACATCCGTGAGCTGGACGAACTTCAACGCGGTCTGCGTTGATTTCAACCTCGGGGCCGGCAGCAGCAAGCCGCCAGCCCCGACTCACATTCAGTTGCCCGTACCGCCCACCGTGATCGCGTCGATTTTAAGCGTAGGCTGACCCACGCCGACCGGCAGTGACTGGCCGTCTTTTCCGCACGTACCCACGCCGCTGTCCAGCGACAGGTCGTTGCCCACCATCGAAACCCTGCTCATGGCTTCCGGCCCGTTGCCGATCAAGGTCGCGCCTTTGACCGGTGCGGTAATCTTGCCGTCTTCGATCAGGTACGCCTCACTGGTCGAAAACACAAACTTGCCGCTGGTGATGTCCACCTGACCGCCCCCCAGATTGGCGCAGTAGATACCGCGCTTCACCGAGGCGATGATCTCCTGCGGATCACTTTGCCCAGCCAGCATGTAAGTGTTGGTCATGCGTGGCATCGGCAGATGAGCGTAAGACTCGCGACGACCGTTACCGGTCCGCGCAACACCCATCAGCCGAGCGTTGAGTTTGTCCTGCATGTAGCCCTTGAGCACGCCGTTTTCGATCAGCGTGGTGCATTCGGTCGGCGTACCTTCGTCATCGACGCTCAACGAGCCGCGACGCCCGGCGAGGGTGCCGTCGTCAACAATGGTGCAAAGTTTCGACGCAACCATCTCGCCCATGCGCCCGCTGTAGGCCGAACTGCCCTTGCGGTTGAAGTCACCTTCCAGGCCGTGACCGACTGCTTCGTGCAACAGGACGCCAGACCAGCCTGAACCCAGTACCACCGGCAATGTGCCGGCCGGTGCAGGAATTGCTTCCAGATTGACCAGTGCCTGACGCAACGCTTCGCGGGCGTAGCCCATGGCGCGATCATCCGTCAGGAAATAACGGTAGTCGGTACGTCCGCCACCGCCATGCCCGCCGCGCTCGCGACGGCCGTTCTGCTCGACAATGACGCTGACGTTGAAGCGCACCAGCGGGCGCACGTCGGCAGCCAGGCTGCCATCAGCGGCAGCGACCAGAATGCGTTCCCAGACCCCTGCCATGCTGACCGAGACCTGCTGAATGCGCGAGTCCAGTGCGCGCGTCGCGACGTCGATGCGCTTGAGCAGTTCGACCTTCTCGGCGCGGCTCAGCACTTCCAGCGGGTTATCCGGGGCATACAACTGGGCCACGTCCTGCGATGTGAAGGCCTGCACCCGGCCATTCTGCCCGGCGCGGGAGATGGAGCGGGCCGCGCGGGCAGCGGTGCGCAGTGCATCTTCAGTGATGGCGTTGCTGTACGCAAAACCGGTCTTCTCGCCCGACTGGGCACGCACGCCCACACCTTGATCCAGATTGAAACTGCCTTCCTTGACGATGCCGTCTTCGAGCGACCAGGACTCGGAGATCATCCCCTGAAAATACAGATCAGCCGCGTCGATACCAGGCCCGGCAAGCTCGCCGAGCACCGATTGCAGGCTGTCGAGGGTCAGGCCGCCAGGTGCCAGAAGGTGTTCGCTGACTGAGGACAGATCACTCATATTCACTCCGAAGCAGGCCGCATGGCGTCCTGCGAAAAAAAGCGCCGGTGACTGGACACCGGCATCCGCGCCCGTATGGACGCTTGTTCTTCACTGTCGCGTGTGGCCAGCAGCACGGCTTCACCCTGCGCTTGCTGAGCCAGTACGCGGCCCCATGGATCAACGATGGCCGCGTGTCCGTAAGTCTCGCGAGGCCCCGGATGGACCCCGCCTTGTGCCGCCGCCAGCACGTAGCACTGGGTTTCGACGGCGCGCGCCCGGATCAGAATGTCCCAGTGCGCAGCGCCGGTGACCGCTGTGAATGCCGACGGGGCCGTGATCAGTTCAGCGCCGGCTTCACGCAGCGCGGTGTAAAGCTCCGGGAAGCGCAGGTCATAACACACGCTCAACCCCAGACGACCGACCGGCGTATCGACCACCACAACCTTGCTGCCATGAGCATAATCATCCGATTCACGGTAGCGGCCTCGGCTGTCGGCAACATCCACGTCAAACAAATGCAGCTTGTCATAGCGCGCTATCTGCTCGCCATGCTCGTCAACCAGCAGCGAACAGGCGGTGACCTTGCCCGCTGGCTGCCCGGTCGGCGGCAGTGGCAATGTTCCGGCAACAATCCATAACTTGAGGTCGCGAGCGGCCAGTTTCAACCATGGCAGGATGGGGCCGTGCCCATCAGCCTCGGCACGACCGATATCAGCGACATCACGCCGCCCCATTGCGACGAAGTTTTCCGGCAGCACGGCGAGCCTGGCACCGCCTTCTGCCGCCTGTTCGAGCAATCGGCGGGCGCTGGCCAGATTAGCCTGGACATCGCTCTGGCTGACCATCTGAATCACAGCGAAGGTCATGGCAACCTGCTCCTTGAGGACATGGCCACCACTGTACTCCAAGAGACGCTACTGGGGCTTTTCAAATGGCTTGTCGAAGGTGATCTTCGGCTCTTTCCACGGGCCTTCGACCTTGTACTGCACGCTGGCGAAGCGGGCAACCCGGTCGCCCAGCAGCTTGTCGACCAGAAACAGCGCGCCGCCAATGGCCGGCGCGCCGACAATCAACGCAGCGATAGGCAGGTTGTTGGTCACCGGCAAGGTCACCAGCAGCTTGGCATCGACCCGGTCGCGAACCATGTCCAGCGTACCGTTGAGTTCCAGATTACTGGACGGCCCGGTCAGCGTGATCGGGTTGCGCGTCACGTAAACGCCATCGCTGGCCACCAGCAGCCCTTTGACCCGGTCATAGCTGAGGCCTTTACCGAGCAGGTCAGAGAAGTCCAGACGTAAACGGCGACCAATGGAGTTGAAGTTGAGCAGCCCGAATACGCGCAGTGCCTGGGCGCCGCCCTCCACTTCGACAAACTGACCTCTGTTCAACGTGGCATCGAGGCTGCCGGAATAACGCTTGAGCCCTACCCACGCGGGTGAGCCGGGCCAGCGCCCGTCGACGTTCATTTCAAAGCTTTCGCTGGTGACGGTCGGAGCGAAGTTCCAGGCTTTGAGTACGTCCTCCAGATTCTTGCCGGCCAGACGCCCTTTGAACCAGCTGCTGCTGGCACCCGGCGCACCTTCCCAGGCACCGTCGCCTTCCAGCAGGATGCCTTTGAGCCCCAGGCTCAGGTCAGACATGCGCATTCCGGTGGGCGTCGGACGAATCTTCAACGCCCAGGCACCCAATAACTGGTCGCCCTGAAACAGTTGCGAGATCTTGATATCCAGCGCCGGGATCTTGCGCGGATCAACGTCAGCCAGCGGGTCAGGCGCGTTTTCGACTACGGCGGCATTCGGATCGGGCGCAGGCAGTCGCACATACGCCATGTTGATACCGATTGGCGCAGCTTTGGCGTCTGGCAGCGTTGCCGTGCCCTTGGCCAGCGCACTGTCCAGCGACAAGGCCCAAGCCGCAGCGCTACGCTGCAATTGAACACGCACCTCATTGAGCGTTGTGCCCATCGCGGTCAGCTTGCCAATCTGCAGGTCCACGCTGTTGAGCAGCTGTTTTGCACTGTCACCCGGATCATTGCTGGAGTATCGCCCTGCCAGCGCCTGCCACGGGGCGATGTCCAGTTCGGACAACTCACCGCGGATCCGCAAGCCCTTGGCGTCTGGCACGACGGCCCCGCCGCGCCCCAGATACAGTTCGCCGCGACCGTCGGCAAACTTGCCACCCGGCGCTGCGAAAGCGAAGTTCGCCAGGTTGTCGTAAGCCACACCCAGCCTGCGCTCTGGCCCTTGAAGGGTCATGCGAAATTCGCTCGGGCGCTCCTGATCGGCGGCTTTGCCAAACGGCGCGGGCAGATCGATTGCCACACCCTTGAGCGTGGAGTTGATCAGCAACGGGCTGTCTTTGCTGTCCAGAATCAGTTGCAGTTGATAAGGCAAGTCACCCGACGCTGGTACCGGCTGGGTGACGCTCAGCCAGTCCGTCAGTTTCTTAACGGTGATTTGCCCGTTTGCCGTGATGCGCGTGACATTGGCACCCGGCTTGCCCTCGGCCGCAATTTCAGCCGTCACCGGACGATCGAACGCTTGTGCCTTGATGCCTTTGCCGCTTAACCCACTGTTGCTGTCAAAACGGAAGTCACCCTTGAGCCGGGTCAGTTCCAGCACCGGATCTGCCAGCTTCAGACGCGCATTGTCGGTGCTGAAATCCACCACGACCTTTGGCTCGACGCCCTTTGCCAGCGGAATATCCAGCTTGAGCTTGCCGTCCAGCGGGCCTTCGCCCTGCCAGCCGGCAAACGTGCTGCCCGTGCCGATGGGCGCTTGCTGAAGAATCTTCAGCCCATCGACCAGGCTTCCGGAAAAGTTACCGTCCACCAGCAGGTGGCTGTCCTGACCCGACGGCACGTGGGGAATGTTGACCAGCACATTGCTGACTTTGGTGTCGAACAGCTGCCCCTTGCTTGCCTTGACCCGCACGCCGCTGTTTTCAACGTACACCTTGCCGTCCACGCCGGTCAGCGAAGGCCAGCCCGGCTGGAACGCCAGCGTTGCATTGCTGACATCGAAAAACAGACTGATGACATGCGCAGTGTCGGGCGAATTCTTGTTCAACGAACCCTGGTACTGGAAAAAGCCTTGCTTTACCGCGCCACTCACCACGGCAGTGCGCAGCCAGTGATCGAGTTCCGGGCTGAGCGCGGCAGGCAGGTATTTGCTGGTGTAGCGACCATCGCCATCGACCATGCCAACCCGCAGGTCCATGTAGTCTTCCTGATCGTGGCTGAGGTGAATTCTGATCAGGAAGTCTGCCGCGATCTTGCCTTCATCGCCAAGCACCTTGATATACGGCGCGATCAGGGTGAACGCTTGATCATCCAGCTTCCAGGTCAGGCGGGCATTGGCTTTCTGATAGCGCCACGGCTTGGCGAAGATCGGGTCCAGGTGCAGCATGAAATCGTCAGTAGCGAGCCTCAGCTCGCCCTGCCCCAGATCGCCGCTGATCGCGCCGCTGACATTTCCGGCCGCCGGTGCGCCGCGATAGGCATTGAAACCGACCTTGTCCAGATTGGCAGCAAAACCCAAGCGCTTGTCGCCGGTGGCCTGCGGGCGGTAATCGAGCAATACGTTGCGAAGCCCGCCCGTCACCTTGAGCCCGTCGACCACCGCCATTGCCTTCTCAGGCAGTGGCGCGAGGGAGTCGATCAGTGGCGTGAGCGGTGTCAGGTCCAGGCGGTCAGCCTGCACATGCCAAAGCTCTTCGCTATCAGGCGTTGCAGCGGTCTGGGTCAGTTGCAGGCGGCTTTCCCAGCGGTCGCTGCCCAGGTTCATCGCCAGTGAATCAAGGTTCAGGTCGAAGCCTGTCGCCGTGCGCGCGAACCAGGCGTTGAGCGCCAGATTATCGATTGTAGACGGCTTGCGATCGGCGTAGACGCCTTTGATCTGCGGGGCATTCAGGCGTGCAGTTGCGCTTTGCACGGTGCCCTTGCCCCAGCTCATCCACAAGTCGCCACCGGCTTGCAGCCTGGACAGCGTCCATTCACGCGTGGCGCTTTTCGGCAGCCATTTGGCCCAGTCGCTTTGCGGCAGGCTGGCGTAGAAATCCGCTTCGCCGTCTTTCCACTGACTGGCCTGGATACGCGAGCGCACATTCAGCGCAAACGGCTGGCCATCCGGCAGGGTCAGGCGTGCGTCCAGACGCTGGTGATAGCTGCCGGTGGTCAGGCTAAGGTTGACGTAGGTCAGGGTCAGTGGCGCGGCGTCGAGCGGTTGCACCGTCACCTGGCTGTCGAGCAGCGACAGGTGCGACACCATTTGCATCTGATTGAGCAATTGCCCAGGGTCTAACGGGGTGTCGTTACGCAGCGGCAAGCCCTGCACGGCCCAGCCGCCTTCTTGATCCTGCTTGATCGTGAACTGCAGACCGTCTACTTCAAGGTGCGCGATGCGCACTTGACGCGCCAACAGGCTTGCCCAGAGATCAGGAACAACCCGCACACGATCCAGACGCAGGGCATTGGCGCCCTCACCGACCATGACGTCGTGGGCCAGCAATACCGGGGCAAAGCGGCTCCAGCTGCCTTCCAGGCTGCCAATGCTCAGCGGTATGCCCAATGCGCTGCTGGCTCGGGTTTCTACATCGACGCGGTATTCGGCAACCAGCGGCGCCAGTTGACGGCCGAGGCTGACGTACAGCGCCGCGAGCACCAGAATCAGCGCGCAGAGGCTCAGGCTCCAGCGCGTCAGGGTTGCAACGGCACGCGAAAGACGCCCCATCTCAGGATGCCCTGCGCAGCGGGATGCAGAGACCGGAATCGGCGAATCTATTCCGGCTCAAGTGTGCAGCTGCGCTCAGGTACAGGCTTTGCTCGTTTGCCACACATCATTCTCGATAAAACGGCATACCTGCCAGAAACCCGTTGGGCGCTTTTCATAACATTTCATACGCTCAGCCGCTTCAGAGCAGCACCACGTCGTATTGTTCCTGCGAGTACATGGTTTCTACCTGAAAACGGATGGTCCGGCCAATAAAGCTCTCCAGCTCAGCCACGTTGCCCGACTCTTCGTCGAGCAAGCGGTCCACCACGCGCTGATTGGCCAGAACGCGATAACCCACTGCCTGATAGGCCCTGGCTTCGCGCAGGATTTCCCGGAAGATTTCGTAACAGATGGTCTCCGGGGTTTTCAGCTTGCCCCGGCCCACGCAGCAATGGCAGGGCTCGCACAGCACCTGCTCGAGACTTTCGCGGGTGCGCTTGCGCGTCATTTGCACCAGACCCAGCTCGGTAATACCGATGATGTTGGTCTTGGCGTGATCGCGCTCCAGCTGTTTTTCCAGCGTGCGCAGCACCTGACGCTGGTGTTCACCGTCTTCCATGTCGATGAAATCGATAATGATGATGCCGCCCAGATTGCGCAGACGCAGCTGGCGGGCGATGGCTGTCGCCGCCTCCAGGTTGGTCTTGAAAATGGTTTCTTCCAGGTTGCGATGCCCGACAAACGCACCGGTATTGACGTCGATGGTGCTCATCGCCTCAGCCGGATCGATCACCAGATAACCGCCGGACTTGAGCGGCACCTTGCGCTCCAGGGCTTTCTGGATTTCGTCTTCGACGCCGTACAGATCGAAAATCGGCCGCTCGCCCGGGTAATGCTCAAGACGGTCGGCGATTTCAGGCATCAGTTCAGCCACGAACTGTGTGGTTTTCTGAAACGTCTCCCGTGAGTCAATGCGGATTTTTTCGATTCGCGGGCTGACCAGGTCACGCAAGGTACGCAATGCCAGGCCCAGGTCTTCGTAGATCACGGTGGGTGGGCTGACGGTCTTGATCTGATCGCCGATCTGGTCCCAGAGCCTGCGCAGATAACGAATGTCCATGAGGATTTCGTCGGCACCGGCGCCTTCCGCAGCGGTGCGCAAAATGAAGCCACCGGCCTCTTTGATGCCTTCCTGGGCGACACAATCGCTGACAACTTTTTTCAGTCGCTCGCGCTCGGCCTCGTCTTCGATCTTCAGAGAAATCCCGACGTGGGCAGTACGCGGCATGTACACCAGATACCGCGACGGAATCGACAGCTGCGTGGTCAGGCGTGCGCCTTTGCTGCCAATCGGGTCTTTGGTGACCTGCACCACCAGACTCTGGCCGTCATGCACCAGCGACGCAATGCTCTCGACGGCAGGCCCTTCGCGCATGGAAATTTCCGATGCATGAATGAATGCGGCGCGATCCAGACCGATGTCGATGAACGCCGCCTGCATGCCAGGCAACACCCGCACCACCTTGCCTTTGTAGATGTTGCCGACAATGCCGCGACGCTGGGTGCGTTCGACGTGCACCTCTTGCAGTACACCGTTTTCTACCACTGCCACCCGCGATTCCATCGGGGTGATGTTGATCAGAATCTCTTCACTCATGACTTGTCACCTTCCAGGCATTGCCAGCAGGGTATGCCGAAACGGCTGAGCAGTTCTGCGGTTTCACACAGCGGCAAGCCCACCACAGCAGAATAGCTGCCATGCAGACCCGCGACGAAAATCGCCGCCAGGCCTTGAATCGCATAGCCTCCGGCCTTGTCGGCAGGTTCGCCGCTGGTCCAGTAGGCGTGAGCCTCATGGGGTTGAATCGGGCGAAAGCGCACGCGACTGGTCACGACACAGGTTTCACTGCGCTGCCGGTCAGTCAGTGCCACGGCGGTGAGCACTTGGTGTTCTCGCCCGGACAGCGCAGCAAGCATGGCCAGCGCATCGGCCAGATCAACCGGCTTGCCGAGAATGCGCCCGTCGAGCACCACCGCCGTGTCAGCCCCCAGCACACAAGCCTGCTGATCGGCCGGCAACGCGGCCAACCCGGCCTGGGCCTTGCCAAGCGCGAGACGCTCGACATAGGCAGCCGGGGTTTCAAGGTCGAAGGGGGTTTCGTCGATCTGAGCGCTCAATACGGTGAAAGGCACACCGATCTGAGTCAGAAGTTCGCGACGGCGCGGCGAGCCAGAAGCCAGATAAAGCGAGGGCATAAGGACATCTCCGTGTCTGTGCGGGTGAACGCGATGGACGCCGCAGAGCGTCACGCTCACCTTGCGCTTAATTGATTTTCAAACGTTTGCGCAATCCACGCAGACCATAACTGACCCAAGGCCACAACAGCGCACTGACCAACGCAGGCAACACCAGCGCAAGGGTTGGCTGGCGATTGCCCGTCAAGGCACTGAGCCACAACTGCGCAAGCTGCGCCAGACCGAACACCACCAGCAGCACCAGGCACTGTTGCCACATGGGGAACATGCGCAGACGCTGCTGCAAGGACATCACCAGGAACGTGATCAGGCTGAGGATCAGCGCATTCTGGCCGAGCAGCGTGCCGTACAGCACGTCCTCCATCAGCCCCAATATCCACGCCGTGGTCATGCCGTATTTGTGCGGCAGCGCCAGTACCCAGAAGGTTAACAGCAAGGCCAGCCACAGCGGCCGAAAGATTTCCATGAACTGCGGCAGCGGCGAAACACTCAGCAACAAACCGATTGCGAACGTCAGCCAGACTACCCAGCCGTTGCGCCCGGAAACATGACTAACCATCGATAGGCTCCCGGGCGTTGGAGTTGGAAGGCGTGGACGCAGGCGGACGCGACGCAGCAGGTCGGGCGGCGGGCCTTGCTGCCGGAGTCGCGGCAGGCGTGGCAGCCGGAGCTGGCGTCGCGGGTTGCGCGGCGGGTTTATGCGTCGTTGTACTGCCGGGGAACGTCGGCACCGTTGCTTGCGGCCACATCGGAAATGCCGGTGTTGGCGGCGGCAAGGTCGCCATGACCGTGGGTTCGAGGCCTTTGTCGATCGACTCCTGAGCCTGCGCGGCATCGGCAGCGCGCTCTTCGGGCGAGCGACCGTCGGAGAACACCAGCAACAGGTAGCGACTACGATTCAAAGCGGCCGTAGGCACGGCGCGGACAATCGCGAAAGGCTGACCGGAGTCGTGAATGACCTCCTTGACCGTGGCCACCGGGTAGCCTGCCGGAAAACGCTGACCAAGGCCGGAGCTGACCAGCAGATCGCCTTCCTTGATGTCTGCGGTGTCCGCCACATGCCGAAGCTCAAGGCGTTCCGGGTTACCGGTGCCGCTGGCAATGGCACGCAGGCCGTTGCGATTGACCTGCACCGGAATGCTGTGGGTCGTGTCAGTCAGCAGCAGAACCCGCGAGGTGTAGGGCATCAATTCGACGACCTGGCCCATCAGGCCCCGTGCATCGAGCACCGGCTGCCCGAGCACCACGCCATCGCGCTCGCCCTTGTTGATGATAATGCGATGGGTGAAGGGGTTCGGGTCCATGCCGATCAGCTCGGCGACCTCGACCTTCTCGTTGACCAGCGCCGAAGAGTTCAGCAGCTCGCGCAGGCGCACGTTCTGCTCGGTCAGTGCCGCCAGCTTTTGCAGGCGACCTTGCAGGAGCAGGGCTTCGGTCTTGAGTTTTTCGTTTTCAGCGATGAGTTCTGTGCGGCTGCCGAACTGACTGGCAACGCCCTGATACAAACGTTGTGGCAGATCGACGACCCAGTAAGACTGCATGAGCACCATCGACATCTGGCTGCGCACGGGCTTGAGGATCGTAAAGCGGGCGTCGACCACCATCAACGCTACCGACAGAACGGCCAGCACCAGCAGACGTACACCCAGCGACGGGCCTTTTGCGAAAAGCGGTTTAATAGGCCGCTCCTCCGGGGCATGCGATCGTTGGATCGAACTTCGATTGGCAATTATTCATGCGGTATGTAACCGGCCTGGACAATGAGAGGGATAGGCACCCTGTTTCGGCGTCAGCCTGAGGCATACAGGTAGCACATACGCCACCTGCATACAAAAGACTCCGTGAAAGGCACCCCGGCGAATTACTCGCTGGAGAGCAGATCCATGGTGTGCTTATCCATCATTTCCAGCGCACGGCCACCGCCACGCGCCACACAGGTCAGCGGGTCTTCGGCAACGATCACCGGCAGACCTGTTTCCTGAGCCAGCAGTTTGTCGAGGTCACGCAGCAGCGCGCCGCCACCGGTCAGTACCAGGCCACGCTCGGCGATGTCAGAAGCCAGCTCCGGAGGCGATTGCTCCAGAGCGCTCTTGACCGCCTGAACGATGGTCGCCAGCGACTCTTGCAGTGCTTCGAGCACTTCATTGGAGTTCAGGGTGAAGGCGCGCGGGACACCTTCAGCCAGGTTGCGCCCACGGACGTCGACTTCACGTACTTCACCGCCCGGGTAGGCGGTGCCGATTTCCTGTTTGATGCGCTCGGCGGTGGATTCGCCGATCAGGCTGCCGTAGTTGCGACGCACGTAAGTGATGATCGCTTCGTCGAAACGGTCGCCGCCCACACGTACGGATTCGGCATACACCACACCGTTGAGGGAGATCAGCGCGATCTCGGTGGTGCCGCCGCCGATGTCGACAACCATCGAGCCACGTGCTTCTTCGACCGGCAGGCCGGCACCGATCGCAGCAGCCATAGGCTCTTCGATCAGGAACACTTCACGCGCGCCTGCGCCCAGGGCAGATTCGCGAATGGCCCGACGCTCGACCTGAGTGGATTTGCACGGAACGCAGATCAGCACACGAGGGCTTGGCTGCAGAAAGCTATTTTCGTGGACCTTGTTGATGAAGTACTGCAACATTTTTTCGCAGACGCTGAAATCGGCGATGACGCCGTCTTTCATTGGGCGAATGGCGGCAATGTTGCCTGGAGTACGGCCCAGCATACGCTTGGCTTCGGTACCGACAGCGACGACGCTCTTCTGATTGCCGTGAGTACGAATGGCAACGACAGAGGGTTCATTCAGGACGATACCGCGCTCACGCACGTAAATAAGGGTGTTGGCAGTGCCCAGGTCGATGGATAGATCACTGGAAAACATGCCACGCAGTTTCTTGAACATGGGATAAGGGACCCTAGGGAACGCGTGGTAAAAAAAGTGCGGCAAACTCTAACAACGACAGGGATTTTGGGCAAGGAGCCAATATGCTAAATTGGCGGTTTTCCGAACACGACCCTCGACGTTAGCGGCTTGAGACAGTAATAACGCGATAGTGTTCCGCAATTGGCAACAAAGCAAATCCGTCAGCATTCCACTGGAGATACCCCATGGCGCTTGAACGCTCCGACGTGGAAAAGATCGCTCATCTGGCCCGACTTGGCCTTAATGACGCCGATATTCCGCGTACTACCGAAGCCCTTAACAGCATCCTCGGGCTGGTCGATCAGATGCAGGCCGTCGACACCACCGGCATCGAACCACTGGCTCATCCGCTGGAAGCGACCCAGCGCCTGCGCGAAGATGCGGTAACCGAGCGAAATCGACGCGACACTTACCAAGCCATCGCACCAGCGGTCCAAGACGGACTTTATCTGGTTCCGAAAGTCATCGAGTAAGGGAAAGCGCCTGCATGCACCAAATGACTCTGGCCGAGATCGCTCGCGGACTCGCCGAAAAAAAGTTTTCTTCCGAAGAGCTGACCCGCGTTCTGCTGTCGCGTATCGCGCAGCTTGACCCGCAGCTCAATAGCTTCATCAGCCTCACCGAAGACCTGGCCATCACCCAGGCCCAGGCGGCAGACGCCCGCCGTGCGGCCGGTGAAAACGGGCCGCTGCTCGGTGCCCCCCTGGCGCACAAGGACCTGTTCTGCACCCAGGGCATTCGCACCAGTTGCGGCTCCCGGATGCTCGACAACTTCAAGGCGCCGTACGACGCCACGGTTGTGTCGAAACTGGCTTCGGCCGGCACGGTAACGCTGGGCAAGACCAACATGGACGAATTCGCCATGGGTTCGGCCAATGAGTCCAGCCATTACGGCGCGGTGAAAAACCCGTGGAACCTGGAATGCGTGCCTGGCGGCTCCTCTGGCGGTTCGGCTGCAGCAGTTGCTGCACGCCTGCTGCCTGCGGCGACCGGCACCGACACCGGCGGCTCGATTCGCCAGCCAGCGGCGCTGACCAACCTCACCGGCCTCAAGCCGACCTACGGTCGTGTGTCGCGCTGGGGCATGATTGCTTATGCGTCCAGCCTTGATCAGGCAGGCCCGATGGCTCGCACCGCCGAAGACTGCGCACTGCTGCTGCAAGGCATGGCCGGTTTCGACCCGCAGGACTCCACCAGCATCGACGAGCCGGTCCCGGACTACTCCGCCAGCCTCAATACCTCGCTCAAGGGCCTGCGTATCGGCGTGCCGAAAGAATATTTCAGTGCAGGCCTCGACCCGCGCATCGCGCAGTTGGTGCATGAGAGCGTCAAGGAGCTGGAAAAGCTCGGCGCAATCGTCAAGCAAGTCAGCCTGCCGAACCTGCAACACGCTATTCCTGCCTACTACGTCATCGCTCCGGCAGAAGCATCGTCCAACCTGTCGCGTTTCGACGGCGTGCGCTTCGGCTACCGCTGTGAAGACCCGAAGGACCTGACCGACCTGTACAAGCGCTCGCGCGCCGAGGGCTTTGGCCCGGAAGTGCAGCGACGCATCATGGTCGGCGCCTACGCGCTGTCGGCTGGTTACTACGACGCCTATTACTTGCAGGCGCAGAAAATCCGCCGCCTGATCAAGAACGATTTCATGAGTGCATTTGCCGAAGTCGACGTGATCCTCGGCCCGACCACGCCCAACCCGGCCTGGAAAATCGGCGCCAAGACCCACGACCCGATTGCCCAATACCTGGAAGACTTCTACACCATCACCGCCAACCTGGCGGGCCTGCCCGGCTTGTCCATGCCAGCGGGCTTTGTCGATGGTCTGCCGGTCGGCGTGCAATTGCTCGCCCCGTATTTCCAGGAAGGCCGTCTCTTGAATGTGGCGCATCAGTATCAGCAAGTCACTGACTGGCACACTCGCGCACCTGAAGGCTTCTGAGGAGAAACACATGCAATGGGAAGTCGTCATCGGGCTTGAGATTCACACTCAGCTTTCGACCCAATCAAAGATTTTTTCCGGCAGCGCCACCACGTTCGGCTCCGAGCCTAACACCCAGGCCAGCCTTGTCGATCTGGGCATGCCGGGCGTGCTGCCAGTGCTGAACAAGGAAGCCGTGCGCATGGCCGTCAAGTTCGGCCTGGCGGTAGATGCCGAAATCGGTCAGCACAACGTGTTCGCCCGCAAAAACTATTTTTACCCGGACCTGCCCAAGGGCTATCAGATCAGCCAGATGGAGCTGCCGATTGTCGGCAAGGGCCACCTGGACATTCCCCTGGAGGACGGCACGGTCAAACGCGTCGGCATCACTCGCGCGCACCTTGAAGAAGACGCTGGCAAAAGCCTGCATGAAGACTTCCAGGGCATGACCGGGATCGACCTGAACCGTGCCGGCACGCCGCTGCTGGAGATCGTTTCCGAGCCGGACATGCGCAGCGCAAAAGAAGCCGTGGCCTACGTCAAGGCCATCCACGCGATCGTTCGCTACCTGGGTATCTGCGACGGCAACATGGCCGAGGGCTCGCTGCGTTGCGACTGCAACGTGTCGATCCGCCCCAAGGGCCAGGTCGAGTTCGGTACTCGCTGCGAGATCAAGAACGTCAACTCGTTTCGCTTCATCGAAAAAGCGATCAACAGCGAGATTCAGCGCCAGATCGACCTGATCGAAGACGGCGGCAAGGTTATCCAGCAGACACGTCTGTACGACCCGAACACCAACGAAACCCGCGCCATGCGCAGCAAGGAAGAAGCCAACGACTACCGTTACTTCCCTGACCCAGACCTGTTGCCGGTGATCATCGAAGACTCGTTCATCGAAGAAACCCGCGCCACACTGCCGGAACTGCCACCGCAGAAACGCGAACGCTTCCAGAGCCAGTTTGGCCTGTCGACGTACGACGCCAGCGTGCTGGCATCCAGCCGCGAGCAGGCCGACTACTTTGAAAAAGTGGTCAGCATCAGCGGCGACGCCAAGCTGGCCGCCAACTGGGTCATGGTCGAACTGGGCAGCCTGTTGAACAAACAGGGGGTCGAAATCGACCAGTCGCCGGTCAGCGCCGAGCAACTGGGCGGTATGCTCAAGCGCATCACTGATAACACCATTTCGGGCAAGATCGCCAAAATGGTTTTTGAAGCGATGGCCAATGGTGAAGGCAGCGCCGATGAAGTGATCGAGAAGCGCGGCCTGAAACAGGTGACCGACAGCGGTGCCATCGAATCGATGCTCGACGAAGTACTGGCTGCCAACGCAGAACAGGTCGAACAGTACCGTGCAGCTGATGAAGCCAAGCGCGGCAAGATGTTCGGTTTCTTCGTCGGCCAGGCCATGAAAGCCTCCAAAGGCAAGGCCAACCCACAGCAGGTCAACGAACTGCTGAAGGCCAAACTGCAGGGTTAATCGTCCCAAGCTGACTGTCGCTGATTATCGTGCCAACGCGGAGCATTGGCACGATAGTCAAGTATCGATGAGCCCGATTTGCACTCAGGACCCCACCCATGCGTCGACTTCTTCTTGCCAGCAGCCTGCTGACCTTGCTGGCTGGCTGCGCCAATCACGTCATTGACCCACAAGGTTATGACGAAACCGGTACTGCCGCTTACTACGGTGCCCGCCATCATGGCAATCGCACCGCCAGCGGCGAACCGTTCAATCAGAACGCTCTGACCGCTGCCCACCGGCAGTTGCCATTCGGCACGCGCGTCAAAGTCACCAACCTGAACAACGACAAATCAGTGATCGTGCGTGTCAATGATCGTGGCCCGCACACACGGGGTCGTCTGATCGATGTCTCTCGCGAAGCAGCCGAACAACTGGGTATGCTGCGCAGCGGCACCGCGCCAGTTCGCGTTCAAGCCCTCGACTAAGCCCTCGATCAAGGACAACCCCCTATTCTCCAGCTATCGGCCCTGCCCGCCCCCGCGCTGATTCAGATGCTCAGTGGTTTGCTGTTGCTGCTGATCGGGGCCGAACTGTCGGTGCGCGCTGCCGTACACCTGGCGGCGATTTTCAAGGTTCGGCCACTGATCATCGGCCTGACTGTCGTGGCGATGGGCACCAGCGCGCCTCAAATGGCCGTCAGCCTGCAAGCCGCGTTTTCCGACAACACCGACATTGCCGTGGGCAGCGTCATCGGCGGCAACATCTTCAATGTGCTGGTCATCCTCGGGCTGTGTTCGCTGATCATTCCGTTGCGCGTCGCGCGTCAGGTATTGCACATCGACATCCCGCTGATGATCGGCGCCTGCCTGCTGGCCATCGGCCTGTCGTGGAGCGGCGAGTTCAGCAAATTTGACGGTGCGCTGCTTCTGGTCGCACTGCTGGTCTGTCTGGTCATCATCATCCGCCAAGGAGGCCAAAGCCCACGTCACGGGCGTGCCGCTACAAGCGGAAAACCGCGCACCTTCACGCGCATGGCCATGCTGGCTGCAGGCCTGCTGATGCTCATCGCGGGCGGGCACTTGCTGGTCGATGCCTCGGTGGTTATCGCCATCCACCTGGGGCTTTCCGAGCGTATTATCGGCCTGACCGTCATTGCCATCGGCACTTCACTGCCCGCGCTGATGACTTCCTTGATCGCAGCACTGCGCGGCGAGCGCGATATCGCGGTGGGCAATGTGATCGGCAGCAACCTGTTCAACCTGCTGGGCGTGCTGGGGCTCACCGCGCTGGTCGCGCCCACGCCGCTGACCATCTCGCCGAACGCGCTGGTTTTCGATCTGCCGATCATGCTGGGCGTTTCGCTGCTGTGCGTGCCGCTGTTCTATTCCGGCTACCGGATGGACCGTATCGAAGGCTTGCTGTTGCTGGCGTTGTACCTGACCTACGGGCTGCATATCCTGGCGATCAGCACCGGCATGGCGCTGGCCGAAAGGCTCGAAGGCTTGATGCTGACTTTCGCTTTGCCTGTGCTGGGAATTATCGTCGCCTGGGGCACTGTTCGCGCCTGGCGACGCCAGCACTGATCTCAATCCACATTCGCTCAAGGGGAAAGCCATGACAGACAAGACAATCAGCAACGGCGAACAGATTCGTCGTCAGGTGATGGGCGATGTCTTCGTTGACCGCGCACTGGGCAATGCCACCGAGTTCAGCCAGCCACTGCAGGACTTCGTCAACGAGCACGCCTGGGGCAGCGTCTGGAGCCGTGATGGTCTGCCGCTGAAAACCCGCAGCCTGATCACCCTGGCCGCCCTCACCGCGCTTAAATGCCCGCAAGAACTGAAGGGCCATGTGCGTGGCGCGCTGAACAACGGCTGCACCGTCGAAGAGATTCGTGAAGCACTGCTGCACTGCGCGGTATACGCCGGTGTGCCAGCGGCTATCGATGCGTTTCGGGCTGCGCAGGAAGTGATCGACAGCTACGTCAAGCCGGATTGATCCAGCCGCCCCATTGCAGAATGAAAATCCCCACGTTGGTGGTGACCGCTGCGGCCAGGGTGGTGATGACGATGATTGCTGCGGCCAGTTCGTAATTACCGTTGGCGGTGCGCGCCATGATGTAGCTGGCGGCGGCGGTCGGGCTGCCGAAATAAAGAAACAGAATGCCCAGCTCGGGACCGCGAAAGCCCAACAGCCATGCGGCCAGCGTGCAGATTAGCGGCAAGGTGATCATCTTCATGACGCTGGCACTGACGGCGAGCTTGCCGCTCTTGCGCAACGACGCCAGCGACAGCGTGCCGCCGATGCAGATCAACGCCAGCGGCAGCGTCATCTGTGCCAGCAAGCTGCCGGAAGTCTCCAGCCATTTGGGCAGACCGATGCCAAAGTAGGCAAAGGGCGAGGCGATGATCACGCTGATGATCAACGGGTTTACCAGCACACTCTTGAAAATGCTCCACGGATCGGACTTGATCACCGGGCTGTAGACCGCCAGCACCACCGTCGACAGCGTGTTATAGAAGACGATGACCAGCGCCGCGAGAATGGCCCCCAGGGAAATCCCTACCGGCCCATACATGCTCGCCGCCAGCGCCAGGCCGATCACACCGTTGTTGCCGCGGAACGCGCCCTGAACGTAGATGCCGCGCTCTTCATACGGGCAACGCCAGATCGCCCAGCCCCAGGCAAAAGCGAAACTCAACAGAGTCGCCGCACTGAAGAAAATAAGCAGGCTGGGTTTGAGCGCGGTGCGCAGATCGGCATGGATGATGCCGAGAAACAACAGCGCAGGCATGGTGACGTTAAACACCAGCCCCGAAGCGGCGACAATGAACCCGTCGTTGATTGCGCCGATACGCCGCAGCAACACGCCCAGAAACAGCATGGCAAACACCGGGGCGGTGATGTTCAGGGTTTCGAGAAAAATAGCCAGCATGCAACACACCCGGTCCCGTCGTTAGGTCGCTCATGATAGGCCACCCGTGACAGGCATGTTGCAAGGAATTTCCGAAAGCCCTACGCCATTGGCCTCATTGCCTGTCAGACGATGCGGCTGACTTGCGCTGCCGGCTGCAATTTGCGCTCGAACACCGACACACCATCCAGATCGCGCAGGGCGACAGACATTTCGCCCGTCTGCCCGTCGATATTCACCTCACCAAAGAATTGATAACCCGCAAAAGGCGAGGTGTTCTGCGCGGGAGGCGCCTTCTGGAACACCAGCTCAGGTCCGAAGGTCTTGTCCAGCACGTTAGGGCCGAAGCTGCCCGCATTCAAGGGCCCGGCGACGAACTCCCAGAACGGATCGAAATCCTGGAACACCGCCAGGTCCGGCTGATAGTGATGCGCGGCGCAATAGTGCACATCGGCCGTCAGCCACACACAGTCGCGAACCTTCTGCGCACGCAGATACGCCAGCAGCTCGGCAATTTCCAGCTCGCGGCCCAGCGCAGGGCCGTCGTTACCGTTGGCAATCGCTTCCCAGCGCGGCACGCCCGGGCTCACTTCGCCATCCGGCACACCCAGGCCGATGGGCATGTCAGCGGCAATCACTTTCCACTGCGCAGTGGACGCATCAAGTTCACGTTTGAGCCAGTCAAGCTGCTCGCGCCCCATAAAAGCAGTCGTCGGACCAGGCTTGTCGGCCAGATTGGCGTCATTGCCGTCGCGGTAACTGCGCATGTCGAGGACAAACACGTCGAGCATCGGCCCGTAGGGAATCTTGCGATAGATGCGCCCGCCCTTGTCCGCCTCTTGCAGGCGCAGCGGCGCGTACTCCAGATAAGCCTGACGGGCACGCGAGGACAACAGCTGGATGTCCTTGACCTTGTAGCGATCATCCAGCTGCTTGCTGGGCGACCAGTTGTTGGTGACTTCGTGGTCGTCCCACTGCCAGATCTGCGGCACTTCGGCGTTGAAGCGGCGCAGGTTTTCATCCATCAGGTTGTAGCGGTAATTACCACGGTATTCGTCGAGGGTTTCCGCGACCTTGCTTTTCGCCTCGGTGGTGATATTGCGCCAGATGCGCCCGCCCTCGGCCGTAATCTGCGCTGGTACCGGGCCGTCGGCATAAATAGTGTCGCCGCTGTGGATAAAAAAGTCCGGCAAGCGCAGGCGCATGGCTTCATAGATGCGCATGCCGCCGATGTCCGGGTTGATGCCAAAGCCCTGCCCGACCGTATCGCCACTCCAGACAAAACGAATATCGCGGCGCTGCTGTGGCGTGCTGCGCAAATGCCCGAACCAGGGTTCGCTGGCGACACCGGTCTGGGCATCTTCAAACGAGACACGGTAGAAAATCGCCTGATCCACCGGCAACCCGCTTAATTCGACACGCGCCGTGAAGTCAGTGCGCTGATCGGCCAGCGCCGACACCACACGGCGTGGCTGGGTGAACATGCTGCGGGTGTCCCACTCGACCACCATTCGCGAAGGCCGGTCGCTGCGGCTCCAGACTATCGCCTTGTCACCGAATACATCGCCGGATTGCACGCCGTCGGCCATCTTCGGACGATCCTGCACCGAGGCGATCACCGCTGGTGCAACACCCGGTAACAGCAGACCGGCACCTACGGCGCCAACGGCCTGGATGACACGGCGACGCTTGAGATCGAACTGGCTCACGGTTATCCCCTCGCTAACAGGCAAAAAAGCAACGTAGCAGGGCAATGTTGGCGCTGTGTGACAGAGGCGCCAATTCTCGACGGCTCAAGCCATCAATGGCAGGTAACTGGTAAACTCCCGCGCTTTATTACAGTCCGAGGCGCTTGGCATGTCTTCCCTGAATCAGGCGCTCAGCGTCGCCCTCGATAATCGTCGACCGTTGCTTGCCGAACTGCACACGCAAGGCACGGACTGCTATCGCCTGTTTCATGGCAGCCAGGAAGGCGCCAGCGGCCTGACCATCGACCGCTACGGTCCGCAATTGCTGGTACAGAGCTTTCACGCCAGCCTGGATCGCGAGGCTTTGCTCGCCGTGCATGCGCAGATCAATACCTACTTGGGCGTGGAAACACTGCTGGTCTACAACGATCGCTCGCAGGGCAATTCGCGGGTGGACCGTGAGGACACCGTCTACAAGGCCGAAGAAGCGGCCCTGGCCGATCATGTCGGGCATGAATGGGGGCTCAATTACCGGGTTCGGGGGCGGCACGCCGGTCAGGACCCGCTGTTGTTTCTCGACCTGCGCAACACGCGCGGCTGGGTCAAGCAGCACAGCGCCGGCAAAAGCGTGCTGAACCTGTTCGCCTACACCTGCGGTGTCGGCCTCAGCGCTGCAGCCGGCGGCGCCAGCGAGGTGTGCAATCTGGACTTCGCCGAAGGCAATCTGGCCGTGGGCCGCGAAAACGGCGCGCTCAACCCACAGCTGCCGACCATGCAATTCATTCAGTCCGATTACTTCCCGGCGATCCGTCAACTGGCCGGGTTGCCTGTCGCCGCGCGGCGCAGCCAGCAATTGCCCAGCTATGTGAAACTGCAGCCGCGCCACTATGACCTGGTTCTGCTCGACCCGCCCGCCTGGGCCAAGAGCGCATTCGGCACCGTTGACCTGTTGCGCGACTATCAAAGCCTGCTCAAACCGGCCCTGTTGGCGACGGCAGATGGCGGCGTGCTGATCTGCTGCAACAATCTGGCAAAGGTCAGCATGCAAGACTGGCGCGAGCAAGTGCTGCGCTGCGCCACCAAAACCGGTCGCCCGGTCCGTGACTGGCAAGAGATGCTGCCTGCCGGGGACTTTCCGTCTCATGACAATCAGCCACCGTTGAAGACGCTGATCCTGCAACTCTGATTCGTCACTTAAAATTGGAAAAGCAATACCGGAAAGTTCCTACAAGCCACGACAGCAGTACCTTGGGAACCGAACAGGCATGCCATACTCCAAGGGCTTCCAAAAGAGAGAGACGCCGCCGCCCATGTCCAAAGGATTGAAACGCACACTTGGCTCACTGCTGGCTGTGATCGTGCTCTACAGCTTGCTGGGGTTTTTCATCCTCCCCGGTGTCGCCCTGCGTATAGCGAATCAGCAACTGGCCAATTATTCGACCGTGCCCGCCAGGCTCGAACGCCTGGAATTCAATCCCTACACGCTGGAACTGACCCTCTGGGGCCTGAACATCGGCACGCCGGGCAAAGAACAGGTGGCGTTTGAAAAGCTCTACGCCAACCTGCAGATCGACAGCCTCTGGACCAAAGCGCTGCACCTGCAACGCGTCGAACTGATCAAACCCAAAGCCGAACTGTTGTTCGACAAGCAAGGCAAGCTCAATCTGGCGCAGTTGTTCAAGCTGCCTGCCAGCGAACCTGCGAAAGACCAACCGCCGAGCAAGCCGTTCCCGCTGCGTATCGGCGAGATCAAGCTGGCTGACGGCTACGTGCACTTTCAGGATGTGCGCCCCAGCGAGCCGATCGAATTCCTCTACGACGCGCTGAATTTCGAACTCAAGAACCTCAGCACTCTGCCCGAAGACAATGCCGACATGACGCTGGTCGCGGCAGGCCCCGATGGCGGGCAGATCGACTGGGTGGGCCGCATCAGTCTGGTGCCGATCACCTCCGAGGGCACGTTGAAGGTCACGGACGGCAAGATGAAGCTGTGGTGGCCTTATGTACGTGACGCCCTGCCGCTGGCGCTTGAAAATGGCGTGCTGAATTTCAGCACCGCTTACAAGCTCGACCTCTCCAAAGAAACCGAACTCAAGCTGACCAACCTGTCGGCCAGTGTGGCGCCCTTCGCGCTGAACACCCCCGACGGTCGCCCACTGGTGCGCCTGCAACGCCTGGATGTCAGCGAAACATCGGTTGATCTGGCCCGGCAACTGGTCAGTGTCGGCAAGATTCGCAGCCAGAAGCTCGAAACCTGGGCAGCGCGCGAAGCCGATGGCCAACTGGACTGGCAAAAACTGTTCGCCAACCCGCCGGGCAAGCCTGCCGCGCCGAAAAAACCGGCAGTGGACGAAAAGGCCGCTGAACCGGCGCCTGCCCCCCAGGCATCTGCGCAAGCCAGCGCTCAGCCAGGCAAGCCGTGGCAAGTGCTGTTACGCGATGTGCAACTGCGCAACTACACGGTTCACCTGACCGATCGCGTGCCCAAAGAACCTGTTGCGCTGGATGTCGGCCCGCTGAATCTGGACATGCAAAACTTCGACAGCCTGAACAAATCCCCCTTCACCCTCAAGCTAGACACCGGTCTGGGCAAACAGGGCAATCTCACTGCAACCGGCGACGTGAACCTGAACCCGGTGAGCGCACGATTGAACGTGACCACCCGCGACATCGATTTACGCGTCGCGCAGGCTTACATCAGCCCGTTCATTCTTCTTGAACTGCGCAGCGGCATGCTGGGCAGCGATCTGGCGGTCAACCTGAAAAGCACCGAGCCGCTGGCGTTCAGCGTCACGGGCAAAGCCCAGGTTAATCAGCTACACACGCTCGACACGCTCAAACAGCGCGATTTTCTCAAGTGGCAACAACTGGAGCTCGAAGGCCTGGACTACCAGCACGGCACAGGCCTGTCGATTGCCAAAGTCAACATGAGCCAGCCGTACGCGCGCTTCATGATCAACGAAGACCGCACCACCAACGTTGACGACCTGCTGATTCCGCAGCCCGATGACAAGGCGGCCTCGCAGCCAAAAACAGCCAAGACCCAGCCCAAGGCTAAAACAGAGAACCCGCTGGCGATCTATGTCGGTGAAGTGAACATCAAGGACGGCTCGGCAAACTTTGCCGACATGACCCTGACACCCAACTTTGCGACCGCGGTGCAGCAACTCAATGGTCGCATCGGCACGATCAACAACCGCAAAGCCACTCCGGCCCCGGTCGATATCGAAGGTAAGGTAGACCGTTATGCACCGGTGACCATCAAAGGCAGCCTCAACCCTTTCGACCCGATGGCCAGCCTCGACATCACCACCAGCTTCAAGCGCGTCGAGCTGACCAACCTTACGCCTTACTCGGGTAAATTCGCCGGCTTCCGGATTCGCAAAGGCAGGCTCAACCTCGATTTGCACTACCTGATCACCAAGGGCCAGCTCAAGGCACAGAACAAAGTGCTGATCGAACAGTTGCAACTGGGCGAACGGGTCGACAGCCCGGATGCGCTGGACCTGCCTATTCGCCTGGCGGTTGCGCTGCTCAAGGACACCAAGGGGCGCATTTCCCTGGAGCTGCCTATCGAAGGCGACCTCAACAACCCTCAGTTCAGCGTGATGCCTATTGTCTGGCAGACGCTGCGTAACCTGGTGCTGCGCGCCGCGCAAGCGCCGTTCAAGATGCTTGGCGGGCTGGTGGCAGGCGGCAGCTCCGAGGACCTCGGCAGCGTGAGTTTCGCGCCAGGCGCCAGTGACTTGTCGGTCGAGGCAAAAAAGGCGCTGGACAAGCTCTCAGCCGCACTCAAGGAGCGCCCGGACCTCAAGCTTGAGATTGAAGGCACCAGTGCCGCCAGCAGTGACGGCCCGTTGATTGCCCAGCAGAGGCTGGAGCGGGAATACCAGTATACGTATTACAAGATTCTTCAGAGACGCGGTGACAAGGTCCCGGCCAGGGCTGGGCTGATTCAGGTCCCGGACGATGAGAAAGCGCCGATGCTTGAAGGCATTTACCGAACTCGCCTGAAACAGCAACCGCCTGCTGAATGGGCAAACCTGGGCAAGGAACAACGCGCAGGCCAGATGCGTGCCGCCGTACTCAAATTCTGGAGCGGTAACGAGCTGTTGCTGCGTGAGCTGGGCCAGAGCAGGGCCAGTAGCATCAAGGATTATCTGGTGGACACCGGCAAGCTGGAAGATGCGCGCGTGTATTTTGTCGACGCCCGGCTGGGTCAGGCTCAACCGGATGGTAAAGTCGTCAGCCCTCTCCACCTCGACAGTGAATAAACCCTTGGCACGCACCCGAATCAAGATGCTGATTACCCTGACCCTCGCCGCTTTGGCGGGGTCAACCGCTACCTTTTCCTACGCCACCTCAACCTTGCGGTGCGGCAGCCAGCTGGTAAGCACCGGTGACCGGGCATTCGAAGTTCAGCAGAAGTGTGGCGAGCCCGTGAGTCAGGAGGTTCTTGGCACTCAAGAGACCTTCAACAGCACTTATCGCAGGTCAGAGGCGGTCAGGATAGAAGAGTGGGTCTACGGCCCTGATAACGGCATGTATCAGTACCTGCGCTTTGAAGGCGGTCGCCTGGTGAGGATTGAAAGCAAACGTCGCAACTGATCGCCTTGTTGCGTTCAGCGCCTTGTGCATATTTCCCGCCCACAATAGAACAGGCCCCGACTCTTCAGCCGGGGCCTGTAATGGCTACATCCTTGTAGCCTCGCATGAACCTTCCATCAATCAATGACTGGGGGTGTTCATGTGCAGTGTTCGATTACTCGGCTTTCAGGCCAGCAGCCGATACGTCTTTGACGCCTTTGATTTTCTTGGTGATTGCTACAGCGATTTTCTTCTGAGCATCAGTTACAGCTACGGTCGAAGACAGGGAAACCACGCCTTTGTTGGTTTCAACCTTGATGTCCGAACCCGGGATGCCTTTTTCAGTCAGCAGGTCAGCTTTGACTTTGGTGGTGATCCAGGTGTCAGAGGTATCTTCTTTGACTTCTTGAGTGGTGGTGTTAGCTGCCAGAACCATTGGCGCTTGGGCCGAAGTCTGAGCGAATGCAGCGTTAGCCATGGTCAGAGTCAGGGCAGTAGCGGTAGCAGCAGCGATAGCGAACTTCTTCATACGATAACTCCTGTTTTTCTCAAAATCTGCGCCAGCTGTGTGGCTGCAGGGTTATCAGTTATATCGCAATCGGTGTGCCAAATATGAGAACGCAAAAAAACCCTTTAAAATCAGCAGCTTGTGTTTTTGGCCATTTAACGGAGTCGTGCAGATTGCCCGTTCGCCGCTTCCCGGGCTTGCAAGATGCATGTTCACATCAGGCATTTCGCGCGGTGCAAACATAAGCCCCTAATTGCACTCATAAAAAAAGGACTCCGAAGAGTCCTTTTTTCAAGTACTGCTTAAATCAATCAGACGCCCGACGCTTTCGCTGCGGCGACGTCTTTGATCGACAGCTTGATACGACCGCGGTTGTCCACGTCCAATACCAGTACTTCGACCTCTTCACCTTCTTTCAGGATGTCGGTCACTTTCTCTACGCGAGCGTCGCTCAACATGGAGATGTGTACCAGGCCATCCTTGCCAGGCAGGATGTTCACGAATGCGCCGAAATCGACGATGCGCTCAACCTTGCCCAGGTAGATTTTGCCGATCTCTGCTTCTGCGGTGATACCCAGAACGCGCTGGCGTGCTGCTTCAGCCGCTTCCTTGGATTCGCCGAAGATCTTGATCGAGCCGTCATCTTCGATGTCGATCGAAGCCTTGGTCTCTTCGCAGATTGCACGGATGGTCGCGCCACCCTTGCCGATCACGTCACGGATCTTGTCGGTATCGATCTTCATCGCGATCATGGTCGGAGCGTTGGCCGACAATTCGTTACGCGACTGACCGATGATCTGGTTCATCTGACCGAGGATGTTCAGGCGAGCTTCCAGGGCTTGGCCCAGAGCGATCTCCATGATTTCTTCGGTGATGCCTTTGATCTTGATGTCCATCTGCAGCGCGGTAACACCTTTGGAGGTACCGGCTACTTTGAAGTCCATGTCGCCCAGGTGATCTTCGTCACCCAGGATGTCGGTCAGAATGGCGAACTTCTCGCCTTCCTTGACCAGACCCATGGCGATACCGGCAACCGGTGCCTTCATCGGAACACCAGCGTCCATCAGTGCCAGAGAAGCGCCGCAGACCGAAGCCATGGAGCTGGAACCGTTGGACTCGGTGATTTCCGACACAACACGGATGGTGTAGGGGAACACATCAGCGCCCGGCAGCATGGCCTGTACGCTGCGGCGTGCCAGACGGCCGTGACCGATCTCGCGACGACCTGCGCCGCCCATACGACCACACTCGCCCACCGAGAACGGAGGGAAGTTGTAGTGCAGCATGAAGGGGTCTTTTTTCTCGCCTTCAAGGGTGTCGAGCAGCTGTGCGTCGCGTGCAGTACCCAGGGTGGCAACAACCAGCGCCTGAGTTTCGCCACGGGTGAACAGTGCCGAACCGTGAGTCTTTGGCAGAACGCCGACTTCGATGTTCAGCGGGCGGACAGTGCGAGTGTCACGGCCATCGATACGCGGCTTGCCGTTGACGATGTTTTCGCGAACGGTGCGGTATTCGATTTCACCGAAAGCCGCTTTGACTTCGCCGGCAGACGGGCTGCCTTCTTCGACAGCCAGCTTGGCAACGACCTGGTCTTTCAGCTCGCCCAGACGGGCATAGCGGTCGGCTTTGACGGTGATGGTGTACGCCTGGGAGATCGCATCGCCGAACTCGGCACGGATAGCGCCCAGCAGTGCAGTCGCTTCAGGCTTTGGCTGCCAGTCCCAGGTAGGCTTGGCGGCTTCGGCAGCCAGTTCCTTGATGGCGTTGATGACCACCTGGAACTCGTCGTGGGCAAACAGCACAGCGCCCAGCATCTGGTCTTCGGTCAGCTCTTTGGCTTCCGACTCAACCATCAGAACGGCTTCGGAAGTACCGGCTACGACCATGTCCAGGCTCGAAGCCTGCAGTTGCTCGTAAGTAGGGTTCAGCAGGTAGCCGGTGCTTTCGTGGAAAGCAACGCGCGCAGCGCCAACCGGACCGTCAAACGGGATACCGGAGATGGCCAGAGCAGCCGATGTACCGATCATCGCAGCGATGTCCGGATCGATCTTCTTGCTGGTGGAAACGACTGTGCAGACAACCTGCACTTCGTTCATGAAGCCTTCTGGAAACAGCGGACGGATCGGACGGTCGATCAGGCGCGAGGTCAGGGTTTCTTTCTCGGAAGGACGGCCTTCACGCTTGAAGAAACCACCAGGAATCTTGCCGGCAGCGTAGGTTTTTTCCTGATAGTGCACGGACAGAGGGAAGAAGCCTTTGCCAGCGTCAGCCTGTTTGGCGCCGACCACAGTCACAAGTACGCTGACGTCGTCGTCAACGGTGACCAATACTGCGCCAGAGGCTTGACGGGCGATACGGCCTGTCTCGAGGGTTACGGTCGATTGACCGAACTGAAACTTTTTGATTACCGGGTTCACGGTTTCCTACCTTTCTTTGTGGCTCTTGGGGAACTGGTTTCTTGCGAATTCTTGGGCAGCGTGGGGAATCGGCCCCTTCCACAGCCCAGATAAAACTTGAGGCTGGGAGCCTGCCAGACCCACCGGGTAAACCCGACGGATCGCGACAGACAACCAACCTCTAGCAACGTCGTTATTAGCGACGCAGACCCAGACGACCGATCAGGGCGCTGTAACGGCTAACGTCCTTACCTTTCAGGTAATCCAGCAGCTTGCGGCGCTGGTTTACCATACGGATCAGACCACGACGGGAGTGGTGGTCCTTACCGTTGGCCTTGAAGTGGCCTTGCAGTTTGTTGATGTTGGCGGTCAGCAGTGCAACTTGCACTTCTGGCGAACCAGTATCACCAACAGCTTGCTGGTAGTCGGTTACGATCTGAGCTTTTTCTTCAACGCTGAGTGCCATGTGGGCAATCCTTATTTCAGGGAAGCGCTTCCGGGGAAACGTTTCCAACAGGCCGAGGACAAAACCTCGTATTAAAAAATGAGATATGACCGTGCCTGTTGACAGCCATCCTCGTTCCACCCCACTGCCAGGCTAGCCCGCCAGTGGACTGGTTCCGGTCACTCTGACCGAATCAATCGACGCGGCGCAATACGCCCGTCTTCGCTGACTTCACCGATACCGATGAAGCGACCTTCGTGATCCTGCACCCGCACCATACCGAATTTAGGTGCGTCCGGGGCGCGTACCGGCTGACCATGCAACCAGTAAAACGAACTGTGCTCGGAAAACTTCAGCAGTGGCCAGTCCAGCAGGCCGCTGTCCGAAGGCATCAGGAAGCGGTCAACCGCTTCGTTGCCACCGTCGGCATGCACTTGCTCGAGCTCTTCCAGCGTAACAGTCTGAGCCAGTGTGAAAGGCCCGGCCTGGGTACGGCGCAGCTCTGCGACGTAGGCACCACAGCCGAGTTTTTCACCGATATCCTCGACCAGCGTGCGGATATAGGTGCCTTTACTGCAATCCACCGACAGACGTGCTGTCTCGCCTTCGCAAGCAAGTAATTCCAGGCGCGCAATAGTAACAGAACGGGGCTCGCGCTCCACTACTTCCCCTGCACGCGCCAGTTTATAAAGTGGCTGCCCGTCACGCTTGAGGGCCGAGTACATGGGAGGTATCTGGCTGATTTTCCCGCGAAAGTCGGGCAGAACCGCTTCGATATCGTCGCGACCAACGGTCACCGGACGCGTGAGCAAAACATCGCCCTCGGAGTCGCCAGTGGTCGTGGTCTTGCCCAGTTGGGCCAGCGTCTCGTAGGACTTGTCCGAATCGAGCAGATACTGAGAGAACTTGGTCGCCTCGCCAAAGCACAACGGCAGAACGCCGGTTGCTAAAGGATCAAGGCTGCCCGTGTGCCCCGCCTTCTCGGCATTGAGCAGCCAGCGAACCTTTTGCAGAGCGGCGTTGGACGTGAAGCCCAGTGGCTTGTCGAGCAGGATGATCCCGCTGACATTGCGACGTATACGCTTGACCTGAGCCACCCTTTATTCCTCGGTACTTTCAGGCTTTGCATCTGGCGATGCAGGGCCTTCCTGGTGCTGACTGTCCTGCGCCACTGCGCGCTCGATCAGTGCCGAGAGGTGCGCACCACGCACGACGCTTTCGTCGTAGTGGAAGTGCAATTGAGGCACGCTGCGCAGCTTCATTTCACGGGCCAGCTGCATGCGCAGGAAGCCTGCGGCAGCGTTGAGCACCTTGATGGTCTGCGCGATGTCTTCCGCGTTGTCCTGCCCCATGACGGTCATGAAAATCTTTGCGTGACCGACATCACGGCTGACGTCTACGGCGGTAATCGTGACCAGACCCACACGTGGGTCCTTGATTTCGCGACGGATCAGTTGCGCCAGCTCGCGCTGCATCTGATCGCCGATACGTTGGGTACGGCTGTATTCTTTTGCCATGCTTGTTACCTGTTACTGATCCGGGACCAAACCCTGACAGTCTGAAAGCGGCAAACGCCCGGCCTGACAATTGCCAGACCGGGCGTTGCGTTTAGAGCCCATGGAGAAAGCGCTGCATGTACATGCGACGCCCCCACCATGACTCCTGAAGCTCGCGATTTAGAGGCTGCGAGCCACTTGGACCTTCTCGAAGACTTCGATCTTGTCACCAACCTTGACGTCGTTGTAGCTCTTGACGCCGATACCGCATTCCATGCCGGCACGTACATCGGCAGCGTCATCCTTGAAGCGGCGCAGGGATTCCAGCTCGCCTTCGAAGATAACGATGTCTTCACGCAGAACACGGATTGGACGGTTGCGGTAAACAGTACCTTCCAGAACCATACAACCTGCGATCGCGCCGAATTTCGGCGAACGGAACACATCGCGGACTTCGGCAATACCCAGGATATTCTCCCGAACGTCGCTGCCAAGCATACCGGTAAGGGCTTTCTTGACGTCTTCGATGATGTCGTAGATCACGTTGTAGTAACGCATATCCAGACCTTCCTGCTCGACAATCTTGCGTGCGCCAGCATCGGCACGCACGTTGAAGCCGAACAGTACAGCGTTGGAGGCCAGTGCCAGGTTGGCGTCGCTCTCGGTGATACCACCGACACCGCCACCCACTACGCGCACTTGCACTTCGTCGTTACCCAGGCCGTTCAAGGCGCCGTTCAACGCTTCGAGGGAACCACGAACGTCAGATTTGAGGACGATATTGAGCGTCTTCTTCTCTGCCTGACCCATGTTCTCGAAGATGTTTTCCAGCTTGCCAGCGTGGGCACGGGCCAGCTTGACTTCGCGGAACTTGCCTTGACGGAACAGAGCCACTTCACGGGCTTTCTTCTCGTCGGACAGCACGCTCATCTCGTCGCCAGCGTCCGGGGTACCGTCCAGGCCGAGAATCTCGACAGGGATAGAAGGACCCGCTTCCTTGACCGGCTTGCCGTTCTCGTCAAGCATGGCGCGGATGCGGCCGAAGTTCGAACCGACCAGAACCATGTCGCCCTGACGCAGCGTACCGTCCTGAACCAGAACAGTAGCAACCGGACCGCGGCCCTTGTCCAGACGGGACTCGACAACAACACCACGGCCAGGAGCCGAAGGCGTTGCCTTGAGTTCCAGGACTTCGGCTTGCAGCAAGACAGCTTCCAGCAGCTCGTCGACGCCCGTACCCATTTTCGCGGAGACCGAAACGAAAGGCGTATCACCGCCCCACTCTTCGGACGTCACGCCATGGACTGACAACTCGCTGCGAATGCGGTCGAGATCTGCACCCGGCTTGTCGATCTTGTTCACCGCAACCACCAGCGGAACGCCAGCAGCAACAGCATGCTGAACGGCTTCGATGGTCTGTGGCATCACGCCGTCGTCGGCAGCAACCACCAGAATCACGATGTCGGTCGCCTTGGCACCACGGGCACGCATTGCGGTAAACGCAGCGTGACCAGGGGTGTCGAGGAACGTCACCATGCCGCGTTCGGTTTCAACGTGGTAGGCACCGATGTGCTGGGTGATACCACCGGCTTCACCAGCCGCTACCTTGGCGCGACGGATGTAGTCGAGCAGCGAAGTCTTGCCGTGGTCGACGTGGCCCATTACGGTCACAACCGGCGCACGAGAGAACGACTCGCCTTCGAACTTCAGCGATTCCGCCAGGGAATCTTCCAGGGCATTGTCGCTGACCAGCGTGACCTTGTGGCCCAGCTCTTCGGCGATCAACTGGGCAGTTTCCTGATCCAGTACCTGGTTGATGGTCACCGGGGTGCCCATCTTGAACATGAATTTGATGACTTCAGCAGCCTTGACCGACATCTGTGCCGACAATTCGCCGACAGTGATGGTCTCGCCGATGGCAACGTCACGGATAACCGGGCCGGTAGGGCTCTGGAAACCATGCGCGTTACGCTTCTTCAGCTTGCCCTTGCCACGACCACCACGACGGAAGCTGTCGCTTTCTTCGTCGGTGGTGCGAGGTGCAACACGAGGGGCAGGAGCCTTCTCTTTGACCGAAGCACGATGCGGAGCGTTCTTGCGATCGCCGTCGCCGCCACGGGCGTTGCGGTCGTCAGCACGAGGCTTGTCAGGGCGACGTTGTTCGTCACGCTTGCGGGCATCGGCAGACGGCGCTGCGCTGGCAGGTGCCGGAGCAGCGGCTGCAGGTGCTTCACGTACAGGCTCGGCTGCAGCAACAGGTTGCGCAGGTGCCGAAGCAGGCTGGCCGGCAGCAGGCTGATTGCGCGCATCTTCTTCAGCGCGACGCTTGGCTTCTTCTTCAGCCTTTTGACGAGCGGCATTTTCTACCGCACGGCGTTCGTCCATCTCGCGCTTGCGCTCGGCTTCGATCTCTTCCGGGCTACGCTGCACAAAGACTTTCTTCTTGCGCACTTCAACGCTGATGCTCTTGCTGCCAGCAACGCGCAGGGTGCTGGTGGTCTTGCGCTGCAAGGTAATCTTGCGAGGCTCTTCCACCTTGGCCTTGTGACCGCTTTTCAGGTGCGTCAACAAGGCTTGTTTTTCGTTATCGGTCACAACTTGCTCGGCGGCGGTGTGCGGCAGACCTGCCTCACGCATCTGCTGTAACAGGCGCTCTACCGGTGTGTCGACCACTTTGGCCAGTTCTTTCACCGTGACTTGCGTCATGCACTTCTCTCCTCAGGCCGCGCCTACTTACTCGAACCAGTGGGCTCGGGCGGCCATGATCAACTTGCCGGCACGATCATCGTCAATGCCGTCGATGTCGAGCAGGTCATCTATAGACTGCTCGGCCAGGTCTTCGCGGGTAACTACGCCGCGCACCGCCAGTTCCATCGCCAAATCCTTGTCCATACCCTCAAGCGAGAGCAGGTCTTCGGCCGGATGGGCGTCTGCCAGCTTTTCCTCTGTAGCGATGGCTTTAGTCAACAAACGATCCTTGGCACGAGCGCGAAGCTCGTTGACGATATCTTCGTCAAAGCCGTCGATGTTGAGCATTTCTTCCAACGGTACGTAGGCAATCTCTTCCAGGCTGGTGAAGCCTTCATCAACCAGCACCTGAGCCAGTTCTTCATCGACTTCGAGCTCTTCGATGAAGTTGCGCAGGATGTCACCGGTTTCAGCTTGCTGCTTGGCCTGGATGTCCGATTCGGTCATTACGTTCAGGGTCCAGCCAGTCAACTGACTGGCCAGACGAACGTTCTGACCGCCACGACCAATAGCCTGGGCCAGGTTGTCCGCGCCTACCGCGATGTCCATTGCATGAGCGTCTTCATCTACGATGATTGCAGCTACTTCTGCAGGGGACATTGCGTTGATCACGAACTGCGCAGGGTTATCGTCCCAAAGCACGATATCCACACGCTCGCCACCCAGCTCGCCGGAAACAGCCTGAACTCGCGAACCGCGCATGCCGATACAGGCACCTTGCGGATCGATTCGTTTGTCCTTGGAGCGAACAGCGATTTTCGCACGAGAGCCCGGGTCACGAGAGGCAGCCATCACCTCGATGAGACCTTCGGCAATTTCCGGCACTTCAATGCGGAAAAGCTCGATCAGCATCTCTGGCGCAGTACGCGACAGAATCAGCTGAGGGCCACGGTTTTCAGTACGAATTTCCTTCAGCAGAGCACGGACGCGAACACCGACCCGGAAAGTTTCCCGGGAAATGATGTCTTCACGAGCCAGCAAGGCTTCGGCATTGTTACCCAGGTCAACGATGACATTGTCACGTGTAACCTTTTTAACAGTACCAGAAATGATTTCACCCAGACGCTCACGGTAGGCATCGACTACCTGAGCACGCTCGGCTTCACGAACTTTCTGCACGATGACCTGTTTTGCGGTCTGTGCAGCAATACGACCAAATTCGATGGAATCGATTTTCTCTTCGATCAGGTCGCCTGCAACGGCACCAGGCTTTTTAGCCTGAGCCTGATCGACGGCCAGCTCGTAAGCAGGATCGTCCAGATCTTCGTCTTCGACGACTGTCCAGCGACGGAAAGTCTCGTAGTTGCCTGTTTGGCGGTTGATCTCTACACGCAGTTCAACTTCGTCTTCAAAACGTTTCTTGGTAGCAGTGGCCAGAGCCAGCTCCAGCGCTTCAAAAATAACACTTGCCGGAACGCCCTTTTCATTGGACACCGACTCAACAACCAGCAGTACTTCTTTGCTCATCGTACGCCTCGCCTTTCGCAAGCCATTGGATCCGCGGGATCCGCAGTAACCGGCACGTATCAGTCAAACGTGGGAATAATGTTGGCCTTGTCGATCAAGTCGATCGGCAACAGAAACTCATGGTCTTCAACATGCACCACGACATCCTGCTCCTCCACCCCGCGGAGAAGGCCTTGAAAGTTGCGTCGACCTTCGAAAGGCGAACGCAGCTTTATTCTTACTTGTTCCCCGGCGTACAAAGCGAACTGCTCGATAGTGAACAGCGGGCGCTCCATGCCAGGAGAAGAGACTTCAAGGGTGTATTCGGTGCTGATCGGGTCTTCTACGTCCAACACACCGCTGATCTGGCGACTGACGATTGCGCAGTCGTCTACCAGAACACCACCTTCTTTATCGATATAAATACGCAGCACCGAATGCTTGCCCTGGGAACTGAAATCGATCCCCCAGCATTGATAGCCAAGCGCCACGACCACAGGGGCCAACAAGCCCTGCAACTGTTCTAGCTTGCTCGACACCTGAACCCCCTCGTACATGCTTTAGAAATAAAAAAATGGGCAAAAGCCCATCCCTGAAAACGCCGCTGAACATCGGCGTCACGTACTGTCCAGCTAACAAAAAGCCCCTTAAAAGGGGCTCCGCTAAAACTGGTTGCGGGGGCTGGATTTGAACCAACGACCTTCGGGTTATGAGCCCGACGAGCTACCAAACTGCTCCACCCCGCGACAAAGCTGGGGCGGAAGTATACGACCGATCCATTGCTGGGTCAATCCAACATCCACCTACAAGAAAGCCCGCTAATGCGGGCTTCCTTGTTAATTGGTACCGAGAAGGGGACTCGAACCCCTACACCCATTGGGCACAACCACCTCAAGGTTGCGTGTCTACCAATTCCACCACCTCGGCATTACAACTCTTTGGCGATCTCGCAAAAACATCGCCGAATTCTTTTTTACTTCTTCTCTGGAGCCTGAGGTGCATCAGCAGGAACAACTGCTGGCTTTTGCTCTTCGAGAACCGGCACATCACCTGCCGCCGGCTTTTGCTTCACTTCCAGTACTGCAGGGTCTGGCAAACCTACCTGAGTCAGCTGTTGAGCTTTCTCTTTAGCAAAGTAACCTAACCCCAAGCTGGTTATGAAAAAACATGCGGCAAGTATAGCAGTAAACTTACTGAGAAAGGTAGAGGTTCCTTGACCTCCGAAGACAGTATTTGATGCACCTGCTCCGAAAGACGCACCTGCGTCCGCACCTTTACCCTGCTGCAGCAATACCAGAGCGACAACGCCCAGAGCGCCCAACAGGTGAAAAACGATTACGACTGTTTCCAGCATTTTTTCAGTTTCCCGCGGCGCGACAGATCGCACCGAACTCATCTGCATTCAGGGACGCTCCACCAATGAGCCCCCCATCGATATCCGGCATGCTGAAAAGCTCGACCGCATTGGCCGCCTTCACGCTGCCGCCATAGAGAAGTCGCACGCCTTGTGCGACTTCGGCATTCTCTTTTGCCAGTTGCGCACGAATTGCTGCGTGCACTTCCTGCGCCTCTTGAGGCGAAGCGGTCAATCCGGTGCCGATGGCCCAGACTGGCTCGTAGGCAATTACTGCATTGACCAGCGCACCAATACCAAACTCTGCAATGACGCTGTCAAGCTGACGCCCGACAACTTCAAGCGTTTGCCCTGCCTTGCGCTCTTCAAGCGTCTCGCCTATGCAAAGCACAGGGGTAAGACCGCTTGCCTGTATCGCTGCGAACTTCTTGTTGAGCACCTCGTCCTGCTCGCCAATCAGCTGACGACGCTCCGAGTGCCCGACGAGTACCAGCTTGCAACCGGCATCAGCCAATTGGCTCGATGCGATTTCGCCGGTCAGTGCGCCCTGCTCAGCCTGAATGGCTGCATCCTGCGCACCAACAATGATCGACGTACCCTGAAGGCCCTCGATCACTCGACTGGTAAACAGGCTTGCAGGCATTACGGCGATATCGACGCTGCCAGGCAACGCCTGCTTGACCAAACCCTCGATCAGCTCAGCGACGCTGGCGCGGGTACCGTGCATTTTCCAGTTACCAGCTACCATTGGGCGACGCATGCTACACCTCGTGGGTCAAAGTGGGCGCAGATGTTACCCAACACTTCCGACACTGGCAAGCCGAAATCAGGCGCAAACTTCAGCAACCAGTTTTGCGAGCTCTTCGGCGTACGCCCTGACCTGCGCTTCGTCCTCACCTTCGACCATCACCCGCACCAGAGGCTCTGTGCCGGATTTGCGCAATAGCACCCTGCCACGCCCCGCCATCTGTTCGGTGACGCGCGCACAGGCTTCCTGCACCGACGGGTGGGTAACCGGGTCGACACTGGAACCCTCGAAACGCACATTGATCAGGATTTGCGGGCACTTGCGCAATTTCAGGCGCGCCTCGGCAAGGCTGATGCCGCTGCGACGCAAGGCAAGTATCACCTGCAGCGAGGCGATAATGGCGTCACCGGTGGTGGCATGCTGGAAACACACGATGTGCCCGGAGTTTTCACCACCGATCTGCCAATTACGCTCAAGCAGCTCGGCAATCACATAACGGTCGCCAACGTTGGCCCGCACGAAGGGAATATTCTGTTCGGCAAGAGCGAGCTCAAGACCCAGGTTACTCATCAGCGTGCCGACAACACCTCCCTGCAAGCGGCCACGTTCGTGCAGATCGCGCGCAATGATGTAAAGCAGCTCATCGCCATCAACGATGGTCCCAGTGTGGTCGACCATCAGCACGCGGTCGCCGTCACCATCAAAACCGATGCCCATGTCCGCGTGCTCCGCAACCACAGCGGCCTGCAAGGCCTCCATGTGAGTAGAGCCGCAGTCCTTGTTGATGTTGAGCCCGTCAGGCTGCGCCGAGAGCACCACAACCTGCGCCCCCAACTCACGGAAGACGTTGGGCGCCACCTTGTAAGTCGCGCCGTGCGCGCAATCGATCACCACCTTGAGCCCGGCAAAATCGGTACTGGTCGGCACGCTGCTCTTGCAGAATTCGATGTAACGCCCGGCAGCATCGTTGATCCGCGAGACCTTGCCGAGGTTTTCGGACTCGGCCACGGTCATCGGTGCGTCGAGCAACTCCTCGATCATCATTTCGATCTCGTCAGGCAGCTTGGTGCCCTGGCCGGAGAAGAACTTGATGCCGTTGTCGTAGTGCGGATTGTGCGAAGCACTGATGACGATGCCTGCTTCGGCATGAAAAGTGCGCGTCAGATACGCGATGGCAGGTGTAGGCATCGGCCCCAGCAGCAGCACGTCAGCGCCCGCCGCAGAAAGCCCTGCTTCCAGTGCAGATTCGAACATGTAGCCGGAAATACGCGTGTCCTTACCGACAAGAATGCGGCAGGCGCCCATCTTGCGAAAGGCCATGCCTGCAGCCCAGCCCAGTTTCAGCATGAACTCGGGTGTAATCGGGAATTGCCCTACACGACCACGAATGCCGTCGGTTCCGAAATATTTTCTGGTAGTCATGGATGCCCCACTGTTTTTATTCAGCTGCCTGGACAGCTGCGATCATGCGCACCACGTCAGCCGTTTCGGCGACATCGTGCACACGTAGAATTCTTGCCCCTTTGGTCATCGCCAGGGCGGCCAGGGCCAGCCCTCCAGACAAGCGCTGATCTACGGGGCGTCCCAGCACTGCACCGATCATGCTTTTGCGCGAAACCCCCACCAACAGCGGCCGACCCAGCGCGTGCAACGCTTCCATACGCCTGAACAGGCTCAGATTATGTTCCAGCGTCTTGGCAAAACCAAAACCCGGATCAAGGATGAGCTGTTGCCGATCAATCCCCGCGGCCACACACTGATTCATGCGCTCCAGCAGGAAGGCACTGACCTCGCCCAGAAGGTCCTCATAGTGCGGATCATTCTGCATGGTGCCCGGCTCGCCCTGCATATGCATCAGACACACCGGCAAACCGGTGCTTGCAGCCGCCTCAAGCGCGCCTGGACGCTGCAACGAGCGAACGTCATTGATCATGCCAGCGCCCAGCCCTGCCGTCGCCAGCATGACCTCAGGCGTTGACGTATCAACCGAGATGATCACATCGAGTTCACGCGCAATAATCTCGACAACCGGCGCTACACGCTCGACTTCTTGCGCAGGAGACACCGGGCGTGCGCCCGGACGGGTCGACTCGCCACCGACGTCAATCAGCGTGGCACCGGCCAGCACCATGGCTTCTGCATGACGCAGGGCAGCATCGAGCTGGCTGTAACGGCCGCCGTCGGAGAACGAATCTGGAGTCGCGTTGAGGATGCCCATCACATGGGTATGGGCCAAATCAAGAACCCGGTTGCCGCAAGGCAACCGGGTTGGGTACAGCGCAGATGTCATGTCAGACCTTAATGCTCAGCAGCAGGACCGCCAATAGGCGTTTCCGGACGAGGATCAGGTGTGATCGGAGTACCGTTGGTACCTGAACCGCCATCCCAGTCACGCGGCTCGCGCGGTGGGCGACCGGTCATGATGTCATCGATCTGATCGGCATCGATGGTCTCGTACTTCATCAACGCGTCGGCCATCGCTTCAAGCTTGTCGCGATTGTCCGTCAGCAGCTGCTTGGCGGTGCCGTAGCAGTGGTCGATGATGCTGCGTACTTCCGAGTCGATCAGCTTGGCGGTGTCGCCGGAAACACTGGAATTCTGGCTGCCGCCGCGCCCCAGGTAACCACCATCTTCGTCTTCAGAGTACATCAATGGACCCAGCTTTTCAGACAGGCCCCATTTGGTGACCATGTTCCGGGCAATCTGGCTGGCACGCATGATGTCGTTGGACGCACCCGTCGTGACGCCATCAAAGCCCAGGGTCATTTCTTCAGCGATACGACCGCCGTACAACGAGCATATCTGGCTGATCAACGCACGCTTGGACAGGCTGTAACGGTCTTCTTCGGGCAGGAACATGGTCACACCCAAAGCGCGGCCGCGAGGAATGATCGACACCTTGTAGACCGGATCATGCTCGGGCACCAGACGACCGACGATGGCGTGACCCGCCTCGTGGTAAGCCGTGTTGCGTTTTTCCTTGTCGGACATGACCATCGATTTGCGCTCGGCGCCCATCATGATCTTGTCCTTGGCCAGTTCGAATTCCTTCATTTCGACGACACGCTTGCCGGAGCGCGCAGCGAACAGCGACGCTTCGTTGACCAGGTTGGCCAGATCGGCACCGGAGAAACCCGGAGTACCGCGAGCGATAACGCCTGGATTGACGTCCTCACCCATAGGCACTTTGCGCATGTGGACCTTGAGAATCTGCTCACGACCACGAATGTCCGGCAGACCCACCACAACCTGACGGTCGAAACGGCCCGGACGCAGCAATGCAGGGTCCAGTACGTCAGGACGGTTGGTCGCGGCAATGACGATGATGCCGTCATTCATTTCAAAGCCGTCCATCTCTACCAGCAACTGGTTGAGGGTCTGCTCGCGCTCGTCGTGACCACCACCCATGCCGGCACCACGATGACGACCGACCGCATCGATTTCGTCGATGAAGATGATGCAGGGCGCGTGTTTCTTGGCTTGTTCGAACATGTCACGGACGCGGCTTGCACCGACACCCACAAACATTTCGACGAAGTCGGAACCGGAAATCGTGAAGAACGGCACTTTGGCTTCGCCGGCAATCGCCTTGGCAATCAACGTCTTGCCGGTACCCGGAGGACCAACCATCAGCACGCCGCGCGGAATTCGACCACCCAGACGCTGGAACTTGCCAGGATCACGGAGGAACTCGACGAGCTCGCCGACTTCTTCCTTGGCTTCGTCACACCCTGCAACATCCGCCAGGGTGGTCTTGACCTGATCTTCAGACAACAGACGCGCCTTGCTTTTGCCAAAGCTCATCGGGCCGCCTTTGCCGCCCGCTCCGCCCTGCATCTGGCGCATGAAGAACATGAAGACCGCGATGATCACCAGAATCGGGAAGCTGGCGACCAGCAACTGGGTCCAGATGCTCTGCTGTTCGGGCTGCTTGCCTTCGACCACAACGTTGTTGCTGACCAGATCGCCGATCAGGCCATTGTCCGGAATGTTCGGACGAATGGTCTTGAAGGTGTCACCGTCACTGCGTTTGCCCGTGATCACGTAGCCATCGACAGAAACCTTCTCGACCTTGCCATCCTTGACCTGCTGGATGAACTCGGAATAGTTGAGGTTCTGCGGCTCGTTAGGGCTTGAGAAGTTGTTCATCACCGTCACAAGGACAGCCGCGATGATCAACCACAGGATCAAATTCTTTGCCATATCGTTCAATTAGCTACCCTCTGAAGCAAGCTCCACGCAGCAAGCGTGCCTCGCATGATATTCACTGGCCTAACTTACTACAGAACCTACAGATACGGCAGACACCGTCTGTAACCCTTTGTGAAACTTTGACACCATAATGTTCGTTGATGCTGCACTGGCGACGCCATTTGAAAAAAGCTATCGCGCTCTATCAAAAACGTTCGATGCTGGCTGCGCCATCGATTCCGCGAAAACCACGAGCCAGCAGGTATTGCTCGCGCGATCGGTCGCGGGACGACGAAGGCTTGCGCATCTGCACCTTGTCGAACAGCTTGCGAATGTCCTTGTGGTAAATATCGAAGCCTTCACCCTGGAAGACCTTGATCAGAAAATCGCCACCGGGACGCAGTACCCGACCGGCAAGGTCGAGCGCCAATTCACAGAGAAACATTGCACGCGGCATATCGACAGCGCTCAATCCACTCATATTGGGGGCCATATCGGAAATCACAAGGTCTACCTGCGTATTACCGACGGCTTCAAGAATCTGCTCAAGGATGGCGTCCTCGGTGAAATCCCCCTGAATGAAGGTCACGTCCGGGATGCTGTCCATCTCAAGAATGTCGGAAGCTATCAGGCGACCTTGACCACCGATCAGACGACTGGTCACTTGCGACCAGCCACCCGGCGCAGCGCCGAGGTCGATGACGGTCATGCCGGGGCGGATGATCTTGTCCTTTTCCTGAATCTCGAGAAGCTTGTAGCTGGCACGCGAACGGTAGCCGTCCTTCTGCGCCATTTTGACGTATTTGTCGTCGAAGTGTTCTTTGAGCCAGTTATGGCTTGTCTTGGAACGGGCCACAGGGCACCTCAAAAATAAACGAGTCGTGATTAACTGGGCGGTCCCGGACTCGCTCGGGTAAACTGGCCGCCGCTTTTAAAAGATCAGACGCAGAGGTCAGATTATGCCGCTCACTCCAGAGCAGAAGAAACAATACAAATCCATTGGTCACCATCTGAAACCGGTATTGACCGTGGCTGACAATGGTTTGACTGAAGGTGTACTTGCAGAGCTTGAACGCGCATTGAGCGATCACGAGCTGATCAAGATCAAGCTCAATATCCTCGACCGCGAAAGCCGTCTGGGTGCCGTTGCAGAACTGTGCAAGGCTGGCTCAGCCGACCTGGTACAGGTCATCGGCAAAATGGCGTTGATCTACCGCAAGAACCCAAAGGTAAACAAGCAACTGTCCAACGTCCACCGCGCGCACGGATAAAAATATGCGCCAGGGCCGCTTAGTGTGTGCCCTGACGCGTTTTTACCGCTGAAAGTGCCCGCCATGGCGGGCACTTGCATCAGATATGACGCACTTCGATGATTTCGTATTCGATAACGCCACTCGGCGTTTTCACCACGACGACGTCACCTTCTTCCTTGGCAATCAAGGCGCGAGCAATGGGCGAACCCACTGAAATCTTGCCCTTCTTGATATCCGCCTCGTCCTCACCCACGATCTGGTAAACAACGCTTTCGTCGGTCTCGACGTTGGCGATTTCGACTGTCGTGCCGAAAATCACCTTGCCAGTGTGCGCAATAGTCGTAACGTCGATCACCACCGCGTTCTGCATACGGCCTTCGATATCACGGATACGCGCTTCAACCATACCCTGCTGCTCGCGGGCAGCATGGTATTCAGCGTTTTCCTTGAGGTCGCCCAGCTCGCGCGCAGTACCAATGTCCTGGCTCAATTTGGGACGGATCACCTTGGTCAGGTGAGTCAGCTCTTCTTCCAGGGCGCGAGCGCCCTGAACGGTCATCGGGTATTTGATCATGCCTTCAATCCTGCATGGAGGTCCTGCAAGCGACGCACGGTCTTCTCTGGACCGAACTTGAGCGCTTCGCAGATCGCTTCGCCTGCTGCAATGGTAGTGGTGCAGTAAATCTTGTGCTGCAAGGCGTTGCGACGGATGGAGTAGGAATCAGCGATAGACTGACGGCCTTCGGTGGTGTTGATGATCAGGGTGACTTCGTCATTCTTGATCATGTCGACCACGTGCGGGCGACCTTCGGTCACCTTGTTGACGCGACGCACTTTCAGGCCGGCCGCTTCGATCAGCTTGGCCGTTCCGGCTGTTGCGACAATTTCGAAACCCAGGTTGATCAGGTCACGAGCAACCGCTTCAACCAGCGGCTTGTCGTCATCACGTACGCTGATAAACGCAGTACCGCCGGTCGGCAGCACTTCGCTGGCGCCCATCTGAGCCTTGGCGAACGCTTCACCGAAGGTGTCGCCCACGCCCATCACTTCGCCGGTCGACTTCATTTCCGGGCCAAGGATCGGGTCAACGCCAGGGAATTTGGCGAACGGGAACACGGCCTCTTTCACACTATAGAAATTAGGAATGATTTCCTTGGTGAAATTCAGCTCTTTCAGGGTTTTACCCGCCATCACGCGCGCAGCGATCATGGCCAGGGAAACACCGATGCACTTGGAAACGAACGGCACGGTACGCGATGCACGCGGGTTCACTTCGATCACGTAGATGTCTTCGCCCTGAAGTGCCAGCTGTACGTTCATCAGGCCCACCACGCCCAGTTCCAGGGCCATCTTCTTGACCTGTTCGCGCATCTCGTCCTGGATGTGAGCAGGCAGCGAGTACGGCGGCAGCGAGCAGGCGGAGTCGCCGGAGTGAACGCCCGCCTGTTCGATGTGCTGCATGATCGCGCCGATCACCACGTCAGTACCGTCGCAAACTGCATCGACGTCCATTTCGATGGCGCAGTTCAGGAAGTGGTCGAGCAGCACCGGGCTGTCGTTGGACACCTGAACCGCTTCACGCAGGTAACGCTTGAGCTCGTCTTCCTGGTAAACGATTTCCATCGCCCGGCCGCCCAGTACATAGGACGGACGCACGACCAGCGGGTAACCGATTTTCGCGGCGGCACGAATCGCTTCGTCTTCGCTGCGCACGGTGGCGTTTGGCGGCTGACGCAGGTTGAGACGCTCGACCATCTGCTGGAAGCGCTCGCGGTCTTCTGCGCGGTCGATGGCGTCCGGGCTGGTGCCGATGATCGGCACGCCGGCGGCTTCCAGGGCACGGGCGAGTTTCAGCGGGGTCTGGCCGCCGTACTGCACGATCACGCCCTTGGGCTTCTCGACGCGTACGATTTCCAGTACGTCTTCCAGGGTGACCGGCTCGAAGTACAGACGATCAGAGGTGTCGTAGTCGGTGGAGACGGTTTCCGGGTTGCAGTTGACCATGATGGTCTCGTACCCGTCTTCACGCAGCGCCAGGGCTGCGTGCACGCAGCAGTAGTCGAACTCGATACCCTGGCCGATACGGTTAGGGCCACCGCCGAGGATCATGATCTTGTCGCGCGTCGAAGGGTTGGCTTCGCACTCTTCTTCGTACGTCGAGTAAAGGTACGCGGTGTCGGTTGCAAACTCGGCCGCGCAGGTATCGACGCGCTTGTAGACCGGGAACACATCCAACTTGTGACGGTGCGTGCGCAGGTTTTTCTCGGTAACGCCGACCAGTTTGGCCAGGCGTGCATCGGAGAAGCCCTTGCGCTTGAGACGGTACATCAGGTCGCGATCAATTGCCGACAGGCCAAGCGTCTTGATCTTCTCCTCGTCCTTGACCAGATCTTCGATCTGGACCAGAAACCAGGGGTCGATCATGTTCATGGCGAAGATTTCTTCGACAGTCATGCCTGCGCGGAACGCATCGGCGACGTACCAGATACGCTCGGCACCCGGCACGGTCAGCTCGCGCTTGAGCGTGCTCATGCTTTCCGGATGGCTGAGGTCCAGCTTCGGATCAAGGCCACACACACCAACTTCCAGGCCGCGCAGCGCTTTCTGCAGGGATTCCTGGAAAGTACGGCCGATGGCCATGACTTCACCCACCGACTTCATCTGCGTGGTCAGGCGTGCATCGGCCTTGGCGAACTTCTCGAACGCGAAGCGCGGCAGCTTGGTAACGACGTAGTCGATGGATGGCTCGAAGGACGCCGGGGTCTTGCCGCCGGTGATTTCGTTGGACAGCTCGTCGAGGGTGTAACCCACTGCAAGCTTGGCCGCAACCCGGGCAATCGGGAAGCCGGTCGCCTTGGAAGCCAGCGCCGAGGAACGCGACACGCGCGGGTTCATCTCGATGACGACCATACGGCCGGTGTCCGGGCAGATGCCGAACTGAACGTTGGAACCACCCGTTTCAACGCCAATCTCGCGCAGTACCGCCAGCGAGGCGTTACGCAGGATCTGATATTCCTTGTCGGTCAGGGTCTGTGCCGGGGCAACGGTGATGGAGTCACCGGTGTGCACACCCATCGGATCGAAGTTTTCGATGGAGCAGACGATGATGCAGTTGTCCTTTTTGTCGCGGACAACTTCCATTTCGTACTCTTTCCAGCCGATCAGCGATTCGTCGATCAGCAGTTCCTTGGTCGGAGACAGGTCCAGACCACGAGCGCAGATTTCTTCGAACTCTTCACGATTGTAAGCAATACCGCCGCCCGTGCCACCCATGGTGAACGACGGACGGATGATGCAAGGGAAACCGAGCTTTTCAAGAACCGCGTTGGCTTCTTCCATGCTGTGCGCGATGCCGGAACGCGGGCACGCCAGGCCGATGGACTTCATGGCCTTGTCGAAACGCGAACGGTCTTCAGCCTTGTCGATGGTGTCGGCGTTGGCACCGATCATCTCTACGCCGAACTTCTCCAGAACGCCTTCACGCTCCAGATCCAGTGCGCAGTTCAGTGCGGTCTGGCCGCCCATGGTTGGCAGCAACGCGTCCGGGCGCTCTTTCTCGATGATCTTGGCAACGGTCTGCCATTTGATCGGCTCGATGTAGGTGGCGTCGGCCATGGCCGGGTCGGTCATGATGGTCGCCGGGTTGGAGTTCACCAGGATAACTCGATAGCCCTCTTCGCGCAGGGCTTTGCAAGCCTGGGCGCCGGAGTAGTCGAATTCACAGGCCTGGCCGATCACGATGGGGCCGGCGCCGAGAATCAGGATGCTTTTAATATCTGTACGTTTTGGCATGGGTTGTCACTCAAATCCGCAGGTCAGTCGGCAAGCCGTCTTGAACATTTTTCTGAGGTGGCCTGGGCGGCAGCAACCGGACGTGTGGTCCGGGGCCGCCCTGGGCACCTGCGTTTACAGTCTCAAGGCAACCGGTCAGCGTCGCTTGGCCATGGCGTCGATAAAGCGGTCAAACAGGGGCGCTACATCGTTCGGGCCTGGGCTTGCTTCAGGGTGACCCTGGAAGCTGAACGCGCTCTTGTCAGTCAGCTCGATACCCTGCAGGGTGCCGTCGAACAGCGACTTGTGGATAGCGCGAACGTTGCCCGGCAATGTCGATTCATCAACCGCAAAACCGTGGTTCTGACTGGTGATCATTACAACGCCGGTGTCCAGATCCTGAACCGGGTGGTTTGCACCGTGGTGGCCATGGCCCATTTTCACGGTCTTGGCACCCGCAGCCAGCGCCAGCAGCTGGTGACCAAGGCAGATGCCGAATACTGGCACTTCGGTTTCCAGCACTTGCTTGATCGCCTTGATGGCGTAGTCGCATGGCTCAGGGTCGCCAGGGCCGTTGGACAGGAAAACACCGTCCGGATTGTAGGCAAGCACTTCGCTGGCAGGCGTTTGCGCAGGCACTACCGTCACCCGGCAACCGCGCTCGACCAGCATACGCAGGATGTTGACCTTGACGCCGTAATCGTAGGCAACCACGTGATAAGGCAGCTCGGAAGCGGCGATTTCGGGGTGGCTGTCGGTCTGCAGGTTCCAGACACTGTGGCGCCACTCGTAGGTGTCCTTAGTGCTGACTTCCTTCGCCAGGTCCATGCCCTTGAGGCCAGGGAACCCGCGAGCGGCGGCGATGGCTGCCTCTTCGGAAATGTTGTCCCCTGCCATGATGCAACCGTTCTGGGCGCCTTTCTCACGCAGAATGCGGGTCAGGCGACGCGTGTCGATGCCAGCGATGGCAACGACATTGTTGGCTTTCAGGTAATCACCAAGGGACATCTTGTTACGCCAGTTACTGGCAACCAGTGGCAGGTCACGGATGACCAGACCCGCTGACCAGACACGATCCGACTCGGCGTCTTCAGGTGTAGTACCGGTGTTGCCGATGTGCGGGTAAGTCAGGGTAACGATCTGCTGGGCGTAGGAAGGATCGGTAAGAATTTCCTGATAGCCTGTCATTGCGGTGTTAAACACCACCTCACCAACGGTTTGACCGTCGGCTCCAATGGCTTCGCCGCGAAAAATGCTGCCATCAGCAAGGGCGAGTATGGCTGGCTTAGTCAAGAAGACCTCCCGTAAATAAAGCCTGAAAGGGCGATCGCAGGTTGCAAAAAAGCGGAATGACGTAGTTACGTCACCCCGCTTTCTTATGGAATCATCTGCGCGCTTTTAGTGGACACACTAAAGCTGTAGCTTACAGAAAAGGCCCATTTTGGTCTACCACCAATGAGCCTGAAAAGCGGGAAAATGCGACAGGGCCTTGCAGGCCCTGTATTGAATCAATGCAGACCCAGTACATCCTGCATGTCGTACAAGCCTGGGGCCTTGCCGTCGAGCCACATTGCAGCCCTGACCGCGCCCTTGGCGAAGGTCATGCGGCTGGACGCCTTGTGGGTGATTTCAACCCGCTCGCCGTCCGCTGCGAACAGCACAGTATGGTCACCGACCACGTCACCGGCCCGAATAGTCGCAAAACCGATGGTCTGACGATCACGCGCGCCGGTCTGACCTTCGCGCCCGTAGACCGCGACTTTTTCCAGATCACGGCCCAGTGCATTGGCGACTACTTCGCCCATGCGCAGCGCGGTGCCAGACGGCGCATCGACTTTGTGCCGATGGTGCGCTTCGGTGATTTCGATATCGACTTCATCACCCAGCACGCGAGCAGCGGTGTCGAGCAGCTTCAGGCACAGATTCACACCGATGCTGAAATTGGCCGCGAAAACGATCGGGATGTCTTTCCCCGCTTCGACCAGACGCTGCTTCTCTTCGGCACTGAAACCGGTCGTCCCGATAATCATGGCCTTGCCTGCCTTGCGGCAGAACGCCAGGTTTTTCAGCGTGACCGACGGGTGAGTGAAGTCGATCAACACATCGAACTCATCCATCACCTTCGCCAGATCATCTGACAACGGCACACCGATACGGCCCAGCGCCGCCAGTTCGCCCGCATCAGCACCCACCAGCGTGCTGTCGGGACGATCGACGGCAGCGGTCAGCCCGGCGCCAGGCGCCTGCTGAACCGCTTCGATCAAAGTCTTGCCCATGCGCCCGGCGGCGCCTACTACAGCAATACGTCGCATGCCCTACTCCCGTTGATAAGCCTTACAGATCGCCGAAGAAACGCTTCACACCCTCGAACCAGCCACTGGCCTTGGGAGAGTGGGACTCGTCGTTCTCAAGCGATGTGCGGAACTCTTCGAGCAATTCACGCTGACGCTTGCTCAGGTTGACCGGTGTTTCGACTGCAACGCGGCACATCAAGTCACCCGCGCCACCGCCACGCACCGGAGCAACACCCTTGCCACGCAAGCGGAACTGCTTGCCGGTCTGGGTGCCCTCAGGGATTTTCAGTTTGACGCGACCATCGAGCGTCGGCACTTCAAGCTCGCCGCCCAGCGCCGCGTCGGTAAAGCTGATCGGCACTTCGCAGAACAGATGCTTGCCATCACGCTGGAAGATTGCGTGTTCGCGCACATTGATCACGACATACAAGTCGCCGGTCGGCCCACCCTGAGCACCCGCCTCGCCTTCGCCCGACAGGCGAATGCGGTCACCGGTGTCAACACCTGGCGGCACTTTGACGGAAAGGGTCTTGGACTCTTCGACACGCCCTTCGCCGTGGCACGAGTCACACGGGTCAGAAATGATCTTGCCGTGGCCGTGGCAACGTGGGCAGGTTTGCTGCACAGAGAAGAACCCCTGCTGCATGCGCACCTGACCAATACCGCCACAGGTCGGGCAGGTCACCGGGGACGAGCCCTTCTTGGCGCCACTGCCGTCGCAAGGCTTGCAGTTGACCAGCGTCGGCACGCGGATATTCACCGTCGTACCGCGAACCGCTTCCTCAAGGTTCAGCTCAAGCGTGTAACGCAGGTCGCTGCCACGCTGGGCACCGCCACGACCGCCACCGCCACCGCCCCGGCCACCGCCGAAGAAGTCGCTGAACACGTCGCCAAAGATGTCCGAGAAGTTGGCGCCACCGGCACCACCGCCAAACCCGCCGCCGCCACCCATGCTCGGGTCAACGCCTGCATGGCCGTACTGGTCGTAGGCCGCGCGTTTGCTGGCATCGGACAGCACTTCGTAGGCCTCGTTGGCCTCCTTGAACATCTCTTCAGACGCTTTGTCATCAGGGTTGCGGTCAGGGTGATGCTTCATCGCCAGACGACGATAAGCCTTCTTCAGGTCCGCCTCGCTGGAGCCTCGCTCCACACCCAACACTTCGTAATAATCACGCTTTGCCATAATTCTTCCGCACTCTTGAGGACGTTTGGCAAGACCCTCCTGAGCCCAGCCAAACTCGTTGAGCCCCATACAGGCCCGGACCCAACTCACGTCAATTCAACGATCCTGGTCTTCGTTCAACAGCCAGACGGATCCGGCCGAGAAAGCGGCAGAATGATTCGCCACGCAGGAGCGCAGCGATCTTGCCACATGGCGTACGGAGCGAATCCGCACGCCGAAATTTTGGGTGTTCCAGACACGCCAACGCGGGAGCAAGCTCCCGCGCGGCGACATCCTACCAGTCAGCGCTCGAAAGAGGTCAACCGGCTTTCAAGTGAGCCTGCGCTTACTTGTGGTCTTTTACTTCTTCAAACTCGGCGTCGACGACATCGTCAGCCTTGGCAGTTTCTTCAGCTGGCTTGGCCGCAGCGTCCGGGTTTTCAGCCTGCTCGGCGTACATCTTCTGAGCGATTGGCGCGGAAACCTTGGACAGCTCTTCGACCTTGGCTTCAATGGCAGCCTTGTCGTCGCCTTTGATAGCGGCTTCCAGAGCAACCAGTGCAGCTTCTACCGCAGTCTTCTCTTCAGCGGTGACCTTGTCGCCCGCGTCAGCGATCATCTTGCGAGTCGAGTGGACCAGCGCATCGCCCTGGTTACGGGCAGAGGCCAGCTCTTCGAACTTGCGATCTTCTTCGGAGTTGACTTCAGCATCGCGAACCATCTGCTGAATTTCTTCCTCGGACAGACCGGAGTTGGCCTTGATCACGATGGACTGCTGCTTGCCGGTAGCCTTGTCTTTCGCGCCAACGTGCAGGATGCCGTTTGCGTCGATGTCGAAGGTCACTTCGATCTGCGGCACGCCACGTGGAGCGGGTGGAATCTCGGCCAGGTCGAACTTGCCCAGCGACTTGTTCTGACCGGCCTGCTTGCGCTCACCCTGCAGTACGTGAATGGTCACAGCGTTCTGGTTGTCATCGGCAGTCGAAAACACCTGGGATTTCTTGGTAGGAATCGTGGTGTTTTTCTCGATCAGCGCAGTCATCACGCCGCCCATGGTTTCGATACCCAGCGTCAGCGGGCTGACGTCCAGCAGCAGAACGTCTTTTACATCACCGGCCAATACCGCGCCCTGAATAGCAGCACCCATTGCAACAGCTTCGTCCGGGTTGACGTCTTTACGCGCTTCTTTACCGAAGAACTCGGTTACCAGCTTCTGTACCAGCGGCATACGCGTCTGGCCACCGACCAGAATCACGTCGTTGATCTTGCCGATGTCGATGCCGGCATCTTTCAATGCGATACGGCAAGGCTCGATGGTGCGCTGAACCAGGTCTTCAACCAGCGATTCCAGCTTGGAGCGCGAGATTTTAACAACCAGGTGCTTTGGACCGGTGGCATCTGCAGTGATGTACGGCAGGTTGACTTCGGTCTGGGTGCTGGAAGACAGCTCGATCTTGGCTTTTTCAGCCGCTTCTTTCAGACGCTGCATGGCCAGCGGGTCGCCTTTGAGGCTCATGCCGCTTTCTTTCTTGAATTCGTCAACGAAGTAGTCGATCAGACGAATATCGAAGTCTTCACCGCCCAGGAACGTGTCGCCATTGGTGGCCAGCACTTCGAACTGATGCTCGCCATCGACTTCGGCAATTTCGATAACCGAAACGTCGAAAGTACCGCCACCCAGGTCATAAACGATGACAGTGTGGTCGCCCTTGGCCTTGTCCATACCGTATGCCAGAGCGGCTGCGGTAGGCTCGTTGATGATGCGCTTGACGTCCAGACCGGCGATACGGCCAGCGTCCTTGGTCGCCTGACGCTGACTGTCGTTGAAGTAGGCTGGAACGGTGATGACCGCTTCGGTAACCGCTTCACCGAGGTAGTCTTCGGCAGTCTTCTTCATCTTTTTCAGGATTTCAGCGGAAATCTGAGGAGGCGCCATTTTCTGGCCATTCACTTCAACCCAGGCATCACCGTTGTCAGCCTTGACGATCTTGTAAGGGACCATCTGGATGTCTTTCTGAACGACTTGCTCGTCGAACTTGCGACCGATCAGACGCTTTACCGCGTACAGGGTGTTGTGCGGGTTGGTAACAGCCTGACGCTTGGCGGACTGACCGACCAGGATCTCGCCATCGTTGGCATAAGCAATGATCGAAGGCGTGGTACGCGTACCTTCGGCGTTATCGATAACCTTGACGTTACCGTTTTCCAGAATGGAGACGCAGGAGTTGGTAGTCCCCAGGTCGATACCGATAATTCTGCCCATCTTGACTCTCCCGAAACTTGCAAAATTTGAATGTGGTTGCCGCAATTGCGTTTACAAATTGCGGTAGCTCTTAAACGCTTGACCTTTAAATGGGGGCCTTACAGCTAATTTCAAGCCTGCTCGTTGATTGACGGCGTTGCAGGCGATGGTGCCTTGCTGACCACGACCATGGCCGGGCGCAGCAGACGACCATTAAGCTGATAACCCTTCTGGAATACCTTGAGCACAGTATTAGGCTCGACATCGGCACTTTCCTGCATGGCCATTGCCTGGTGCTGGTCGGCACTGAACGGTTGACCATGCGGATCAATGGCTTCCAGCTGATAACGCTTGAGGGTGTCCTGGAACATCTTCAAGGTCAGCTCGATGCCTTCACGCATCGGGCGAATGCTTTCATCGTCCGGGTTGGACAGATCAAGGCCTCGCTCCAGACTATCGATGATCGGCAACAGATCACCGGCAAACTTTTCCAGCGCAAACTTGTGCGCTTTTTCAACATCCTGTTCGGCACGGCGGCGGACATTCTGCAAATCCGCAGCCACCCGAAGGGATTGGTCCTGCGCAGCAGCCAGTTGCTCTTCGAGCACCTGCACGCGGTTTGTCAACTCTTCACCCGCGCCTGCCTCGGCAGCCTGATCCTGAGCCTGCGCATCCAGATTCTGTTCGTCAGCCATAAATATTCTCCTCTAAAAACGTCCGCGATCCCGACTCGCGCTTCTGCCACCTATATGGGATCGGAATTTCCCGCTTCAAGGGTCTGATGTGATCGAGATACGTATTCCCTGACAAAAAAACCGGATATGGGGCCAGAAAAAATGGCGCCATGAGGCAACCGGTACTAAAAAACACTGAAAGCAGACCAAATCGAGCTAAGCAGAGGCATTGTCAGCCACGAACAAAACACTGTATAAATATCCAGACAAACAGCCCGGGAGCCGCTCAATGCTGGTGCACCTTTCCGTACACAACTACGCCATCGTCGAACACCTTGATCTGGAACTGGATCGAGGCATGAGCGTTATTACTGGCGAAACCGGTGCCGGCAAGTCGATCATGCTCGACGCCCTGGGCCTGACTCTGGGCGACCGGGCCGACAGCGGCGTGGTCAGGCCGGGGGCCGACAAGGCAGACATCCTTGCCACGTTCGACCTGGGCGACATTCCCGAGGCCGAGGCCTGGCTCAAAGAGCGCGACCTCGACAACGACGGCCCCTGCATCCTGCGCCGGGTGATTACCGCCGAAGGTCGCTCACGCTCTTACATCAATGGCTCGCCCTGCCCTCAGGGAGACTTGAAAGCGCTGGGCGAACTGCTCATCGATATCCACAGCCAGCATGAACATCAGTCGCTGCTCAAGACCGACACCCATCGACGCCTGCTGGATGAATACGCTGGCGCGACCGACCTCGCCCGCCAGGTTCATCTTGCTGCGCAGCGCTGGCGGCAGACGCGACAGGAGCTGGAGCGTCTCTCCAACTCCGGCGACGAACAGCGCGCACGCCATCAATTGCTCAGCTATCAGCTTGAAGAGCTGGAAAGCCTGAGCCTGGGCGAAAACGAGCTGGAGCAGCTCGAACAGGAACACAAGGACCTGACCAACGCCGAAAGCCTGCTGAGCATTTGCCGACAGGTCGTCGAGCAATGCAGCGAAAGCGATTCCGGAAATGTACTCACAGCCTTGACCGCCAGCCTGCATCGCCTCGGCAGCGTCGACCATTCACCTACGGCCCTGAGCGAGGCCACAGGCCTGCTGTCCAGCGCGCAGATCCAGGTAGAAGAAGCCGTAGGCGAGCTGAATCGCTTTCTGGATCATTTCGATGCCGACCCTGCCCGCTTGCAACAGCTTGAAGAGCGACTCGATGCTATCTATACGCTGGCGCGCAAGCACCGCATCCAGCCAGGCGAAGTAGCCACGCTGCAACAAAAGCTGCTGGATGAAATAGAAACACTGAATGCCAACGACGAGTCCATCGAGCGTCTGGAGCACGAGGTGCAGGCATTTGCCCGGCATTATCAGGAGAAAGCGCGCGAATTGAGCGACCGGCGCCATACGTCAGCGACCACGCTGGCCAATGCCGTCGAGCAGGAAATTCACCGACTGGGCATGCCCGGCGGACGCTTCCAGATCGACCTCAAACCCAACGCCAATGCCGAGCCGCTGCCTCACGGCCTTGAGCAAGTGGAGCTGCTGGTCAGCGCCAACCCCGGTCAGCCACTCAAAGCGCTGGCAAAAGTGGCTTCGGGGGGCGAACTGTCACGGATCAGCCTTGCCATTCAGGTGATCACCGCACAAACCTCACGGGTGCCAACACTGGTGTTCGACGAGGTGGATGTGGGCATCGGCGGCCCGACTGCCGAGATCGTGGGTCAACTGCTGCGTCGCCTGGGCGAGCGCGGGCAGGTCATGACCGTCACGCACTTGCCGCAGGTCGCGGCGCAGGGCCATCAGCATCTGTTCGTGCACAAGGTCAGGGATAACGACGCAACGCGCACGGCGGTCTCCAAACTGACGAAAACCGAGCGCATAGAAGAAGTGGCCCGAATGCTGGGCGGCATCGACCTCACCAAGGAATCCTTGGCACACGCCAAGAAAATGGTCGTGACGGCTAAAACCTGAGCCACTGAAACGCAGTCACTTAAAACGCAATCATAGAAAGCACAAAGGCGACCTTGGGTCGCCTTTGTGTCATCTGGTTTCACGCCTTTTTGTTGCGTACGTAAAGCACCAGATTGTGGTCCACCAGGTCAAAGCCGTGTCTTTCGACGATGGCTTTTTGAAGCTTCTCGATTTCTTCGTCGAAGAATTCGATCACCTCGCCTGATTCCACGTTGACCATGTGGTCGTGATGGCCGCCATCAGCCAGCTCAAACACAGCATGACCACCGTCGAAATTGTGGCGAACCACCAATCCCGCAGCTTCAAACTGGGTCAGGACACGGTAAACCGTGGCCAGGCCGACGTCCTCGCTAGCCTCCATCAGCGCCTTGTAAACATCCTCGGCACTCATGTGGCGCTGCTCGGCAGAATCGAGCATTTGGAGTATTTTAACCCTCGGTAGGGTTACCTTTAGTCCTGCTTTTCGTAGTTCGCTATTTTCAACCATGGTCAGCTTTCTCGCAGACGCTGCTTCGCAGCTTCTCTTAATGCAGGTATGATCGGGGTTTACGTTGTCCCAGCCAAGATAGTGGAAGTCGCCCACCGATGCAAAACACCAAGCTCTTGCTAACCAGTTTCACCTTCGTGGGACTGCTCGCACTCGCCGGTTGTTCATTCCCCGGGGTTTACAAAATCGACATCCAGCAGGGTAATGTCGTCACGCAGGACATGATAGACCAGTTACGCCCCGGAATGACCCGGCGGCAAGTACGGTTTATCATGGGCAACCCCCTGTTGACCGACACCTTCCACGCCGATCGGTGGGATTACCTGTACAGCCTGCAGCCAGGTGGCGGTGAACGCCAGCAGGAGCGTGTCAGCCTGATATTCAACGGCAATGACCAGCTAGTGAGCCTGTCCGGCGACTTCATGCCAGGCGTCAGCCGCGATGAAGCCATTCTCGGCAAAGGCAGCGATACCACTGCGCCTGTAGAGAATCAGCCGCAGCAGCCGCCTGAACAGCCAGCCAAGCCAGGCTCGCTGCTGGACACCATCCAGAAAGATGTGGACAGCGTCGAGACCGTACCGGTCCCGACTCAAGAGCCACTGGACACTAACCCCCGTTAGTCGCCAGCCGCTCAGCAAAAAGCCCGGCACGCCGGGCTTTTTTGTGTGCTTCATTCAGCCGGTGTTCAGCCTGGCAGCGTTCTTTTCTCACGGGCTTTGGCCGCGCGCAGACGCCTGATTTCCATCGGGTCGGCCAGCAACGGGCGATAAATCTCGATTCGCTCACCCGCCTCCAGCACTCGCGCTGCAGGGTCAGCGACCACCTTGCCGAAAATACCCACGGGGCACTGTGACAGATCCAGCTCGGGAAACTCCCGATTCATGCCACACAGCGCCAGCGCCTGACGTACCGACGAGCCTGCCGGCACATCGACCGTCATCAACACCTGACGCTGAACCGTGGCATACACCACTTCGATCTGAATCGACACCTCAGCCATGCAGCTCTTTCGCTCGCTGGCAGAATGCGTCCACCAGCGTGTTGGCCGCCTGATTGAACAACGGCCCCAGCGTGGCGCGCACAATCGTTCCGGCGTAATCGAAAGACAAATCCAGGCTGATCTTGCAGGCCTTTTCACCCAGCGGCTTGAACGTCCAGACGCCATGAAACTGCTCGAACGGCCCTTCGACCAGATCCATCACAATCGATTCGCCGGGGACCAGCGTATTGCGCGTCATGAACTTCTGACTCAGACCGCCCTTGGCGATCTCAAGGCTGGCGCGCATTTGCGACTCGCTGGCGTCAAGCACGGTAGCGGAAGAGCACCACGGCAGAAACTCGGGATAACGAGCCACGTCATTGACCAGGTCATAAAGGAAACCGGCCGGGTACGGCAGTAAAGCAGAGCGTTGTATGTGCGTAGTCATGTGAGCGTCATTTCCAGAGCTGAGCGGCAAACACCACAAGAATGCCGAGCGGCGCCACGTAGCGCATCAAAAAGAACGTCAGGTTGAAGAGCAGCGGACTGCGAATCGACAATTCGTCGCGCACCGCCTCACGGCCCATCACCCAACCAGCGAATACCACAAAACACAATCCACCCAGCGGCAACATGACCCGCGAGGTGAAGAAATCAATGACTCCGAAGAAGTCCAGGCCATTCGATGCGCCCCATTGATAGAGGTGGAATACGCCTCCATCGTTCACGAAGAACTTGGCTTTTTGCCAGATGTTGAACGAGAACACCGTTCCCAGACCGACAAACCAGCAGGTAAATGCCAGCCAGAACGTCACCCAGGCGCGGCGAATACGGGTGCGCTCGACCAGGTACGCAACCATTGGCTCAAGCAGCGAAATGGCCGAGCTCCAGGCCGCAACCGCGACCAGCACAAAGAACACGACACCCATCAACTGCCCGAACGCAACGTTACCAAACGCGAACGGCAGCGCGACAAACATCAGACCCGGCCCCTCGCTCGGACTCAGCCCTGCGGCAAAGACAATCGGAAACAACGCCAAGCCGGCCAGCAGCGAAACAAACGTATCGAGCAGCGCGATGCCCACGACCGTGGTGCTGATGGAGGCGCCTTTGGTCATGTAAGCGCCGTAGACCATGATCGAGCCAACGCCGACGCTCAACGAAAAGAACGCATGCCCCATTGCTGGCAGCAAGCCATCTAGCACCTTGTCGGGGTTGAAATCGAACATGAAATGCACGCCTTCCATGAAGTGCCCGGTGGTCAGGCTGTAGCCCAACAGCGCCAGCATCAGCAGGAACAGCATCGGCATCATGATCCGCAGACTGCGCTCCAGCCCTGCCTCGACACCTTTGCCGATGACAACGGCAGACAGCAGCATAAAGACCGTGTGCCACAAAATCAGTCGCCAAGGGTCGGCAATCATCGCGCCGAAATAGGCACCGACCTGATCCGCCGTCACGCCCTGAAAATCGCCACGCCCCATGTCGATGATGTAATCCAGCGACCAGCCGCCCACCACGCTATAGAAGGAGAGAATCAGCAGCGCCGTGATCATCCCGGCGAAAGCACCCCATGACCAACGCGCCGAATGCCCCGCCTCGACCGCCAGCGTCTTGAGCGCATTCGCAGGACTGAGCCGCGAACGACGACCAATCAGCGTCTCGGCGATCATCACCGGAATGCCGATCAGCGCGATGCACGCCAGAAATACCAGTACAAATGCGCCGCCGCCATAGGCACCGACCATGTACGGGAATTTCCAGATACTGCCCAGCCCCACGGCAGAGCCAGTGGCAGCCAGGATGAACACCCAGCGACTTGCCCAGCTACCGTGGACCGAAACCTTGTCCGTCGACATTTTATTGAAACGCCCAGCCAAAAAAGATCGCGCATTGTCCGGGATTCAACCTTTGTGCTCAAGCACACGCTTTCCCGTAGCCGACATTGATGCAACTCCCTATAATGCGCCCCCTATGGCTAAGCTCAAGAAACACCCTACAGGGACCATCGCGCAGAACAAAAAGGCGCGTCACGATTACTTCATCGAACACAAGTTCGAGGCCGGTCTGGTCCTGTCTGGCTGGGAAGTAAAAAGCCTGCGTGCCACCAAGGTACAGCTGGTTGACAGTTACGTGCTGCTCAAGGACGGCGAGGCCTGGTTGATGGGTTGCCACATCACGCCTCTCAAGACTGCCAGCACGCACGTCATCGCTGACCCGACACGCACCCGTAAACTGCTCCTGAACCAGCGCGAGCTCGAAAAGCTCACCAGCTCGGTTCAGCAAAAAGGCTACGCCTGCGTCGCCCTTTCCATTTACTGGAAGCAGCACTTGATCAAGTGCGAAATTGCTTTGGGTAAAGGGAAAAAGGAATACGACAAGCGCCACACCGAGCGCGAACGCGATTCGGACCGTGAGCTGCAGCGTGCCGTGCGCACCAAGGGCAAGGACGACTAGCCCTTTGCGAGTGCCAAATGCCTTGAACCAGGCATTTGGCGCTGCGCCGCTTCAATCACTTCGCCTCCCCTTCCCACCCGGCATAATCACAACCTCAACGCGAAGATCGCCCCACTTTGGTGCCTTAACTGCCCAATGTGGCTTTTTCGCATCTGCGCAAAAATAAAATAGAACGCCTGCGTTACAGCACAGTCAATCCTTTAGGCCCTGAAAATGAACGGGCTTTCAAACCCTCGGGCGACGGCGTCAACGACCGGCCATACCGAGTCCACAGGTTATAAGGAGAGACACATGATGCGTACCGCCCTCACTGGATTGTTCCTCAGCGCCGCCCTGTTGGCTTCGCCGGTATTCGCCGCCGATGATTTGTGTGGCGCCAACATCAAAACGATCGAAAATGCCCAGGTTTCTTCCGGCACCAACCTGAGCCCTGAAACCAAGACCATGCTCGAAACCACCGAGAAAAACGCCAAAGCGGCCCAAGCGCAGAACGATGAGAAAAAATGCATCGAGATCACCACCAAGGTGATCACCTCGCTGAAAAACACCGGGTCGGGCAGCGAAGGCACCAAATAACACCCTCGATCAGGCCAGCCACCGGGCTTGCCTGATCGATTGCAGCAAACGGGTCGACGTGGCACGCCAATCGGCGTACACTGCGCCCCAGCGACTGCGAAAGCAGTCTCGGGGCCGATTTGGATTCGACGCCGGTGATGAAACTTTAGGTGCATGCCGAGTTGGTAACAGAACTCGTAAATCCACTGTTGCAACTTTCTATAGTTGCCAATGACGAAAACTACGGTGCTCAACTAGCTGCGTAAGCAGCCTAGCCGCACTTCTGGTAGCTTCGGCTCCAGCAATCATCAGGGGATGCCTGTAAACCCAAAATGATTGTCATATAGAACAGGATCGTCGCCTAGTACGTTGTGGACGAAGCGACTAAAACTTACGCAACTCGCCCAATGCACCCTGCCCGTCGGGTCGCTGAGGGTTAACTTAATAGACACGGCTACGCATGTAGTACCGACAGCGGAGTACTGGCGGACGGGGGTTCAAATCCCCCCGGCTCCACCAAATGAAACAACGAAGACCTCCGAAATCACTCAGATTTCGGGGGTTTTTTGCGTTTACATGGTCGCTTAAGTCCCACATTACGTCCCACACCTCAACTGACACATTATCGAATGCAATCGTCATAGCCGACTGCTCGATGCCAACCTGTGGCAGTCCGTCCAAGATTCGTCGTTTCACCCGTCGGGCCCTTAGGGCACGCGGGTGGCTAGCCCCCCCGGTGAACAACCAACGTTCATTGATGACTGCCTTGGTGCCGAGCGGCTGAGTAGATCGCTCCCCTCTATCGACTCCTGACCAAGCTGTTTCTTAGCTAGCGAACAACCTAGATATTCAAGGCTTCGGGCGAATGGCCATTAAGACACGCAACCACTATGATGTCAGATTGGTAGCTCCGCCTATAGGCTGTATCGTTACCCCATTAGATCGAAAAAAAAATTAGGTGAATGGAAGCACTCCTGTCCGCCTATCGCCCCCAACGAAATCCGAAGGATCTGATTTATGCGACGCACTGGTACCCTAAACTTTTTTGAGATTGAGAAATGCGGCCTGTACGGTTTTGTTTCAGACAACTGCTATGGGTTGGAAGCAGAGCTGGCACTTGAGGCCATCAAAAACTGGGTGAGTGGTCGATCTTTCAAGACCACCGTGCCGTGGGACGACTCTGCAAAATCGAAAAGCGTGAATTGCTACTGCCATGACGTCTATAAAGACGAGGCAACTGGAGACTTCCTGTTTGTACTATGGAAATCTGATCCAGATAACGACAAATCCATGGTCGGAGTAAAATTAGACAGTAGTGGAAACTTGAGCAAGTTTCTGAAGCCAGAGACAGGTGCCGATCAGGAGGATGTCATTTGGGGCCACCCTAGCTATTACTGGTTTATGCCAAGTAAAAAATATATGGTCTCTGTAAAGTTTGACAATTCGCGCTGCGATTCAGATATGGTTCACGACTGGCTAAATGGCTGTGTAAACTTCAGGGTTAAGTTTCCCGGTATTAAAAAGAAAGAGGAAGTCAAAGCCTCAGGTCACGAAAAAGCATTTACAAGAGTGTATTTCGATGTAAAAAGGGAAGTGATCGAGGCCGCCGAAAGCACAGAGACCAAACCTACCCAGCACTCCTCAACGCAGGCTGCTAACGAAACTGTCGTGAAAGCAGATGACGAATTTAAATATAAGGTGACATTTAAATTCAAAGCGGCGTTGAAAATTTTCTCCACTACCGACGCCAAGATAAACGAAATTGCGCATACAACAAAGTATGTACTAAACAGAAAATACGTTCCTACTTATGCGCAAGGCGAAGTTCTTGAGGGATGGGTTGGTGGCCTGTCACGCATCCCTGTGGTATCAAAATTATTCAGTCGCCCCAGCCAAAAAAACAAAGAAAACTTAAAAGTAGAGCTTAAGATAGAGACATCACCGAGCAAGGCTGAAATCCTAGATATTATTGCTTCCAGTGGAGACATGGATGCAGATGGCTGGGAAAAAGTTGGATTTATGGATCAGAACTCACGTGTAACATGGGCACAGGAGTATCGTCTCACCGACTCCATTTCGGTCGAGGACGGCGGTAGCGATGTTATTCCAGCGGCGACTCTATTTGGTTACTTATCTCCTAAGCGGGCAGAATATATCGCAAGCATCGCCAAACAGAAAGAACTTGAAGAAACCGCACAGGCAGCTTTGGCGGCTGAAGATCTAGCCTCAGCGGAGGCAAAAAGTGCAGAAGCGGTATGAGTGGTCGCTCTATATAGCCATCCCTGTTCTTGTATTTTGGGGACTATTTTTCCTTGTAAAATGGTCTGCAATAGCTGTTAGCTATGCCGACATAAAGGACTACGGAGGCGCTCTTCTAAATGTGTCTGGGTGCGTATTCACCATCATGGGGATATGGGTAGCATACCTATACCCAGACGCCTTAATCCGAATAACATCCGACAACGTTTCCAGTGCGGACTTTAGCGAAGCACAGGAGAACTCCGCCAGACTAAAAACTATGGTAGGAAGCATAATAATCTCAGCCTTAGCCGCAATGGCAATCATCTATGTTCTTCTGGGGAAAACTCTTATATCCAGCACTATCTTCTACCAAACCCATCGCCTAGATATAAAGTATTTCGCAATAACTATCATAATCTATGCGACTTTATTGCAAACCCTATCTGTTTTCTTCGTTATACGTTCAAATTTTCTATTTCTCATTGAATTTCATGAGAAAAGAGTTAGACGCGAACGGGACGACGACGCTTGAAGCTCTTCGTCTTCGCGGTACCTGTGACGCAATTGTGAACAGGTAGTCAAGGGCAGGGAGGAGGCCGCAGCCCGCGCAACGAAGTGAGCAGGAACGGGGGACCTCATGGCGAAGCTTACCCTTGACCTACACGGAAAGCGCAAACTACCAGAAGGGTATGGGGACTCCCCCATGCCCTTCGCATCTAGTGTGCAGTTCGCGAAATAAATTTCTGTTCATTTCGTCTACACTTCAAACGTCATCCCTGCCTTGGAGAGCTTGCCATGAGCGCTCTGGACATCACGCTTAGCCCCGAAGAAAAGAGCGAGCTCAAACGTCGGGTACGCTCTGCCACCATTCCTCAACGAGAAGGTCGGCGAGTACGGATTATTCTGCTGGCTGCCGAAGGCGAAACCCGAGACAACATTGCACGCTTGACCGGTTTTTCCTGCCCGACAATCACCGACTGGTGCCAGTGTTTCCAAGTACATCGGCTTGATGGACTGATCGACAAACCAGGACGCGGACGCAAGTCGCCGTTGCCTGCCGAGACAGTTCGCCGTGTCCTAGAACAGGTCACCCGTCCTCGCATCGGAGAACCACGCTGGAGCTGTCGGAGCATGGCAAAGGCGGCGGGTATTTCCCACAATTCATAAACTGTGGGCTGCCAATGATTTGAAGCCCCATCTGACGCGCACATTTAAGTTGTCCAATGATCCGCAGTTTGAAGAGAAATTCTGGGATGTGATCGGGCTCTATTTAGCCCCGCCGGACAAGGCTTTGGTGTTGTGTTGCGATGAGAAAAGCCAGGTTCAAGCCTTGGAACGGACGCAGCCGGGCCTGCCTTTGGGCATCGGTAATATCCAGACCCAATCCCATGATTACACCCGCCACGGCACAGTCACGTTATTCGCTGCACTGGATTATCTTCAGGGAAAACTGATCAGCAGCATCGAGTGTCAGCACCGGCATTAAGAGTGGCTGGCCTTTCTCAAGAAGATCAATAAACAAACGCCCAAACACCTCGATCTTCACCTGATCGTCGATAACTATGCGACCCACAAGCATGCTGCTGTGAAAGCGTGGCTGGCGAAACATCCTCGCGTTCATATTCATTTCGCGCCGACCTCCAGCTCCTGGATGAATATGGTTGAACGCTTTTTTCGAGACATCACGGTGTATCTTCGCGACGGCAGTTTTGCCTCGGTTCGCGAGCTGGAAAGCTCCATTACAGCGTTCATGGCGTTACGAAATGCTCAGCCGACCCGATACGTTTGGAACGCAAAGGGAGAGGAGATTTTGAACAAAATCCACCGGGCGCGTGAAGCACTTGATGCGACAGACAATAAGTAAATTATTTCGAAAACAGCACATTAGCTAACGTTTCAGCCTCGCCATCATCAGCTCGGGCCAAAGCAGTAGTTTTACGAGAAGTCTTTTTATTTCGCCACAGCTATGTCTAATTACTTTTTTTTCCTCGGACCCTCATAAGTTCGGTGATGACTTTTGAAGTATATTTCCCTCTAAGCTTAGCAACAAACAAAGGTTCAATATCTTGCGCAAAACCTATCAGTCCTTGCAGATGGGCAATAGACTTATTATCAAGCGCGCCGATTGCGAAACGGTGAACCATTGCGCTAATCAACCGTTTTCTGTCCCGCCCTATAGTTACGCCACCTTCATTACTCAGAACCAGCCCTGTTACTCGCCGCTGGTTCTTTTTTGATGCATGGATGGTTTTATCTGCATTGAGTGTTAACAAAGGCTCAGACAATTGCTTGAGAGTAACCTTTAGGAACTCTTCTACTAGAAAGGTTTTACCCTTTTCGTTAGAGGAAAATGTTAAATCATCAGCATATCGCGAATAAATAACGCCCTGCTCAACGCACCATTTATGCACGACCGAATCAAAATTAAACATCACAGCATTCGACAATACAGGTGAAGACGGAGCACCAATACTAAGCACCAACCGCCCGGTTGCTCGGTCACGAATACAACTCATTCTGGCCATATCGACGATACTTTTTTCAGATAGCTCACCCTTAAAAACCGTAGACAATAAAACTTTTATGTTGCGCTCAGTTATAGAACCAAAAAAATTAACAAAATCAAATTTTGATAAATACGTAGAACCCGCATGTCGCTCAGCATTATCTTTAATGCTCGCTCCGTGCTTATATGCCGCTGCACATTCATGTATTGGCATCTTTGAAAACCATTCTCTCATCATGAAGTTTTGAAAGATTTTGGTTTCCTTTGCAGGCTGTGCGATTTGTCTAATACCTCCATTCATCTTTGGAATGGTGTAACGCTTGTACGCATACGGAGCCCTAAGCAAAAGACGAGTGACATCGTGCTCAGATATCAAAAACTCATCAGAAAGGTGCTCACGAAAATTATACTCGCTCATTTCGCAATCCCTAGCTTCGCTCTATCAATCGCTCTGTTGCGATTTCGCTCGAATGTGGCTGCCTTATAATAATCAACGCATTCTACTTTTAGTCTCAATGCATCAACCGTACCTCCCGATTTAAGAGCAAAACGGAGGGTATGAAAAGAATCTTTATCACAAGCGTAAAATACCGAATCGCTATATCCAATTCTCTTTATAAACTCAAATTCTTGTAATAAAAAAATCTTTCGCCGCACGTCATCGCGATGAACTTCCTTACCCAATCCCTTAATCGCTTCGACAATCTCACTTTCTTTAAGTGCAACAAAAAGCCTAATTAACTCATATATTAACACGATGATATGGATATTATTATCAAGAGATAAATTTTGCGTCTTTTTCAGATCATTAAGCTCTTTAACAATATCATCCATGACATCCGTAACGACATCATCTGGAATCTCGCGTGGATACTTAGGGCTCCAAGGATAGACTTTCACGCCGCTTCCGTGCTTATCGTTTATGTGCCTCAGTATTCCCAGATTAATAAAAGACTTAGCAGCAGCGTATTCTTCAGGTACAAATACTATGAGTTTTTTCTGAAAATCTGGAAGCTGAGAGAAAGCACCCAGTTCAGCGATAGAGCCTTCACTTTCAACCGCAACGGCAATAAGTGAACAAATACTCGCGAGATCAGCCTCGAAATCCATCAGGTTTCGATAAACCCCATCTTCATGCCAAGACTTTATCTCTTCTGGCCTGAAAATTTGAGGAGCCTTCATCATACTGAGAGCTTTACGCTTCAGCGCATCACGAAGAGAACGGACAGGAGGGTCATCTGCGTCTGCATGCTCCTTTTCAGGAACAAACCCGCCGCAAAGCAGAACAATTGGATTCTTTGAGAAATGAATTTTGCTTTCAGCTAGGTCTACATCAGCAAGAATATGTCGCGGATCCATGCGAAAAAGGACTCTTTACCAAGGAACAGCCGCAGACAAGATCTGTGGACCGGAGCGACGAAGGAGCGTAGGGCCGCAGATCTTGTCTGCGGAATAAAACAACGCAATGCGATTGAGTCTGGCGAAACGCCTGACTAAGCCCTCGACGACTAGCGTCTGGCTTTAAACGCGTAAAGAGGCGACCTTTTTAAGTCAGAACGCCAGCATTGTCAACGCGAATCTTAACCCGGGCGCGCCCCTCCAAACCGACCACTGAGCACACCTTCAAAAATGTGGCCTCCGCATGGTTTGACCTTAAGACTACGTTGCTACCGCTTACGCTTAAGGCATATAGCGCACCCTGAGCTTGCATATCTTCCCCGGCCTGGCGGCTATACCTATCTCAGCCATCACAGCTCCGGCCGCCATCAATCTGCTGAGGCCCCTTGAAACAAAAGACAGCCCGGAAACAGTTAATCACTAGCACGCTGCCAGATGAGAGCTTTTCTCCGATTACCTCCCCTAAAACGAAAAATTCCCCCTAAAACGCCCTGTGAGCACGCTAAAAAAGCAAAAAACCTCTCACCCAGAAACAGATAATAGTTCCATAAATTTTGTCATCGACAACCGCCTTAGCCGATGCAGCCATAAAAAGCCTGACAACCTCCACCGTAACGGTGCAGGGCTGAAACATACCATTGCGCCTACCGCCTCCTCTTAATCCGGTCAGCTGGCAGGAGCGTCACACTGCTGAAGAACGTCACACAAGGAGTGGACATGCTTCAAAGCAAAGTATTCAAGTATTCCCGCTGGGACATTGCATGCTGTCTGGTAATTCCTTTTCAGATCAGCGTGTACGCTTTACTCGCCTACTACTATCAAAGCATGTCGCTGCTTGCCCTGCTCGGCATGATCCCCGTTCTGTTTGCCTTGTCCCTGCAAAACGCCGGGGCCAACCATAACCATTACCACACGCCCTTCTTTCGTATCCGGTGGATGAATACACTGACGCGAATGGGCTTTTCTGCGACGGAAGCGCCCAAGACGCCCTATAACATCGGCCACGGCATTCATCACGCAACGCACCAGTCATGGAATGACAAATCAATCCTGGCCGTTCTCGGACTGAAGCGTTCAATCGCCCAACAACTGATCAGCTTCGGTCTGTTCATTTTCGAATCGTTGGGCGTGAAGTACTTCACCTTGCTGGTCCTGCTGAAATACTGGCCCATCGAGCGCGTGGCGGTGCTGGCATCACCGGAAGATCCTGTGCTGGCAGCCCGGGCGCTGAAGAAACTGCTGGAACCTGCAAAACTGAAGGCGGCGAAATACGACCTGGCAGCCTGGTTCCTGTTTCGCCTCGTACTGTGTGTGGTTGACTGGCAGTTTTTCTTCTTTTACTTCATTCCCGTCACCTACCTCATCGATACCCTGAGGCAAGGCGAGAACTACTTTCAGCACTGGGGAGCAACGGACCCCAATGACCCGAAGCGCGATTCGGTGAGTTGCTACTCAACGCTCTACAACCTGCTGACGTTCAATCTGGGCTATCACCAGGAACATCACTACAAGCCCGGCCTGCATTGGCTAAAACTTCCGGAGCTCACCAAAGAGTTACCCAGCGACCGCCATACCGTGCCGTATTCGCATTACTTGAATTCGCCGTTGATGTTTCCAGAACGTGCAAGCCAACTGAGGAAGGAGAACGTGGCAGACGTATCACCCTGAAACACTGCCGAGAAGAGAAGTTGCCCTGCCGCCAACATCACCACGTTTTTTAGAGCCGTCAAATGGACAAACCAACTGCGCTGCACTTCAACACTTTTCTGGATGTTGTCCGCTATCGAGCAACGCATGACTCAGTCAATGCCGAGCGTCTGGCCTTTACTTACCTGGCTGACGGCGAGTCGGTCAGTGATAGTCTGACCTACGTTCAACTGGATCAAAAAGCACGTAGCCTGGCGGCTCACTTACAACGCCACACTCGACCTGGCGATCGGGTATTGCTGGTGTACCCACCGTGTATGGAATACACCATTGCCTTTTATGCCTGCATCTACGCTGGCGTCATTGCGGTTCCAGCACTGTCGCCGGCCAACGCCAAGACGTTGCCTCGCCTGCATCTGATTGCACAGGACTCACAGCCAGCACTTGCCTTGACGATGGATGCGGTTTTGACTGGGCTGCAACGCATAGTCACTGACGACAACACGCCCAACCTGCTCACGGACATCACCTGGCTGTCCAGCAACCTGCTCGTGGATGCCAGCGCCGACTGGCAATGCCCGCCGACCGTGGCGAGCGACATCGTATTTTTGCAGTACACATCAGGGTCGACCGGAGCGCCCAAAGGGGTGATGGTCAGCCACGCCAATCTGCTGGCCAATGTGGAACTGTCAAAACAGACCTACCGGATACGCGAGCAGGATGTCTTCGTCTCCTGGCTGCCGGCCCATCACGATTTCGGGCTGATCGGTGCGATCATTCTTCCGGTCTACATGGCCAGCCATTGCGTGCAGTTCCCGCCTGCGGCATTTGTCATGCGCCCCTACCGTTGGTTGAAATTGATTTCAGACTACCGGGCACGCATCACCGGCGGCCCCAACTTCGCCTTCCAGCTGTGCGTCCAGCGCGTCACTGAAGAGCAGAAACAAAGCCTTGACCTTGGTTCACTGGAAATTGCGGTCAACGGGGCTGAGCGAATTCGTCCGGGCACTCTGAGGTCGTTCGTGGAAGCGTTTTCCGGCTGTGGTTTAAAACCCCATGCCATGGTTCCCGCTTACGGCATGGCCGAGTCCGTACTGTTGGTGACGGCCAATACGCAGACCCCGATCGGACAATTGCCGCGTATGCGCACTATCAGCAAAAGTGCGCTGGAAAATGGCCAGGTCAGGCCCGAACGGCATGCCGCCGACGCAGTGGAGCTAGTGGCCACGGGCACCGAAATCACAGGCGATCACCGGGTCGGGATTTTCCATCCGCAGCACGCCTTACGGCTCGCGGCGCAGCAGGTGGGTGAAATATGGATCAGCGGTCCGTCAACCGCCCGCAGTTACTGGCGGCAAGAGGCTGAAAGCCAGGTTTTCAATACCCGTGCAGAGGGCGATGAAACCCGCTGGTTCCGTACCGGGGACTTGGGTTTCGTCAATGACGGCGATCTTTATATTACTGGCCGCCTCAAGGAGGTAATGATCTTCAGTGGGCGAAATATTTACCCTCAGGACATCGAGATAACGGTCGAAGCCATCGACCCGGCATTTCGCGCCAATGGCTGCGCGGCCTTCTCCATCGAGAACGGCGAGGTCAGTCAACTGGTGGTCGTGCAGGAATTGGAGTCACGCCAACACGTTGAATTCGACAGCGTGATGCCCCGCCTGCGGGCCGAACTGGCAGATCGTCATGAAGTCTTCGATCTGGCAGCAGTGCTTCTGGTCAAGACGGGTACGCTGCCGAGAACTTCTAGCGGCAAGATTCAGCGGGCTCGCTGCAGAGACCTGTTCGAAGCTGCAGAGCTGAAGCCGATATGGTCATGGAGCCGGGAAGATGAAGGCAATCAGGCGGACACCCGGAGCAGCGCGCACCTTACAGAAATAGAGGCGCAGCTGTTATCCATTTGGCAAACGACACTGGATCGACAGGATATTTCCAGTACTGACAGTTTCTTCTTGCTGGGTGGTCATTCATTGCTGGCCACACAGATGATGATGGAGGTTCGCAAGCGCTTCAATGTCGACCTGGCGCTCAGTGTGCTCTTCCATTCGCCGACACTCCACCAACTGGCAGCTGAAATCTCCAACGCACGGCCCCCATCTGGCCAATCTCTGCCAGCCATTGCCCGCGCGCCTCACCAAGTACCTGTACCGCTGTCCTATGCACAGCAACGTTTCTGGTTTCTCGACCAGTACCAGCCCGACAACCCGTTCTATTCGCTGCCTCTGGCGCTGACCATCGACGGGCCGCTGGACGCAAAAATCGTCCAGCAGGTCGTGAACCTGCTGGTTATGCGCCACACGCCATTAAGAACCCTGTTCAAGCGCGAAGGCGGTGTGCTTCAGCAGCATATTCTGCCGGTACTGAAGGTCCCGGTAACTCATGTCGACTTCAGTCAATCGGGCGACCAGGCGGCCTGCGCAATTGCCGAGGCCATTCGCCATGAGGCTTATCAACCGTTCAATCTGGCACAAGGCCCACTGATTCGCGCCCGCCTGTTGCAAAGTGCCCCACAGCGCCATGTCCTGCTGTTGACCTTGCATCACATCAGTTGCGATGGCTGGTCGAGCAATGTGCTGCAACATGAGTTCTCGGCCCTCTATGACGCGCTTGTACATGACCAGCCTGCGGCGCTGCCTGCGTTGCCCTTCGAGTACACTGATTACACGCTGTGGGAGCAGCAGCACATCGCTGGCCCATGGCTTGAGGAGAAACTGGCGTTCTGGCGTGCGCACTTGGCCAATGCTCCGACGTCACTAGATCTGCAGACTGATTTTCCACGCCATGAGAACACCCGTCAGGAAGGCGATGTGCGCACGATTCAGGTGCCGCAGGAATTGGTGCGACAACTCGAAACGTTTGCCCGCCTGAACAACGCCACAGTCTTCATGGTGATGGTGACTGCCATGAATGTCCTGTTGCAACGCATGACCGGACAAAGAGATCTGTGCATCGGCGTGATGTCGGCGAATCGCCCGGAAGGGACCGAGGGGTTGATCGGCAATTTCATCAACGTAGTGCCTCTATATAGTCACATCAAAGGGGACGAGGCGTTCAGCAACCTGTTGAAAACCACCTCCCGGCAATTACTGGCTGCCTATGACCAGCAGATCCCTTTCGAGCTGATCCTCAAGCATCTGGCGCCACCCAGACAGACCGGCGGTACGCCTTACGCTCAATTCGTGATGAACTTCCACAACGAAATAGCCGAACCCACGCCGCGGCCAGGGCTGCAGAGAAGCAGTGGGATAAGCCTCGTTGGCCATCACCCGAGTACTGTGAACCACGCAGCGTTCGAGTTGAAAATGGAGGTGCATTCAACGACACGAAACCTGTCCATCGCGTTTGAGTACAACAAGGAACTGTACACACCGTCGACCATCGACCGCGTGATGAATCACTTCCTCGTTCTGCTGACCGGTGCGACTGGCCAGCCCCAGGTGCCGGTCAACACCCTGCCTCTGCTCCATGAGAACGAGCGACGACAGCTGACCAGTCTGTGGAACGATACCGATCGGGACTATCCGCTCGGGCAAACACTTCATGGCTTGTTCGAGCAGCAGGTCGAACGCACGCCCGAGGCTATCGCGCTGGTCTTCGAGGCAGAGCAACTGAGCTACTCTCAACTCAATACACGGGCCAACCAGTTGGCCCACCGCCTGCTCGACTATGGCGTGGGGCTCGATTCACGAGTGGCTCTGTGCATCGAACGCAGCGCGCAGATGGTCATCGCGCTAATGGCCATTCTCAAGGCAGGCGGCGCCTACGTGCCCCTTGATCCCGGCTACCCCACCGAGCGTCTGGCCTACATGCTCGACGACTCCAAACCTGACGTGCTGGTCTCTCAAGAGAGCGTGCGAGACTGTTTGCCCGAGCATTCAGTACCGACCCTATGGCTGGAGACCGAAGAGCAGGAGATCGCCGGATGCTCATCCCATAACCTGACAATCGGCGATACCGATAGCTTGGCCTACTGTATTTATACTTCCGGTTCCACAGGCCGCCCGAAAGGCGTGATGAACGCTCATGGCGCTGTCGTCAATCGGCTGCAATGGATGCAAGAGCAGTACGCCCTATCGAACCAGGACCGCGTATTGCAAAAGACGCCTTTCTCGTTCGATGTCTCGGTCTGGGAGTTCTTCTGGCCGCTGATCCAGGGCGCCCGGCTGGTGATCTGCAAACCCGAGGGGCACAAAGACCCGTCCTATCTATGGAACCTGATCGGTCAGCAGGGCGTGACAACCGCGCACTTCGTGCCTTCAATGTTGCAAGCCTTTCTCAAAACCGGGCCAGCACAACCCGCCGACTCACTACGTCACGTATTCAGCAGTGGTGAAGCACTCCCGGTGGCGGTGGCCAACGAGTTCCTCGAACGCTACCGGCACACGCGTCTGCACAACCTCTACGGACCGACCGAAGCGGCCGTGGACGTCTCTTATTGGGAATGCCAACCCGATTATCGCCATCCACTCGTGCCGATTGGCCGCCCAGTGGCCAACACCCGTTTGTACATTCTGGACGAGACTCTGCAGCCAGCCCCTATCGGGGTCATCGGCGATCTTTACATCGCCGGGGTGCAGCTGGCCCGAGGCTACTTCGGGCGTCCCGATCTGACCGCAGAACGTTTTATTCCGGACCCGAACGACAACCACGGTGGCCGGATGTACCTCACCGGAGATCGTGGCCGTTATCTGCCATCAGGTGATATCCAATACCTGGGGCGTATCGATCATCAGATCAAGATCCGTGGTTTCCGCATCGAACCGGGCGAGATCGAGAACGCCTTGCTACAGTGCCCAACGGTGCGTGAAGCCGTAGTTGTCCCCAGGGACGATGCGTTTGGTGGCCAATACCTTGTGGCCTACATTACATCCAGTGTGAGCGAACCGGACGCTGCGCAACTGCGTAAACAGCTCGGAAAAATACTGCCCGACCATATGCAGCCGAGCTTTTACGTTGTTCTTGCCGCGTTGCCACTGAGCGCTAACGGAAAGATCGATCGACAGGCGCTACCGCCCCACGAGCCAATTGCCCAGTCGCTCGCCCGGGATTATCTGGCGCCGACCACCGCAACCGAAAAAAGCCTGGTCAGCCTTTGGCAAGAGACGCTGAAGGTCCCCCGCGTTGGCATCAACGACAGCTTCTTCGAACTGGGCGGGCACTCCCTGCTGGCAACCCAGATTCTCGCCAGCGTCCAGCAGACCTTTTCGGTCAGCCTGCCGCTGAAGCATCTATTCGAATCGCCAACGGTCGCGGCCATGGCGGCTTACATCGATCAGGCGGCACGAACACCACGCGCGTCGGCACCGCCAATCAAGCGGCTGACGCGTAACCAGACCTGATTGGGTCCTCGACTTGCCTTGTGCCGATCATAAGTCGGCACCTTCCTGAAAAGCATGCCCTAGCGCCCCTGCCCAGGACCGATTGTTCTCGCCGCATGTCATCACGCCATGCGCTGCATCAAGAACCGGACCTCTTGGACAGAGAACCAGAAGAGATTTCGAGTCATGTCAGCCGATCAATTCAGCACCTCCTTTGCTCAACAGCGTCTTTGGTTTCTCGAGCAATATGAACCCGGCACTGGCCTGTACAACATCCCGGCCGCCTGCCGGATCAACGGTGTGCTGCGGCTCGATATCCTTGAGCGCAGCCTTAATGCCATCATCGAGCGGCATGAAGCGCTACGCACCTCATTTTCCGTGGATAAAGATCTACCCGTGCAAGTGATCGTGCGCGAGGCGCCGGTGCTGATCAGGCCTGTAAAACTGGCGGCGCTCCTTGAACGGAACCTCACCCTGCAACAGTTCATGGATGATGAGGCGGCCAGCCCCTTCGACCTGACGCAGGCACCACTGATCCGCGCCACAGCCATCGAAGTCCGGGCCGATGAGCATGTCCTGCTGCTGACCCTGCATCATATCGTTGCAGATGGCTGGTCCATGAGCGTGTTGCTGGACGAGCTCAGTCGGCTCTACAACGCCGAGCTGAACGGCGTAGCCGCTGACCTTCAAGCGCTTGAAATACACTATGCCGACTACGCCGTCTGGCAAAGGGAATGGCTGCAGGAAGAGGTCGTGCAACCACAGCTGGATTATTGGGAGACTCAGCTCAAGGATGCGCCAAGCGTTCTTGAACTGCCGACCGACCGGCCCCGCCCTGCACGACTCGACTATGCGGGTAACCGGGTTCACTTCACACTTCCCGCCGAACTCGGAGCGCAACTCCAGGAACTCAGCCAACGCCACCATGTGACGCTGTTCACGACGCTGATATGTGCCTTCAATACGCTGCTGCTGCGCTTGAGCAATCAGCCCGATATCTGTATCGGGTATCCGGTCGCCAATCGCGGTCGTGCCGAAATCCAGCCGCTGATCGGCTTCTTCGTCAACACCCTCGTGTTGCGCAGTCAGATGAGCACGCAACAGACGTTTGCCGATTATCTGCAACAAACCCAATCGACACTGCTCGACTCGGACTTGAATCAGGACATCCCGTTCGAAAGACTGGTCGAGGCGTTACGCCCTGCCAGGGAGCTGAACCACTCGCCGCTCTTTCAAGTCCTGTTTTCTTTCTTCAACCAGGACCTGGCCGGAGGACTGACACTCAGTGGGACAACGTCCGGCACACTGGAGCAGAACTGCCGCTTCTCGAAGTTTGACCTGTCTCTGGAAATGAACACTCGGCAGAACACCCTGGGAGGCTTCTTCGAGTACCGGACCGCGCTTTATGACCAGGCCACCATTGAACGTATGAGTGGCTACTATCGTGTATTACTGGAATCCATTGTCGTCGACACCACTGCCCGTATCGGCGACCTCGAAATTTTGCCCCGGCAGGAACGGCTGTCCCGACTGGCGACCGCACCCACGCCTGCCCACACGCTCAGTGCAGATCAATGCGTACACGATCTGGTTCTGACCCAGGCACGGGCCACCCCTGACGCAACTGCGATTATCTGCGCCGGGCAGGAGGTGAGCTATCGCCAACTGGAGCTGCAGGCAACGGCCATCGCTGACCGATTGATTGCGCTGGGCGCGGGTCCGGAAACCTGTGTAGCGATCTGTCTGGATCGTTCGGTCACCATGGTGGCAGCGTTGCTCGGCACCTGGATGGCGGGTGCACATTATGTGCCGATGGACCCAGGCTATCCTCATGCCCGCCTGCTGCACATGCTGCAGGATTCCAAGGCTCGGATCCTGCTCAGCGAGCGCCCGTACGTGCAGGCGTTCAGCGCAGCAGCGGTACAGATTGTCCTGCTCGATGAAGTGCAATCGAACCCTCGTCCCTCTGATATCCGGCATCCCGTCGCCGCTCTGAACACGGCCTATGTGATTTACACCTCAGGCTCAACCGGCTTACCGAAAGGCGTTCAGGTGCCGCACCGGGCGGTCGTTAACTTTCTGCTGTCGATGACGAACCAGCCTGGCATAAACGCTGGGGACCGATTGTTGGCGGTCACCTCGATCTCATTCGACATCAGTGTCCTCGAGCTTTTCCTGCCATTGATCAGTGGCGCAAGCCTTGTGCTGGCAGACTCGGAAGCGGCGGCGGATGGACAGGCGTTGATCAAGCTGGCCATGCACCAGGATGTCACCTTCATCCAGGCCACACCTTCAACCTACTGGCTGATGCTGGAGGCAGGCTGGCCAAGCACGCTCAAGCTCAAAGTACTTTGCGGCGGCGAAGCGCTGCCACCTGTTCTGGCGCAAAAACTGCTGCAACGCAGCGACTCGGTATGGAACATGTATGGCCCGACCGAAACCACCATCTGGTCAGCCATCAGCCGTGTAACGGGCAGCGCTAGCACTCTGGGTCGCCCGATTGCCAACACCGTGCTGCGTGTCCTTGATGAGAACGCGCGCCTGTGTGCGACCGGCAGTCCCGGCGAACTGCACATCGGTGGCGAGGGTGTCGCCCGTGGCTATCTCGACCGTGCGGATCTGACTGCGCAGAAATTCGTGCCCGATCCTTATGCGTCAGGGTCAGGAGCACGTATTTATAAAACCGGCGACCTGGTCAGGTGGCTGCCCAACGGCGAAATCGAATTTCTGGGGCGCATCGATCATCAAGTCAAGGTCCGCGGGTTCCGCATCGAACTGGGTGAAATCGAAACCCGTCTGGTCAGCTTCCCCAGCGTACGCCAAGGGGCAGTGATCGTTCGGGAAGATCAGCCGGGCGACCAGCAGATCGTGGCTTACCTGTTGGTCGGTGAGCAATACGCCGCAGAGCCGGTACAACTGCGCCATCACCTCGCGCAGACGTTGCCCGGCTACATGATCCCGAACCACTTTGTGGTTCTTGAGCAATTCCCGCTGACACCCAATGGCAAACTTGATCGCAAGCGCCTCCCGGCACCCAACACCACACCGCCGGGTGCGAATCGTGTTCTTCCTGGCACACCGATGGAAAAGGCCGTAGCCGATATCTGGCAGCACGTACTCAATCTGGAAGGCGTCGGTATTACCGATAACTTCTTCGAGCTGGGCGGACACTCGATCCTCGCCACTCAGGTTGTTTCCCGGCTACGCAATACCCTGCAGATCGAACTCTCGGTGCGCACATTGTTCGAAGCGCCGACCATCGCGCAACTGATCGCAAGCCTCGGCTCGCCAACCGCTCGGCAGGCCCAATCCATCATCCCGCGCTCACCGTCGCAGGACCGTCAGCCGCTGTCGTACGCTCAAGAGCGACTGTATTTTCTGGATCAGTTCGAGCCTGCCAGCGCGGCCTACACCATCGCGCTGGCCCTTGAACTGAACGGCCCGCTGGAGGCATCGCTGCTGCACAGGTGTCTGGATGAGCTGATCCGTCGCCACGAGCCCTTGCGCACAACGTTCGTCCTGGACGCAGACGGAAAGCCTCAGGCACAGGTTCACCCCGAGGCGCTGAGCCAACTGGTCTATCGCGATCTGCGTCATCACTCGACGCCTTACCTGCTCGCTCAAACGCACGCCAATGCCGAAGCACAACACCTGTTTTCTCTGGAAAAAGGCCCATTGTTTCGCGCCTCGTTGTTACAGACTGGCGAGCAGCAACATATCCTGCTGTTGACCCTGCACCACATCGTCAGTGATGGCTGGTCGGTGGCCGTACTCGCCCGTGAGGTCATGGCCCTTTATCAAGCCTTTGCACAGGGCCAATCCTCGCCCCTGGCACCTCTTGATATTCAGTACGGTGACTATGCTGCCTGGCAACGCGAGTGGCAGGCCCCCATCGAGTTCGCGTCGAAAACCGATTACTGGTCCTGCCATCTGGCCCAGGCCCCGACCACTCTGGAACTGCCTACCGACCGGCCGCGCCCGGCGATTCAGACCTACCGTGGCAGGGTCATCAGTCGCTCACTGGGCAAAACGCTGTCCGCACGGATCGATGCCCTGAGCCAGGCTCAGGACGGCACGCCGTTCATGACGCTGCTGGCCCTGTTCAATGTCTTACTCAACCGCTACAGCGGCCAGCAAGACATTGTGATCGGAACCCCGATCGCCAACCGCACCAGACCCGAGATCGAGCCGCTGATCGGCTTGTTCGTCAATACCCTTGCCATGCGGATACGCCTGGAAGGCAACCCGACTTTTAGCGAACTGCTAGGACAGGTTCGCGACACCACGTTAAACGCCTATGCCCATCAAGAACTGCCTTTCGAAAAAGTAGTCGAGTCTTTGGCCATCCCGCGTGACATGAGTCGCTCGCCCTTGTTCCAGGTGCTGTTCGTCCTGCAGAACACTGCGCTTGAAGCAATGAACCTGCCAGGGCTGGAGATCGGAAATTTCGCGCTTGAGTCGACCACAGCCAAGTTCGATCTGACCCTGGAACTGACGCCCTCATCCGAGGGTTATCAGATGCGCTGGGAATACAACAGCGACCTTTTTGACGCTGACACCATCGAACGCATGACCCGCCATTTTGAAACACTGGCCCGCTCGGCGATCAGCGATCCGAGCCAACCCGCCCAGCGCCTGTCGATGATCACCGCGCAAGAAAAACAACACATCCTCCACGAATGGAACGCGACTCAGCAGGTTTATCGCCCATTGGCGGTGCATCAGTTGTTCACCGAAATGAGCGAGCCGTGCGCCGACTTGCCCGCAGTCATGTTCGGCACAGCGTCGATGAGCTATCGACAGCTGGAAGCACGTTCCAACCAATTCGCCCATTACTTGCAACGCTCGGGCGTCCTCCCCGGCACGCTGGTGGGCATATGCCTCGAGCGCTCGATGCATGTGCCTGTGGCGATTCTGGCTGTACTAAAAGCGGGGGCAGTGTGCGTGCCCATGGACCCGAGCTATCCGACCGAGCGCCTGCGCTTCATGGCCCAGGATGCCCATGCCGACCTGATCATCACCCTGACTACTTTGCGCCCGCGTGTCGAAGGCTGCAGCCATACCATCATCTGCATGGACCAATGCGCCGATGCCTGGCATGAGCCATCGTCAAATCCGGCCAGACCGCAAAACCTGCTTGACCTGTGTTACGTCATTTACACCTCGGGCTCCACCGGGCTGCCCAAAGGCGCGGCCCTGACTCACGAAATGCTGACCAATCTCGTGCAGTGGCAACTCACTGAATCGCGCCTGAGCCGAGGCGACAATACGCTGCAATTCTCGCCATTGAGCTTCGATGTGAGTTTCGACGAATTCTTCTCCACCTGGGCCAGCGGCGGCACGCTGGTCATGGTCAGCGAAGATACGCGCCGGGACCCCGTTCTGCTGCTTGAACTCATTCAGCGACAGAACATTGCCCGCCTTTTCATTCCCTTCGTTGCCCTGCAAGGCATTGCTGACGCTGCCCGGGATGTAGATAAACTGGCCTGCCTGAAGGAAGTCGTCTGCGGCGGCGAGCAACTGCAGGTCACTCAGGAAGTCGTCGACCTGTTTCAAAAACTGCCGGATGCCTTATTGCACAACCAGTACGGACCGACGGAGTCACACTTCGTCACCGGCTACCGGCTAAGCGGCGATGCCACGCAATGGCCGGCCCTCCCGCCCATTGGCAAGCCGTTGTTCAACTCGCAGATGTACGTTCTCGACGCCAGTCTGGAACCGGTTCCGGTCGGCGTACGAGGTGATCTTTACATTGCTGGCGTTCACTTGGCGCGCTGTTACTGGGAGCGTCCCGATATCACTGCCGAACGTTTCGTTCCCAATCCCCACAGCCTCTCGCCGGGCGCTCGTATGTACAAGACCGGTGATGTTGCGCGCTATCTTCCTGATGGAAATATCGAGTATCTGGGGCGCTCGGACCATCAGGTCAAGATTCGCGGCTTCAGGATCGAGCTGGCCGAGGTCGAACAGGCACTGATGGCCCAGGAAACGGTGGCAAGCGCCGCCGCGATGGTCCGGGAAGACCGTCCAGGGCTGAAAAAGCTGGTGGGTTATCTGGTCGCCAAAAGCGACTGCACGCTGAACATCGTGGACATCAAGGAACATCTGCGACGAACGCTGCCCGATTACATGGTGCCGACCACCTTCGTCATCCTGCCGACCCTGCCCCTGACCCCAAGTGGCAAAGTCGACAAACGCTCGTTGCCGCAGCCGGAAAACGACAACCACGAAAATCAATATGTTGCCCCCAGGAGCGACGCTGAACGACAACTCGCTGCCATCTGGGCGAGTGTCCTGAATCTGTCGCAGGTCGGTATCACCGATGACTTCTTCGAACTTGGTGGACACTCTTTGCTCGCCACTCAGGTGGTTTCGCGTATTCGCAAACAGCTGAATGTCGATATGGCGCTGCGCACCCTGTTTGAAGCGCCGACCATCGAACAATTGCTGCCGCGCCTGAGCACAAGCCCGGTAGCGACCCTGTCAGCAATCACCGCCACCAACACCGGCTCTGGCATGAAAGTCGCTTCCTATGCCCAAGAGCGTCTGTTCTTCCTGAATCGTCTGGATCGCTCCAGTACCGCTTACAACATTGCATTGGCGCTGGAACTGAACGGCCCGCTGAAAAAGCCGGTGTTGCAGCAATGCCTGGACGAGCTGATTCGACGTCACGAACCCCTGCGCACGACATTCGCCTTGCAGGAAGACGGCCAGGTGGTGAGCCTCGTTCATCCCCCGCAGCTCGATACGCTGATCTCTCTCGATTTGCGCCATACCGCTCAGCCGCTGTCGGTGGCTGAAAAACAGGTACGCGACCATGCCTCACAGTTGTTCTCCCTGGAAACCGGTCCACTGCTGAGAGTCCTCCTGCTGCAGGTCGCCGACGAGCACCATATTCTGCTGTTTACCGTGCATCACATCATTGCTGACGGCTGGTCGATCGCGCTGCTTACCCGCGAGATCATGGCGCTCTACCAAGCGTATTCGACAGACCAGGCATCACCGTTGCCGCCTTTGGAAATCCAGTACAGCGACTACGCCTTCTGGCAGCGCTCGTTACAGGCCCCAAGCGTTTTTGCAGCGCAGGTCGGCTACTGGCGACAGCAGCTGGATCAGGCACCTGCCCGCCTCGAGCTGCCGACGGACCGACCGCGTCCCGCGATTCAGACCTATCGAGGTCAGGCCGTTAACCATACATGGCCCCCAACCCTGTCCAAGAAGATCGATACGTTGAGCCAAAGCCTGGGTGTGACACCGTTCATGACCCTGCTCACCCTGTTCAGTCTGCTGCTGAGCCGGCACAGCTGCCAGCGCGACATCGTCGTCGGCACGCCCATCGCCAACCGGACCCGAACCGAGGTCGAACCCTTGATCGGCCTGTTCGTCAACACGCTGGCCCTGCGCACACGCATTGAAGGCAATCCGACATTTCGCCAATTATTGCAACAGGTCAGGAACACCACGCTCGGCGCTTATGCCCACCAAGACCTGCCGTTCGAAAAAGTCGTCGAAGCGCTGGATACGCCTCGGGACATGAGCCATTCGCCACTGTTCCAGGTGATGTTTGTGCTACAGAACACGGCGCCCGAGCCGTTGAAAATTCCGGACGTCGAGGTCCGGATCTTCGACATCGGGACCACCACGGCCAAATTCGACTTGAGCCTGGAGCTGACGCCCACGGCTCAGGGCTATCAAGTACGCTGGGAATACAACTGCGACCTGTTCGACGCCACGACCATTGAACGGCTGGCCGCACAGTTCCAGACCCTCGCTGAATCGGCCGTCCTTGATGCACAGAAAACGGTCGCAAGCCTTGACCTGCTTTCGGCCTCTGAAAAAAACAGGATGCTTGAGCAGTGGAATGCGACCAAGGTCAGTCATCGTCCGGTTGCAGCCCTTCATCATCTGTTTGAACAGCAGGTGGAACAGACGCCGGACGCCATCGCAGTAAGTTTCGAAGGCCAACACCTCAGCTATCGGGCACTCAACGAGGCCGCCAATCAGTTGGCCCACTACCTGATTTCGCGGGGTACCCGGGCGGATGATCTGATCGCAATCTGCATGGAGCGCAGCGTCGAGATGGTCGTCAGTCTTCTGGGAGTCCTGAAGGCCGGCGGCGCCTATGTGCCAATCGACCCTCATTATCCCGACGAGCGTATCGCGTACATGCTCGCAGACGCCGCACCTATCCTGACCCTGACCCAACGCAGCCTGCTGAAACTTACCGCGCTGCAACGGACCGACAGCCTGTGTCTGGACGAGCAGGCAACCTCGTTGGCACACCTGCCCAAGACCAATCCTCAGCGCCTGATAGACCCGGCCTGTCTGGCGTATTGCATCTACACCTCCGGATCGACAGGTGCGCCGAAAGGCTCGTTGAACAGCCATGAGGCAATCATCAACCGTATCCTTTGGATGCAGGACACCTACTTGCTGGATGCGACAGATCGGGTGCTGCAAAAAACGCCATTTTCGTTCGACGTATCGGTCTGGGAATTTTTCTGGCCACTCAGTGTGGGCGCGCGGATGCTGCTGGCCAAACCCGAGGGGCACAAAGATCCGCGCTACCTGGAGGCGCTTATCGAACGCGAGGGGGTGACCACGGCGCACTTTGTGCCCTCCATGCTCAGCGCCTACATGGCCTTGACCCAGGCCAGTCACACCCGCGCCCTGCGCCGGGTCTTCAGCAGCGGCGAGGCACTGTCCACCTCAGTGCAAAACGAGTTCTTCAAACGATACCCAGCCACACAACTGCATAATCTGTATGGACCGACAGAGGCTGCGATTGATGTCACCCATTGGCATTGCCAGGCCGGTGACGTCGGTCATGCGGTCCCGATTGGCCGCCCCGTCGCCAATACGCGTACGTACATTCTTGACGAGACGCTGCAACCGGTCCCCATTGGCGTGACCGGCAATCTCTACCTGGCCGGTGTGCAACTGTCCCGTGGCTATCTGAAACGCGTCGACTTGACGGCCGAACGCTTCATCCCAGACCCGCACGGCACGCCGGGCAGTCGCATGTACATGACCGGGGATACCGCTCGTTATCGTGCCCACGGTGAAATCGAGTATCTGGGACGCAACGACCAGCAGATCAAATTGCGCGGTTTCAGGATAGAACTGGGCGAGATCGAAATGCAGTTGTGCGCCCATCCGCAGGTCAGCCAGGCCGTCGTCAGTGTCAATACCAGCGATGCGGATAACCCCACCCTTACCGCCTACCTTGTGTGCAACGCGGATACACAGCCAGGTGTCGACGAACTCAGAGAATGCCTGGCCCGCACCCTGCCCGATTACATGGCAGACGTCTGCTTTCAGTTTCTTGACCACTTGCCATTGACGTCAAACGGCAAGGTCGATCGGCGCGCGCTCCCGCAGCCTGTAAGCGTGGTTCGGGACCAGGCCGTTCAACTGCTGGCGCCGAGAACTGCGTTGGAGAAAAGCGTGGCTGCGGTCTGGAAGAACACGCTGAATCTTGAGTTCATCAGCCTGAACGACAACTTCTTTCACGAAGGCGGTCACTCATTGCTGGCAATGAAAATGATCGATCAGGTCAACCGGGAGCTGGGGCTGGCGGCCCGCGTTCGTGACATTTTCGAGTCAGCCACTCTGGGCGCCTTCATCGAAAAGATCAGCCAGGGCATCGGCGAACGTGGTTCAAACCGTATCAGGCTCAAGCAGGGAACGCGCAGGCACCTCTTCCTGGTGCATGCCGTTGGCGGCGTGGTCTCGCCCTACATCAAGCTTTCGCAGTTGATGCCCGATGACGTGAGCGTACACGCCTTCCAGGCCGGAGGTCTTGAACACGGCACCGACGTCGTCGATACCCTGGAAAAAATGGCCGCGATCTACATCGAGCAGATGCTTGAAATTCAACCCGAGGGGCCGTACTGGTTGGGCGGATGGTCAATGGGAGGAGTGATTGCCTTCGAGATGGCCCGTCAGCTGGAAGCACTGGACAGGGAAGTACGCCAACTGCTGCTGATCGACGCGCCCGCGCCGGGCCACGCGGCACAGGAGCAGACCTGGCCGCTGGGTGCTTACCTGATGGACATGGCCCGTTCGCTTTCGGTCGACCTGCCACTTTCGCCCAGCGAAATGAACCAACTGATCGAGCATCCGGACCGGGACGTTCTGGCCATTGCAACCATGCGGCGCATCGGCGTGATCCCCGACAGCATGGACGATCAGCAGGTATCACGACGACTGCAGATCTTCTGCACCCATCAGCAGGCTCTGGAAGCCTATCGCCCAAAAACCGGCATCAACAGCAATCTGACGTTACTGCACACAGAAGAAAGTGCAGAGCTGCGGGACAAGTGGCGGCCACTCTGTGGGCAGTCCTTCAACGCCACCGGGTTCACGGCCGACCACTACAGCATTCTCGAAGCTGCCACGCCATGTATCAGCAAGCTCTTCAATTAAAACCGAACAGACAAGATGGTTTGATAAGGAAATTCCATGACCAACTTCAACATTGATTTCTACGCCCCGGCAAAAGAGCAAAGAGCCTCTACTCACAGTGCCATGGGCTTGAGCAGCGTTCCTCATCCTTCCCCGCTGTTTTTTGAAACGCCCTACAGCGAACTCTGGAGTCGGCATTTTGGTAGCGCAGTGGTCAGCCTCTCGGTTACCGCGGACCTCGCCATGCTCGCCGTTGCCTGTAAAAACCGGCAGTTGACGGTGTTGTCCCGTGACGGAGAGTTGCACTGGTCCCATCGGCTGGACGATGACATCACTGCAACGGCGATCGCGTCGAATCATCACGTCGCGGTGGGAACTCAACAGGCCTCGGATGGAGCCGTCGCTGTCTACCTCTTCGATGCCGATGGGCGGGAGCTGTTCCGGACATCGCTGAAGTCGGCGGTCTCGAGCCTCACGCACTCCTCTAATGGCGAACATCTCGTCATTCAGTGCAAGAACCAGGCGTGGTACATCGCATCGCGCGTGGCTGACACCTATCAATTGAGTCAGGCCAACGCCGAGGATGTGGCGCAGTCCAAGCGTAATGATGCCTTGCTGGCGGTCAAGGACCGTTTACTCAGTGAGCCGAACCTGTACCCCCACGCCGCAAGCGTAGCGGTGTCTCTGGAAGGCACGGCCGCCATCGGCTCGCTGGACGGCAAGATTCACCTTATCGACTGCCAGGGCAAGCCACTCTGGTCCAGGCAGGTGGACGGCGAAGTCTGGACTCTGGGCATCTCGGAAAACGGGGCGATCATTGCTTCCGGCTGTACCGACGGCACGGTCAAACTGCTTGCCAACCATGCTCACGATGCTTACAACCAATACATCCACGCGTTGCAGCACAGCGCCGAACGCTTGAAAAACACCGCAGAACAGCAGCAGGCGGTCAGCGAGATTCTGGCCAGTCTGAGCCAGACAGGGCTGGCAGTGTATGCGGTGAATTGGCTGCAGGAAGGGACGCTGCAACTGGCTCCCGATGCACTTGACGAAATCGTCATCAAACTGCTCAGTGAACAGGTGCAACGGTTCCCCAAACACTATGCCAGCCACTTTATTCTGGCCCAGACTTATCAGAGACGTCAGGACTGGCATCAAGCTGCGCGCCACTTCACATGGGCCGGGCAGAACGAGCGGATGAAACTGAAAAGCTTCACCTTGGCGGCAGAGAGCTTCCAGAAGGCAGGTCTGCCTTTCGCCGCCAAGTCGGCATACCGTCGGGCACGCGAATTGACCGTTACGGAGGAAGCGAAAAAAACCCTCTACACGCTGGGTCGCATCCATGAAGAACAGGGCTCGATAACGGACGCCCAGAAATACTATGAGGTGGTGTTTACCCTCAACCCTGACTATCTGGATGTCTGCGCCAGACTGCAGAACCTGAACAGCCCGCCCGCCACGCTCACTTCCCGGGCCGTCCCCGAAAACAAGGACTGGTACGCCAGCCTTATCCGGGAATTGCTCAGCCCGGTCTCGCAGCATGGGTTTGACCTTGCCCGGCAGGATAATCCCGCACACTCCAGAACTGCCCGACTCACCTCAGTCGCCGAGCACCGCAAGCGCTTGCTGTCGATTGTTTCCGAGTTTTCACTGGACAGCGTCGACAATACCGCCGATGCCAGACTCGGCTACGACGTCGCCGCGTATATGCGCTATGACTGTTCTGTCCCCGAGGACGAGGCGAAGAAATCGCTGGAACTGGTCAACATGCTCGACTGCATCAAACACTACGGTCCGTTCAGTAAAAGCCTGGACATCGGCGCAGCGACCGGCCGTTATCCAACGCTGTTGGCACAACAAGGTATCCAGGCATTTGGCGTTGACCTGGAGCCGATGGCCGTGGAGTTCGCCCGGAAAAAAAGCAACGGCGCGCTGAACCCTCAATTCCATCAGGGCGACGCGCGTGATCTGCCGTTCGAAAGCACCCAGTTCGATCTCGTCACCTGCATGATGGGCACCGCAGCGCATTTCCCAAGACAGGACGTCCCCACCGTCATGTCGGAAATTCATCGCTGCCTGGTGCCCGGAGGGTTCTGTGTCATCTCGACCTGGGACATCGAATGCCCGCACCTGACCTACCTCTCCATCTACTCTCACGAACAAAAAGAGCTGATGCGCCAGAACGCCATCAGCCGAGCCGACGTTAGCGAGATCGCTATCGCGCAAGGGTTCGTTGTCGAGGAAATCAGAGGCGTGGGCCTATTACCGGAATCGCTGGGCTACGAACTTGACCTGCAACAGGACGGCCCTGAGCGAATCAGGAATCTGTTGGACATGGACCTCGCCTTCCAGGCCAAATTTCCAGACCTGCATGGCCAGATGTACATGCTGATTATCAGAAAAATCTAACGATCACTGTTAAGTCCGAGGTAGAACAATCATGACCGATGAAGAAAAAAACCAGGGTGATTATCTGGTCGTCGCCAACGCTGAAGAACAGTACTCAATCTGGGCCGCCGATCTGCCATTACCCGGCGGATGGCAGTTCATGGGCAAACGCGCAAGCAAGTCCGAATGCCTGGAGTACATCAAAGAAGTATGGACTGACATGCGCCCTCTGAGTTTGCGGCAACGCCAGCAGGCCTGAGTCGGTTGCCGTGCGCAGGGGTTGTCATCGACAATGTCCCCCTGCGCCAGGCATGGCAGTGTTCACCTCCGCGTTCCGCTCTTCGGCCCTTTCGGGAATCCGTCGGATACTGAAGCTCACGCATGTTTCTCTAAAGGAATAGTCTGATGTCCGCGCCCAACCGCGTTTCTGAAAAGGTGCCCGTTTCCGACGACCGAGCCACTCTTCTGCTCTTGCTCATCGCATTCGTCGATGCGGCTGGTCGCGGGCTTTTTCTCGCCGGGGCAACGTTTTTCTACACTCAGGTTGTTGGCCTGAGCAATGTCGAAGTTGGCATCGGTCTGGCCTTGGCCGGCCTTTGTGGCCTTGTCTGCGCAGTTCCGATTGGCCGACTGGCGGATCGTCTGGGTGCCGCGCGCGTCTTGGCCTTTCTTCAGGTCTGGCGAATGGCAGGCTTTCTGATCTATCCCTTCGTGGATGAGTTCTATTCCTTCCTGCTGATTGCCTGCTTCATCGGCTGTGTCGAGCAGGCGGTCTGGCCAATCATCCAGACGCTGGTAGGTTCAGCGGTAACAGCGGATGCCTACGTGAAGACCATGTCCAAGGTCGCGATCGTCAGAAACGTGGCCTACATGTTGGCCGCCGGAATATTTTCCATTGTGGTCAGCTTCACGACCGGCCCCGGCGGCGTGATTGGCATGCTGATCGCCAATGCCATGGCGTTTCTGGTTTCCGCCATCCTGCTGGTCAGCGTAAAACTGCCCCATGTTGTCGCCAAGGCGTCTGACCAGAGCCAACCTGTGACCCCGCCCGCCCAGCCGTTGAAGAACCTGAACTTCCTGTCGCTGTCCTTGTGCAACGGTATTCTGTCACTGCATCAGGCCGTGATGACCATCGCCATTCCCCTGTGGCTGCTGACCAAGACACAGGCGCCCAAGTCTCTGATCGGCATCATTCTGGTCATCAACGGCATCATGGCGATTACCCTGCAACTGTCGTTCAGCAAGCGTGGCAATGAGGTGCTTTTTGCCGCCCGCAAACACTTGTACGCAGGGATAACACTGGCTCTTTCGTGCGCATTGGTTGCCTTCACCACGGCGGAACAACCCTCCTACCTGGTCGCAGGTATCCTGTTGTTCGCCTGTGTGGTCATGACGTTTGGAGAGCTGTGGCAATGCGCAGGTGCGTGGGGTATCTCGTACTATTTGTCTCCAGTCGAAAATCGCGCTTATTACCTGAGCATCTATGCCTTGGGAGCCAACCTGATGACCGTGATTTTTCCGGGGATCCTGCCCATCGCTGTCGTCGAGGCAGGTTCAACCGGCTGGATAGGCCTTGCTGTTGTCTTCGCCCTGGCCGGTGTCGCAACTCCCCTTCTCGTCCGATCTGCGAATCGCAAGGCTATTGCAGTCACGTCTGAAGATATTAGCGTCCACAGCACGCAGGCCTGACAGAAACCGACACGTATCGACACTGCCGCCGAGAGCGCAAGCGCCCCCTCGGCATTGCCTGCACGGTATACCTGCAACGGATAAATTGCTTAGTGTCGTACCTTATCGCCACCGGTATTAACGATTGTATGGGCAGCACCATGTAACAGATAAGCGACATTTTTCTTGATCCGAATGATGGCTTGTACGGTAGCTGAAAAATTTGCATCACCTTGAAATAAATGGTATCTATGCGCGCACCCAGGCTGTAACTGACGCTGCCTTCCAGAAAGGATTCTGTTTTTGAAAAAAAACTCTACGGCACTTGATGCAATAGATCTAAAAATCCTGAGCATCATGCAGGCTAATTGCCTTACCACCACATCAAAACTTGCGGAAGTTCTTTCCATGAGTGAGACACCGTGTTGGCGCCGTCTCAAACGCCTTGAAGACGAAGGGTTCATTGAAGGCTATCAAGCCATGTTGAACAAAGAAGCGCTGGGGTTTGAAGTCATTGCCTTCGTGCATCTCTCCGTGGACTTACACACGGAAGAAGTCACTCGAAAACTGGAAGAGAAAATCATCCTGTGCCCCGAAGTAGTGGCGCTTTACAATGTGACAGGGGATTATGATTTCCTCGTGAAGATTGTTTGCAAAAGCATCGCCTTATATACCGTCTTCATTGAAAAGACCCTGCGAAAGATTCCGTGCATCACCCAAATAAAAACATCGATCACCTTGCGCGAAGTGTATGACTCGAAACGGGTTCCACTGTCCGCGTATCTCTGAAGGTTTTCTGGACGGATGAATTAATCAAACCCTCCATCATTTTGCCTGTCATTGTCGAAGGAGTTGATACGTTATGACCACACTGGATCACGCTTTTCACAGCCTGCATCAAAATGGACTGCTGGTCCTGGCGAATGTGGCCGACGCCGGCGGGGCGCGCATGGTGGAACATCTGGGCGGCAAAGCGGTGGCCACCAGCAGCGCGGCCATGGCTTGGTCTCATGGCTATCAGGATGGCAATAAGCTTCCCCTGGAGCTGCTGAGCACAACCATCCAATCGATGGTGCGCGTACTCAATGTGCCACTTACCGTGGATATCGAAGGCGGTTATTCGGATGAACTCGAGAAGGTCGGCCAGGTGATCAACGCCGTTGTCGGCGCCGGGGCGGTAGGCATCAACATCGAAGATGGCCTTGGCGCTCCAGAGCTGCTGGTTCGAAAAATCGATGTCGCAAGACAGATGGCGCAACAGGCTGGAGTCGATCTGTTCATCAATGTGCGTTGCGATGTCTATTTGAAGAATCTTTTCGCCCCGGAACAACGCCTGGAAGAGCTTCTGAAGCGCGCGGCACTGTATGCCGATGCTGGCGCAGATGGCCTGTTTGCAGCAGGCGTGGTGGATTCCAATGAAATTGCGACCCTCTGTCAAAACACTCAACTGCCGGTCAACCTGCTTTCCAGAGACGGTCTGCCGTCCCCCGACGAACTCAAACGCCTGGGTGTCAGACGACTCAGCGCAGGCTCCAGCATTGCGGAATTCCTGTTCGGTGCCATGGGGGGACTGATCCGCAGTTTTCTGGACAACGGCCAACTGGATACCCACACCCTGAAAGCCCATACGTATGGCGAATTGAACGCTCTGATGGCATTGAAGGCAGTGTGATATTCGTATGAGACCCGTTTTGGGTCTCATATTGCGCTGACACAAAGGCATAAAGTACGCGCCGGAGCCTTGTGGCCCGGCTCCCTCGGTAAAGCGATGCCATGTATTAAATGTACAGATGATGGCGTTCGAGTTGCGTTCGCATATTGTTACGCGTAACGTTGGCGCATTATTAGATAAAGTAAAACAAAGCTCGGAATAGACGTTATTACGCCGGGTGTAACAACACATCAGTAAGCCCCCCTGCTGATGACGTTGACTGCCACACGATGGTTTGACTCCTTCCAATCGCCTTGCGTCGCTTTTAAGGATGAAGCTTCAATAAAAGGACTTAAGTGGACAGGTATCAAAAACGTCTTGATTGACCGAGACAAGCGCACACCCTTCTCTGTCCCTGCGGCAATCGGCGCTCTGTTTGAAAGCGATGCGGTTCAAGGCCTGACCAGAAACCCTGGCGTGTACACTTGTGTGTCAAGGTTGTGCTCTGATTGCAGTCGGGCCGGCGAGCTATTCGTTACCTATAATTAATAGAAAACGCTCAGCGCCCAAGCCCGGTCCTGAACAAGAGAGGCTGTTCGCGCCTCCGGCCATTCACTCATTTTGTATGAGTGCGGGATTTCCGTATGTAATCCACACTGCCATGCTTAATATTATCAACAGGACTGTCGATGTTACTCAGACACCGATGCTCGAAAGAGATCAAGGAACAGACCTAAGCGTTGTACATGTACGACAACTATCACTGCCTCTTCGCGCTGTTACAGAATCTGTTCTGGATCAGCCTGGCGATTTACCTGGGCGAGTCCGCGCCCTGGCTGTTGCCACTGGCAATCCTGCTGATCGGCTCACGACTGCGATCGCTGGTTTGTGTTTCTCCGACGAACTGATACGCCTGGGTCACAAATCGCCGACGCAGGCGAGTCATTAAGGCAGGCAGTGGCCTGGCAGTTGCGAGCACGCTGATTCCAGTACCCGACGTTATGCGTGAGTGACGGGGCTTTGCTATACCGCATAGACTCCGCCTGTTTAGCGTAAACCCCCACATTCCAAGCTGACAATTGAAGCCTGATGCAGTGCTCCCAATTCTTTTCAGGAGCCAGCTCCCCATGATGCGACCCGACGCCAAAGTCGAAAAAGTGTACCTCTACCCGAACCCTATGGATTTCCTAAAATCCATCGACGGTCTAGCCGCACTGGTTGGGCTGGATATCAGTACGAGAAAAACCTTAACGTCGTGTCCGGGATCAGTTGACCACTACACCTGGCAAAAGTGTGCTTCAAGAGCCTAAAATGCAGAGGTTGTGCTATCGTGCAACGGCGATGAAATACATTAAGAGATGTTCCAAGGAGCTGGAATGAGTATTGATGCATATCTTTGGATTGACGGCATTAGTGGGGAGTCTACGGACTCTGACTGCAAAAACTGGGTTGAGATTAACAATTTTTGCCTTTCAGCCACTCAATCGGTGTCAAGAACTGCAAGCTCTGCAGGTGGGGCCACCGTAGCCCGAGTTTACTTAAGCGACTTCAGCATTGTAAAACTTGCTGACAGTGCGACTCCAAAAATTCTCGAAGCATGTTGCGCAGGCAGGCACATTAAGCAAATGAAGCTGTGCGTACGTCGCGCAGGCGGCGATAAGCAAAAATATCTAGAATATGTTTTTGATGAAGTCATCATAAGCGGCGTTATTTCTGGCAACCTATTCGAGCGATCGCCCTCAAACTTTCCCGAAGAGGTAGTTAGATTCAATTACGCCAAAGTGAGCATGCTGTACTCGCAGCAAAGCCGAACTACCGGCTTGATAGTTGGCCAGATCTCCGGCGGCTGGGATCAGCTCCGAAATAGCACTTACGCATAAGGATAGTTTAAGTGGCTAGAATATATTGCTATGACGGTGACTGCGGGCTCACTGCAAATGAGCTGCTGTTTGTTATTGCTACTGAGGTGGCAATGGATGAATTTGGACTAGATGATGTAGGAGCTGCATTAACCATTGTCTTAGGTGCCAACATAATACCGACCAGAACAAAGCCTGGTGGAGCCATTAGCAACACATCCATCATGTCTATTGTCATGAGACGCCTTCTAAACAATCGTAAGTTCCCCGGAAGCTTTAGAGCCCCATCACTTACAGGATGGTTTCCGCCACGACTTCGATGGACCCGAAGTATTGGTGGCTTCATCGCACGGGCAACGCCCGTTATCGGGTGGTCTTATACTGCATACGAGCTAGGCAAGATAGGATACGTAACGGTGAACACCTACAACTCCATCGTAGATGAACAAGATCAGGTTTTTTAAGATGGATAAAAACGATCTTAACCATGATATACTTGATTATCTCATAGAGAGAATCTACTTTTATGTTGGATTCGGCAAAAAAGCATTTGAAACTCTTAGCCTCGCCACTAGAGTCAGTTGGGATCTAGGGCTTGACGGTGACGACGCCAGTGATTTTATGGAAGATTTTTTTGACCATTTTGGCGTAAACCCCGGCGACTACGACCACTATCGTTATTTCAAGCCAGAAGGGACTGACTTTTTCGTATTCTTCAGATCTAAAGATCGGCGCGCAAAGACTGTAATGACGTTAGGCATGCTGTATGACGCAGCCAAAATGAAGGCATGGAACTGCGACACTCTTGAGAAAGCTAACTTTAGCACCCTACCAATTTACAATAAAACCGAAGAAATTCCCATTACGGGCTTTAGCATAAATACCAGATAATAATTATATTAGATTCACCTACACAGCAAACCATAGCTAAGGAGTCTCTTTTGAAAAACCCTCTGATAAGTGAGACAACTACGTTTTCACTCGGTGATCTCTCAACCCCCTACAAAGCTTCCGACTTTTGGGGCTGGGCTTTTTCGAACATGTCTGTGCCTATGCTGCGCGGAGTATTGATCGAGTACATCCTAGTTCAGCACTTCATTGAAAACATTGATCAAGTCGTTGGCGAAACGGTGCGAACCCTAACCACCTGGCGTCCGCGCAAAGGTGATCTCGAAAAAAGCATTCGAGAGCACTATGAGAGCCAGCCTCACGGTGATGTGTTCGACCTTCAGCTAACTTGGGGCACAACGTGTGAGTTTAAAACTACTAGAGCGCCCAAAACATGGAGCATAAGTAAGACAACTTATTGGAACCCTCTGAAAAATGCAAACTGCTGGACTTATGGTTTTCCAGCACAGATTTATATTTTGGCAGTGCTTGAGAGCGAAGCAGAACTGAGAGGTGATGTGCTCGATTTGGGAGCGCTAAATTTCTATATCCGGACTGGCCGCGCGCTGGACAAAAGTGTGGGGGACCGGCCTAGTGCACGATTCTCCGACTTTTCAGAGGGCGAACCTCTTATCTGCACATTTGATAAACTCATCGAGAAAATTGCCGAAGTTCAGAAAAATCGGCTGACCGAAGTTTTGGAACAGATAGAGCCTGGATGGAAGCTTGACCATAGCGCCTACAAAAATACCTATCCGCTAGCTGTACAACTTCCTGAAGGCGTTCAGGCAGGATTTTACGAAAAAGATGCAAAAAAGCTAGTTGAAATTATCAATGTTCCCTGGCGCCCTAACACAACACCAGACTGGCGAGATTGGGAGCAAGCGGGTTTCCAATATGTGCATATGCTAAGCCCAAAAAATTCGTAAGTGCCTCATGAACCCCACATTCCAAGCCAGCAATTGAAGCTTATGCTGTGCTCCCGATTCTTTTCAGGAGCCAGCACCTCATGATACGACCCGACGCCAAAGTCGAAAAAGTGTACCTCTACCCCAAGCCGGTGGACTTTCGAAAGTCCATCGACGGCCTTGCTGCGCTGGTCGAGCTGGATATCAAAGTCGCCGTGTTCGACCCCGAGCTTTTTGTTTTTCTGAATCACCCTCGTAACTGAGTGAAAATCCTTTATGGGAGCGCAACGGCTTCTGCCTTTGGCTCAAGCGCCTGGAAACGTCTCCCTATGAGACAGACGAAGCTATTGTGCTGACGGTCAGGACCACTGACCACGACCAAGATAAATCAGTTTTTGGCGGTAGTGGTAACAACCCTCGTATCACGGGGGCCTGCGCCTCGCGACAGAGGTGACGGCTGTCGCCAAGCCTCTCCTGTCACGAGCTGCTCCAAGATGATGTGCGAAAAATCGGCCACGAAAAGCGAAAGGTCCTACAATCTCAGTCTACGTTTTCTGATCGTATCTTGGATGCTGCCAGCAAATCCGCCAGCACCAGCAATAGCCACGATCAATTCTGAGCTTGGAGCTCTAAGGACCACGTGTGATCGTTTACGCTGCGACCAAACAACAGTTTCTCAAAGACAGCGATAATGACGACATTGAAGAAGTGATTCTCAGGCATTTCAAAGAAGCCACTGGAAAGAAGGTTGGCGCTTCGGAAATCAAATCCTGGCAGGGATCATTGACTTACATGGCTAGGGTTCTAAGGGACGACGGCCTACCCAGCGACGCAGGTTTGGCCATCGAACTGCATATCCCTCAGTCATCGAAACGCATCGATTTTTTACTGACCGGCCGTGATGAGCATCAAGCCAAAAATGCGGTGTTGATTGAGCTAAAACAGTGGAGCAAGGCCACCGCAACCTCAAAGGATGCCATCGTAAAAACGGCATTGGGAGGCAGCCAAGTTGAGACGATTCATCCCTCTTATCAGGTTTGGTCGTACGCCGCGCTGCTGGAGGGCTTTAACGAAGCCGTCTACGACAAAAGCATCGAGGTTCGTCCCTGTGCCTATTTGCATAACTATGTCAGTGACGGCGTCATAAATTCTGCTCACTACGAACCCTATACCAGCAAAGCACCGTTGTTCCTGAAAGGCCCTGCAGAGCTCAAAAAACTGCGAAACTTCCTGAAGAAACACATCGTTCACGGTGATAACAAAGATGTGCTTTACGAGCTTTCGAACGGAAAAATTCGCCCGTCCAAAGCCTTGTCTGAAGCCCTGAGTGGCCTAATGAAAGGCAAGCCTGAGTTCATATTGATCGATGATCAAAAGGCAATTTTCGAGTCCGCTCTCGCGGCAGCGAGCCAAGCGACTATCGATGCACCTAAGGTATTGATTATTGAGGGTGGTCCGGGTACTGGAAAGACGGTATTGGCGATTAACTTATTGGTAAGGCTAACCGCCTTGAGTCTGTTGAGCAAATATGTGTCGAAAAATGCCGCCCCACGCAAAGTATACGAAAGTAAGTTGATAGGCACTGTAAAGCGAACCCATTTCTCTAATTTCTTTTCCGGTTCAGGTGCATTTATTGATACCGAATCTAATACGTATGATGCGCTGATCGTCGATGAGGCTCATAGGCTCAATGAAAAAAGCGGCTTGTACGGAAACCTTGGAGAAAACCAAATCAAGGAGCTGATCGACTCAGCGAAATGCTCCATCTTCTTTATCGACGAAGACCAGCGCGTGACCCTGAGCGACATCGGTAGCAAGCAGGCGATCCGCGCCTTTGCCAACGCCAAAGGCGCAACCGTGGAAGAGTACGTACTGTCATCCCAGTTCCGTTGCAGTGGCTCTGACGGCTACGTTGCATGGTTGGACAACGCATTGGAGATTCGCCCAACGGCCCACCCCCTACTCGACACCAGCGACTATGAGTTCAAGGTGTTCGATTCGCCTCAAGCCATGCATGCCGCTATCGAGCAGAAAAATCACGGCAACAAGGCTCGCGTTGTTGCGGGGTACTGCTGGCCTTGGCTCAGCAAAAAAGACCCCAAGGCTTCAGATATTGTTATCGGCGACGACTACGCACGCCAATGGAATCTGGATCAGGACGGTAGCCTATGGATTATCGCTGAAAACTCAATCGAACAGGTGGGGTGCATCCATACCTGTCAGGGTCTTGAGGTGGATTACATAGGAGTGATCATCGGGCCGGATCTGGTAGTGCGGAACGGGCAAGTGGTGACATCGCCACATGACCGAGATAAGCATGACAAGTCGATTCGAGGTTGGAAAAAGTTGATGAAGGAGCAACCTGCCCTAGCGCAACAGGAAACAGACCTGATAATTAAAAACACCTATCGAACGTTGATGACCCGTGGAATGAAAGGCTGCTTTCTGTACTGCACAGATCCGGAGACCGCACAGTACTTTGCCGGTAGGCTTGCCGGAGACAGTCACGACTGACGATTTATAAAAACCGTGGGCAAGCATGGCGACTGTCGTTAAATCTTAAGACGTACAAGAAAACGCCTCGGCAGGTCGGGGCGTTTTCTTCGGTATCCCAAACTGCGCTTACCCCCCAAACCCACTAACCCCCGGCACCCGCCCCCGCCACGGCCGCACCCGCTCCAACTGCCCAGCCAACCCCAACAACACCCCTTCCTCCCCAAACCGCCCAGCAAAATGCGCCCCCATCGGCAGCCCCGCAGCGCTCCAGTAGAGCGGCACCGACATCGCCGGCTGACCACTCGCATTAAACAACGCGGCAAAGGGCGAATACCGATGCGACCGCTCGATCATGTCCTCAAGGCTCAGGCTCATGTCCGGCACCACAAGCTCACCGATGCGCGCTGGCTCGCGTGTCAGCACGGGCGAGAGGATCACGTCGTAGTCCTGCATGAACGTCGCCAGTTGACGGCCCAGAGCATGAATCCATTCAACAGCGGCGGTGTATTGCGCGCCGCTGACGTTGCCTTTGTCGCGCAGGATGATGCGTGTGCGGGCTTCCAGTTCGGCGTCCTGCACGTCAAAACCTCGCATGCGGCCGAGCATGTCGACGTGGTTGCGGGTGTTGGCGCCGATGATGGTGAAGATGTGGTCGAGGAGTTCTGGTAATACCACGGGCAGGCTGACCGGTTCGATGCGGTGCCCGAGTGACTCGCACAATTGTGCGGCCTCGCGCACGGCGGCCAGGCTTTCGGGCGAGGTTGGCCAGGTGCCTGATTGTTCGATGAGCGCAATGCGCAGGGTGCCGGGGTCGCGTTGGGCGGCGCTGACGTAGGACAGGCTCTGGACCGGGCCTGCGTAAGGCGCGCCGAGGTCCATGCCGGCTGTGGCGTCGAGCAGGGCTGCGCTGTCGCGTACGGTCAGGGTGATGGCGTGCGCAGTGCTCATGCCGGCCCAGCCTTCGCCGACCATCGGGCCGGAGGGCATCAGGCCGCGACTGGGTTTGAAGCCGAACACGCCGCAGCAGGACGCCGGCAGTCTCAATGAGCCACCGCCGTCGTTGCCGTGGGCGAAGGGCACTACTCGCGCGGCGACGAGTGCGGCAGCCCCGCCGCTTGAACCTCCGGCGCTGTGCTCAAGGTTCCAGGGATTACGTGTCGCGCCGAAGCGTGTGGACTCGGTGGAGTAGGACGTGCCGAACTCCGGTGAGGTGGTGGTCCCGGCAAGCACGCAACCGGCACGCCTCAGGCGGCTGACCACTTCAGCTTCAAAGGGGGCGCGAAACTCGCCCATGGCCAGGGAGCCATTGCTCATCCGTGCGCCGTGGACCGGGGTAAACAGGTCTTTGATGAGCGTCGGTACGCCGGCGAAAACGCCTTGGCTTTTTGCAGCGTCCAGCGCTGCGCTGCGGGCCGAGTCGTACAGCCGCTCGGCAACGGCGTTGAGCTGCGGTTCGACGTGCTCGATGCGCTGAATCACCGCCTCCAGCAAATCAATCGGCTGGACCTCGCCGCGCCGGACCCATTCGGCCAGGCCGGTCGCGTCTTCATCGTTCAACAAATTCTGAATGTCTTTCATGTGAAGGTTCCTGATAATTGAAAAGCTCGTCTATCTCGCAACCGCCCTAAAAACTGTGGCCCACACGTAACGCCACGGTGTAACCCTCGGAACGGTTGCGCGCATCGAACTCCTTGTAGAGGTGAAACCACGCCGCTGGCATGCCAGGCGTGAAGTAGCTGATCGCGGGGCCGGCTGCGACTACTCGGGCGCGGTTGCCGGTTTGCAGCCCGGGCGCATCGTCATCGGAGAATTGCCGGTAATAGAACCCGCCCAGCCCCAGCGTGAAAGGCCCTGCGTGCTGGCCCACGGCGAACTCGTGACGGTATTCGACGCCGTTCTTGTAGTCGGTCGCAGGGTTGCGGGTGTTGAAGTCCGTCTGAAAGCTGCTGGACACTTCAAAGCCGCTGTCGGTGATGTAGGTCGCGTTGAAAGTGGGAGAAAACGTCCAGTGATTCACCCCCGGCGAGAAAACACGACTCTTGTCGTAGTCGCCGGTGGGTGCCTGAACCTGCATTCGCGCGTTCACGAACAGGTTGGGCGAAAGGTCCCATTGCAGTATGAGCGGCGACACTGAAATGTCGGCCATCCTGAACGGATCCGCCTTCAGGTCCAGCGGGCCGCCAGGCGTCTGCACCCGAAAAGAGCCATCCATCTGGAAGAACGGCACCGCCACGCTGTAGCCATAGCGCGCGCCCAGTATTCTGTAATCGGTCATGCGAAAGTACGCGACGCCGATGGACAGAACGTCCAACGAAAAATTGTTGTCCAGCGAGCGGCCGTGGCGGTCTTTTTGCACATTGGCCGAATAGAACGCTACACGCATTCCCAATGTGCCTACGGGCGTCGACGCAGGCAGCATGCCAGCGCCGAAATCGTAAACGCCGAAAGACGTAGTGGGTGCGCCGTTTTCGGTTGCCTGAACCGTAGCACCAAGGCTCATAAGGCCGAGCGTCAAGAAAGTGAAGCGTCTGATTTTGGAATTATTGTTATGACTCATCGCATGCCCCTGACCACGAAGGTGGTGGGGCTATGCTATTGAGTCATGCTGTGTGCCGTTATCCGTTTTCAGCAAAGATGCGTGCGCTGTAACGTCTGCGAGGGTGTTTCCCCGAACAGCGTCCGGTAGTCACTGGAAAACCGGCTCAGGTGCCAGAAACCCCAGCGCGCGGCGACCGTTTGTACGAGTTCGACCCGGCTGCTTTCGCGCAACTCACGCCTCGCTGCATTGAGGCGCAACGTGCGCAGAAAGGCCACAGGGTTGATGCCCAGCGTCTCCTGAAAACAGTACTGCAGTTTGCGGCGACTGGTGCCGATGTGATTGCACACATCGAGGATGGACAGTGGTTCGTCCAGATGCGCCAAGGCATAATCTCGGGCCCGATCCACCATTCTCTTGCGCGCCGTGGGGTTGAGCGGCGGCGCCTCATCAGGCGCCACCAGCTCCAGCACCTGCAACATCACAGCATCGCGAATGCCCCGCCGGATCGAATCGTACTCAAGCTTCTGCAAGCACGCCTGCTCACCATTCAACAGGTTATCGAACAGCGCAGCGAACCTCGTGCGAACCGTTGGATCGGCCAAACGGTAACACCTGGGAAGATCGGTAATTTCAAAACGACTGCCCTGACGCTCCAGCGCATGAGCCAGGGCACCCTCTTCGATCGCCACCCCCAGGGCATCCAGTTGCAGCGGCGTACTCAATTCCGGAAGATTCTCGCCATGCGCGACGATCAGGCTGGGCTCCTGAAGCGTGTGCCCGGCGCAGAAAGCCGGACCGTTGGCGCTCAACGGCAGCGCAAAAATAATCGCCCCCTTCCAGGCCATGCCACTCTTGACCAAGGCCTGATTAGAGCGGTCGCGGACCAGTTGCAGCCAATCCGAGCGAAATTCCGTCAGTTCGCCTTCAAAGCCACCGGGCGTCACTTGATCGTACCGAACCTGCCAGCCGCTGAGGTTACGACCGTGCTCGTCGATGTCGCAGGTTTGAAAACGCCCTAGATGAGGCAGTGCTGCCGCTTGGTTCGAAGCAGGGTTTATCGCCATATTATTGTGATTCATCGGCCTTGCCCTTAAATACGTTTCAAAGTCACAGGACAGGTGGAGGCAAGTTTCATTCCGCTTGCACAGGGCTTGTGGGATTTGTGTCCAGAGTGGCGGCTCTCCTTTCTCGGATGGAGAATATTCCATGGCCGAAGCTTATAATTCGGATGTTACTCGTATACACACCAGCGTCGTTAAAGAGGTACGTCCATGACAGGCTATAGGCTTTTAACAAACTTATTTACCGCAGCTTCGCTGTGTACACTCTTGGCCCATGGCGCCATCGCCCAGTCAAATACGAAGGCGATGCCGACGGACAGCATTCGTGTCTATGACGCGCTGTCAAACGGAACATCGGTAACGCTGGGAGACACGATGAAACTCTCTCGCACGTCTGCACAATTTTCTCTACTGAAAGGGGAAATGAAACTTAAATATTCTGACGTATGGAAGAACAGCGATAATACTGAATTCGGCGGAGACGTCTATCAGGTGCTGAACGCCGATGAATTTTTCTCATTGAACAAAGGCAAGAACGGCTTTTGTGACAAGCCGGTCCGGTGGGTGACTATCAGGAATTTGAACGACAGCCTTGGCGAAGGGGCTATCCGCGTTGGCATGCTGAGCATCGACGACTGGCGCACCTATAATGCCAACTCACTCGGCGCATGCAGCGCAGACTCGTTCACCTTGAAATAACCTCCCTGAATTTCCCACGCGTCTTGCTTGAGTCATGCTTTTCGGGCATGGCTCACTTGGCGCGTGATCGTCGTTCGCCTCGCGGATCGAGATGCCTGGCGTGCTGCGCATCAGTTCGATGATTGCATCGTAGTCGTCCATTGTCATGCTGCGAATCGTGGTCATAGGGCAAGCTCGACCTGCTGTTTCAAAGGCCGAACAGATTAGCAGAGCCCTTCGCTACGCTCATGACAACGCTTTCACAGCCTGGCTATCAGAGCCTGCCTATCACCCTCTAACGTTCTTTCTATTAGAAATATTCACCAAGAAGGCTAATCTAGGAATGCATCGGCGCAGGCCGTGCGGTTTTACCCTGATAAGGAGATAAGAATGAGCTCAAGTTCGCTGTGCACGTTGTGGGCTCGCACCGCAGTAATCTGATGATTGCTGTGCGACGTATCTGTAGAGCTGGCGCGATCGCTGATCGGGCTGCCGGTATGAATCCCGTGCTGTTGAGTTCCGTCATCGCTGTCTGAAGCCCCCCGAGTGGGCTGGATGGCCGGATGCAAATGACAAAAAGGTGTATCAAGCATGTCAACTGAATCGAAATGCCCCTTCAACCACGCTGCCGGCGGCGGCACCACCAACCGTGACTGGTGGCCCAAGCAGCTGAATCTGAAGATTTTGCACCAGCATTCTTCGCTCTCCGACCCGATGGGCGAGGACTTTGACTATGCCAAGGAGTTCAAGAGCCTGGACTTTGAAGCGGTCAAGCAAGACCTGCGCGACGTAATGACCCGGTCGCAGGACTGGTGGCCGGCGGATTTTGGCCACTACGGCCCGCTGTTCATTCGTATGGCCTGGCACAGCGCCGGTACTTACCGCACCGGTGATGGTCGTGGCGGCGCGGGCGCCGGTCAGCAGCGGTTTGCGCCGCTCAATAGCTGGCCTGACAACGTCAGCCTGGACAAGGCGCGTCGCCTGATCTGGCCGGTCAAGCAGAAGTACGGCCGCAAGATTTCCTGGGCCGACCTGATCGTGCTCACCGGTAACGTGGCGCTGGAGTCCATGGGCTTCAAGACCTTCGGTTTTTCCGGTGGTCGCCCGGATGTCTGGGAACCGGAAGAAGACGTGTACTGGGGTTCCGAAACCACTTGGCTGGGTGGCGAAGAGCGCTACGGCGCGCAGAAGAAAATGCAGCAGCCGGGCGACGGCACCCTGGTGGCCGAGCCTGAGAACCACGCGAACGAAGAAAGCCGCACCGCCAGTGGCGAACGTAATCTGGAAAACCCGCTGGCCGCCGTGCAGATGGGCTTGATCTACGTGAACCCGGAAGGCCCTGAAGGCGTGCCGGACCCTGTCGCTTCGGCGAGGGATATCCGCGAAACCTTCGGCCGCATGGCCATGAACGACGAAGAGACCGTGGCGCTGATCGCCGGTGGTCACGCCTTCGGCAAGACTCACGGTGCCGGCCCGGCCGATAACGTGGGTCCAGAGCCGGAAGCAGCGGGTCTTGAGCAACAGGGCTTTGGCTGGAGCAACAAATTTGGCACCGGTAAAGGTGGCGACACCATCACCAGCGGCCTGGAAGTGACCTGGACCTCGACGCCTACCCAATGGAGCAACGAGTACCTGGAAAACCTCTTTGCCTTCGATTGGGAACTGACCAAGAGCCCGGCCGGCGCGCATCAGTGGACGCCTAAAAACGGCGCTGGCGCCGGCAAGATTCCGGATGCCCACGATCCATCCAAACGCCATGCACCGAGCATGCTGACCTCTGACCTGGCGCTGCGTTTCGACCCGGCCTACGAGCAGATTTCTCGCCGCTTCCTGGCCAACCCCGAGCAACTGGCCGACGCGTTCGCACGTGCCTGGTTCAAGCTGACTCACCGCGACATGGGCCCACTGGCCCGCTACCTCGGCCCGGAAACACCGACCGAAGAGCTGTTGTGGCAGGACCCGATTCCAGACGTCACTCATCCGCTGGTGGATGATCAGGATGTTGCCGCGCTCAAGGGCAAGATTCTCGCCTCGGGGCTTTCGGTGTCGCAACTGGTTTCAACCGCATGGGCGGCAGCTTCCACCTTCCGTGGCTCTGACAAGCGCGGCGGTGCCAACGGCGGGCGTCTGCGTCTTGCGCCGCAGAAGGACTGGGCGGTCAACCAGCCTGCACAACTGGCGAACGTGCTGAGTACGCTTGAAAGTATTCAGAGCGAGTTCAACGCAGCTCAATCGAACGGCAAGAAAGTGTCCATTGCCGACCTGATCGTGCTGGCCGGTAGTGCAGGCGTCGAGCAGGCGGCGAAAAACGCCGGTCAGCAGGTAACGGTTCCGTTCACAGCGGGCCGGGCCGATGCGTCTCAAGAGCAGACAGATGTCGAGTCGTTCAGCTTCCTTGAGCCGATCGCCGATGGCTTCCGCAACTATCAGAAAGGGCGTTACAAGGTCTCGGCCGAGTCGCTGCTGGTCGACAAGGCGCAACTGCTGACCTTGACTGCGCCAGAGATGACTGTGCTGCTGGGCGGCTTGCGGGTCTTGAATATCAACGTAGGGCAAAGCAAGCACGGTGTGTTCACCGACAAGCCGGAAACCCTGACCAACGACTTCTTCAAGAACCTGTTGGACATGGCTGTAGAGTGGAAAGCGACTTCGGGTGCCAACGACACCTTTGAAGCACGTGACCGCAAGACCGGCGAAGTGAAATGGACCGGCTCTCGTGTCGATCTGGTGTTCGGTTCACACGCTCAACTGCGTGCGATTTCCGAGGTGTACGGCAGCGCGGATGCGCAGGAACGGTTCGTCAAAGACTTCGTGGCCGTCTGGACCAAGGTAATGAACCTGGACCGTTTCGACCTCGCTTGATGCGCTAGCTGTGTTTTGAGTACAAAAATAACGCCTCCCCTGTGGAGGCGTTTTTTTGCGCGCTGATCGGCGCGCCGTCAGCGGCTCATCATGCTGGCTGCCTGCTCCGTGGCTTCGGTGGTTCTGGTGGCCAGCTTGCGCACCTCATCGGCCACAACCGCAAAGCCCCGCCCTGCTTCACCGGCACGTGCCGCTTCGATGGCCGCATTGAGCGCCAGCAGGTTTGTCTGGCTGGCGATGCTCTGGATGGTGCCCACAATCTGGGTAAGCTGGGCGATGTTCTCTTCCAGATTTTTCTGATGATGGGCTTCGGTTTCCCGGAGGGCATCTTGCTCATGCTTCAAATGCACATCCACCAATGCCCCCACCACCCTCAGCGGCGTACCTTCCGGGGTTCGGCGGGTCTGACCGCGTGCGCGAAACCAGCGGTACTCGCCGGTTTTCATTTTCAAACGGTATTCGATATCGAAAGGTGTCTTGCCCGAGCGATCATTCAAATGGGTGCCGAAGGCCGTCAGGCTTCTTTCCTTGTCTTCCGGGTGCAGCCGTGATGCCCAGCTGTCCAGCACGTCAGGAAACTCTTCGACTGTTTCAAAACCCAGCAGACGTCTGAACTGCGGCGACCACCAGAAAGGGTTTCTGGCATTGACCGGATCACCCGCAATCACTTCCATGTCCCACAGACCGTCGGAGAGCATTTCGCGGGCCAGTTCGAAGCGGGTAATGATCACGTCATGTTCGAGGTCACGCTCAAGCTCATCGTGAATATCACGAAGGGAGCCGGCGACACGCAAGGGCGTGCCACGAGCGTCTCGCAATGTTTCACCCTGGGCGTAGAACCAGCGATACGTGCCGTTCTTCATGGCCAGGCGATTCTTGATCCGATACGGCGTGTTACCCGAGCGGTCGTTGAGGTGCTTGGCAAAGGCGTCCAGCGTGGCCTGTTTATCCTGCGGATGAAGCCGGTCTGCCCAACTGGCCAGCACGTTGGGGAAGTCTCGCTCGTCAGTGAAGCCCAGAAGCGAACGCAGTTGCTGAGACCACCAGAATCGATTGTTCGGGTTGACCGGATCACCCGCAACCACCTCCATGTCCCAGAGACCTTCACTGGAAGCGCGGTTGACCAGATCAAACCGTGTTTCGTAAGCAGTCGCCGACGCGGAAGCCTCGCCGAGAAGATGGCGGGCGGTTTCAAGCTCTTGCTCAAGCTCGGCAATACGCTGTTCGTTCATACGGCGCTGGCTGCTCAGCGAACGCCAGCATTCAAGTACGGTGTTTTCTTCTGCGCAGCCCCTTACAACCGGCTCGCCAGAACCGTTGAGCGAGGCAATAAGTTGGTGAAGGGCTTTTCTGTCGCGACGCGGGCGGAATAAATGGAGCATACAGTGGACTCTCAAAATAAGTCAGATTTGCCGAGTCCCTGGCATGTCAGTTCTTTATCGACATGCCGTGCGGTTTCTGTATGTCAGATTGTGATCAGAGGGTGGACACTCGATCCAGAATCAACTTCACGGCCTGCTGATCGGTTTGCGCCTCCGCCATCAACTCCGCCACCCACCCGCAACCGGACTTCTCCAGATGAACTCGCCAATCGCCGGGACATTGCTCAAGTTCGGCCAGGTTCAGGAATATGCAGCCACCCCGCTCAGCGTGCCCGCCGGTAAGTGACTGCTCAAAACAGAACGGCTTGTCGGTCCCGGATGTATCGACACTGAATGCATACACATCGTGTTTCGGGTCCTCAAGCGATGGCGCGCAATTGCGCTGACTGATCAGTTTCAACATTTACCGATGCCCCCTTGGCTATATGAGTTGAGATTACCATTCCCTACGCTCACCCCCGCGCCCCAAACCTGCGCAACACCACCACCCCCAACAACGCCGACAACACCGACCCGATCAACACGCCCACCTTGACCTCGTCCACCAGTGCCGGCGCGCCCGGGAAGGCCAGTGCGCCGATGAACAGGCTCATGGTGAAACCGATCCCGCACAGTGCCGCGACGCCGTAAAGCTGACCCCAATTACTGCCGTCAGGCAAGCGTGCCAGGCCGGCGCGGATGGCCAGTGCCGCAAGGGCGAAGATGCCGACCTGTTTGCCGATCAACAACCCCAGCGCGACGCCCAGCGGCACCGGGTCTACCAGTTTGTCGACGGTGATACCGGCCAGCGACACGCCCGCATTGGCGAACCCGAAGATCGGTACCACAGCAAAAGCGACCCACGGGTGCAGTTTCTCTTCCAGATGAAGCAGTGGCGAGCTGGCTTCTTCATCAGCTTTGCCGAGCGGAATGCACAGCGCCAGGGCCACACCTGCAAGGGTGGCGTGGATGCCGGACTGGAGCATGAAAAACCATAGCAGCGCGCCGATGAGCAGGTACGGCAACAGCTTTTTAACGCCCAGACGGTTCAGCGCCACGAGTACGGCGATGGAGCCCAGCGCCGCCAGCAGCATAGGGACGGACAGATCACTGGTGTAGAACAGCGCAATGATCAATACCGCGCCAAGGTCGTCGAGAATCGCCAATGCCGACAGGAAGATTTTCAGGGACAACGGTACGCGTTTGCCGAGCAGAGAAAGCACACCCAGGGCAAAGGCGATGTCGGTCGCAGCCGGGATGGCCCAACCACCGATGGTGTCTGGCTGGCCCCGGTTGAATGCCACGTAGATCAGCGCCGGCACCACCATGCCGCCCAGTGCCGCAAAGCCCGGCAAGGCGCGCTGGCTCCAGGACGCAAGCTGGCCTGCCAGCATTTCGCGCTTGATCTCAAGGCCCACCAGCATGAAGAAGATTGCCATAAGGCCGTCGTTGATCCAGTGCTCTACCGACATGCCGGCGAGCACGGTGTGCAGCGCTGCAAAATAGCTGTCAGCCAACGGCGAATTGGCGACGATCAGGGCCGCCAGCGCAGCCGCCATCAAAATCAGACCGCCAGCGGCTTCGGCGGCGAAAAAGCGCTTGATGAACGCCAGCGCGTTCGGGGATTCGGTACGGGGGGTGGGGTTGTGCATGAGGGGCTCCGCGGGGTACAGCGCAAAAAGGCCGCAACTTTACCACTCGCAGAGCCTGTCGAAGCGCAGGTAAACCTGAGGATACAAATTAACGCACACGCCAGTCATCGCTCGAAGAATCAGGGCTCTGGCCAATCAGCAGAGAGCCCTGCCCGCCTCACTTCTTGACGGTTTCTTCAAGGGTGAATCGGCCCAGCGGGTTCTGACCGAAGTGCTCGATGTTCTTGCGTGAAACACTGATGTAAGGGCTGTAGTACAGGTCGATCCAGTTGACGTCGGCTTTGGCCATTTTCTGCAGGTCGATGTACATCTGCTCACGCTTTTTGGGGTCCATTTCCACACGCGCAGCAGCGACCAGTTCCTTGACCTTCTCGTTCTTGTAACGGGTCATGTAGTTATTGTTGGTGTCGTGACCGAGCACGAACGTGGTTTTCTGGTCCGGGTCGAGAATGTCGTTGGTCCAGTACATCACGGAAATATCGTAATCACCGTCGATCAGCATCTGCCAGCTCTGGCTCGGATCAACCTTCTGCAGCGTGGTGGTCACGCCGACCTTGGCCAGTTGCTGCTGAAGCATGACCGAGATCTGCTCATCGACTTCGTTGCCCGCATTGACCACATAGTTGAGTTTCAGGTCCGAGGCACCGGCGTCAGCCAGCATCTTTTTGGCTTTGACCGGGTCGTAGGGGCGTTGCAGGTTATCGGCGTAGTGATACAGGGCGCCTTTGGGGATGTAGGAATTGGCTACCGTACCCTGCCCGAAAGTGGCGGCATCAATCAGCGATTTCTTGTCGATGGCCATGTCCAGTGCCTGGCGTACTTCCGGCTTGGCCAGCGCGCCGTGTTCGTGGTTGATCAACAAGTGATCTTCGCGGGTGGACGGGTCCAGATGCACCACCAGATCAGGGTTCTTCTTCAGATTTTCGATCCGAGAGAAGGGCACCAGAATCGCGGCGTCCAGCTCGCCCTTCTGGACCATCAGTACGCGCGTGTTGTCATCCGGTACCGAGATCCACTCGACACCATCCAGGCTGACGCTCGGCGCCTCCCAGAAGTTGGGGTTCCTGGCCAGAATCACCCGGTCACCGCGCCGCCACTCTTTCACCGTGAAGGCGCCGGAGCTGACAGGCTTTTCGGCGTAAGCCTCTTCGCCGAGGGTTTTCATGGCCTTCTCGGAGAGGATCGAAACGTTGGGCAGTGCCAATTGCGAAAGGAACGAGGCTGAAGGATTTTTCAGCGTGATGACCAGGGTATGCGGATCGGTCGCGACGACTTTGTCGATGATCTTGTAGGAATCGCTCCACAGCGAGCCTTTATCGTCGCGAATTCGCAGCAGGCTGAACACCGCATCACTGGCGGTCAGCTCAGAACCATCAGAGAACTTTGCCTCACGCATCTTCAGCGTATAGGTCAGGCCATCAGGCGAGATCGACCAGCTTTCCGCCAGCCCCGGCAACAGCTTGGTGCCTTTGTCGTCCACCCGGATCAGCACGTCGTAGACGTTGGAAAATACCCAGTTGTCGATGTTCTGCGCGCTTTTGATCGGGTCGAAGGTGGTGCCGTCTTCACGACGGCCGATGGTCAGCACGCCCGCGGCTTCTGCCACACCCGCTGCCAGGGAACAGGCCGCCAACATAGCGACGGTCAGCATTTTCATTGGTCGAGCTTTCATACACATGAACTCCTTGCCGGTGTCGGGACAAATGTTGTTGTCAGTCGGATCAAAAAACGGGCGCATCGAGTACGCAGTCATAGCGTTGTTCACCGACATAGCGGGTCGGCGGCGCAACGCTGCAACAGGTGGGCCGGGCAAAACGGCAGCGCGGATGAAACGCGCAGCCATCAGGCAGATGCAGGGGGCTTGGCGGCTCGCCCTGCAACGGCTCGCTGGGCAATGGGCGATCCGGATCAATCTCCGGGATCGCCTGAATCAGCGCAGCGGTGTAGGGATGGCGCGGCCTTAGAAAGACCGCTTCGACCGGGCCTTCTTCAACAATTTTGCCCAGATACATCACCGCCACCCGGTCGCACAGCCGCCGCACAATGGCCAGGTCGTGAGCGATGAACAGAATCGCCAGGTTCATGCGTTCACGCAGTTCCAGCAGCAGGTTGATGATCTGCCCCTGAATCGACACGTCCAGCGCTGCCACGCATTCGTCGGCAATGATCAGCCGCGGCTCGATGGCCAGTGCGCGGGCAATGCCGACACGCTGACACTGCCCGCCGCTCAATGCACCGGGCTTGCGCTCGGCAAACTCGGCGCGCAGGCCGACCATGTCGAGTAACTCGATGACCCGCGCAGGAATGTCGGATGCCGCGACCTTGCGCTGCACTTTAAGCACCTCGGCCAGCGTGGCACCGACGGTCATGCGCGGGTTGAGCGAGGAAGACGGGTCCTGAAAGACCATCGCCGTTTCACTGCGCAGACGCTGTAAATTGATGCCGCTGCCCTGCGCCACGTCAACATCGTCGAAGACGATTTGCCCTGAGGTAATGTCGTTCAGGCGCAGAATCGCGCGGCCCAAGGTGCTCTTGCCGCTGCCCGACTCGCCGACCAGGCCCAGCGTTTCGCCCGCTGAAATGCTCAGTGACACACCGTTGACGGCATGGACCCAGCGCTTGTTCAGGCCCATGAAACCCGAGCCGGGCGCTGCAAAGCGTACGACCAGATCGTTGACGTTCAACAGGCTGGGGCCGCTCATGAAAGCGCTCCTTGCCTGTCTGCCAGCGGATAGTGACACGCCGCAGCATGCGCAACGCCCATCGGGCGCATCAGCGGCAGCGTTTCGGCGCAGCCTTGGCCGGCATGGCCACAGCGCGCATGGAAGCGGCAGCCGCTGGGCAGCGCGTCGAGCAACGGCGGCTGGCCGGGAATGGTGCGCAACAGGCCGCTGCCCGCGCTGCTGGCGGGCTGGCACTCGATCAGGCCGTGGGTGTATGGGTGTCTGGCGCGGGCCAGCACATCGCGCTTGCTGCCGTGTTCGCACAGGCGACCGGCGTACATCACCGCAATGGAGTCGCAGGTTTGCGCCACCACGCCAAGGTCGTGGGTGATCATGATCAACGACAGCCCGTGACGATCACGCAAGTCCAGCAGCAGACGCAGAATCTGCGCCTGCACGGTCACGTCCAGCGCGGTGGTCGGTTCGTCGGCGATCAACACCTGCGGGCCGCAGCCCAGGGCGACTGCGATCATCGCCCGCTGGCGCATGCCGCCGGAAAACTCGTGGGGAAAGTTATCCACACGCGAAGCCGGATCAGGAATGCCGACCTGACGCAGCAGGTCAATCGCCTGGGCCCGCGCTTCGCGCTTCGATGAGCCCTGATGCAGCCGAAAGCCCTCGGCGATCTGCTCGCCGATACGCATCAAAGGGTCCAGATGGCTGCTTGGGTTCTGGAAAATCATGCCGATCCGGCGTCCGCGCATGGCGCGCATTCCGGCTGCATCGAGTTTCAGCAGGTCAACGTCGTCGAGTAGCACCGAGCCGCCACGCACCTGCAGGTCCGGCGACGGCATCAATTGCATCAGTGCCCGGCAGGCCATGGTCTTGCCGGAGCCGCTTTCGCCGACCAGCCCGAGAATCTCGCCCTGATGCAGGTCGAACGACAAGCGATCGACCAGCGTCACCTCACGGCCACGATGCCTGGCCACATTGCTGGCTACCACACTCATCTCGCTGACTTTCAGCACCGGCGTACTCATCGACGCTCTCCCAGTGTTTCGGCCACGCCGTCGGCCAGCAGGCTGAAGCCCATGGCCAGTGTCACGATGGCGAGGCCTGGAAAGGTGCAGATCCACCAGGCCGAGGTCAGAAACGCCTGCCCCTCGGCAACCATCGTGCCCCACTCGGCCAACGGCGGTTGCACGCCCAGGCCCAGGTAGCTGACCGACGCGCCACTGAGCAACACCAGCACCGCATCGGACATGGAAAACACAATCGAGCCGAACATCGCGTTGGGCAGCAGATGGCGAAACAGAATACGCAGGTGACCAAAGCCCAGGCTCTTGGCCGCCAGGGCGAAATCGCTTTCCTTGAGGACCAGAATCTGTGAACGAATAAGCCGCGCATAAGACACCCAGCCCACCAGCGCCATGGCGATGTAAAAGCTGCTCAGGCCTGGCCCGAGAATCGCGATGATCGCCAGCATCAAGACCAGAAACGGGAACGCCAGAACGATGTCGATGAGGCGCATGCACAGGTTGTCGAATCGGCCACCGATATAGCCCGATAATGCACCGACAAAGGTGCCGATCATGAACGGAAACACCACCCCGATCACGCAGATCTGCAGGTCGACGCGCGCCGCCCAGATCACTCTGGACAGAATATCGCGGCCAAAATTGTCGGTGCCAAACGGGTGTGCGAGGTGTGGCGCGAGCAGGCGCAGTTCGGTGTTCTGATAAATCGGATCGTAGGGTGCCAGCCAAGGGGCGAAGAGTGCCAGCAGCAACCACACGCCAAGCAGCGCACCACCCGAGAGCATCGCCAGCCGGCCATTGCGCAAGCGCAGACGCAGTCGCGAACGCCACTGCGGACGAAGATGAGCCTGAGCGACGCTCATTTGATGTTCACCCGCGGGTCTATCGCGACCGTGGCCACATCGGCGAGGAAGTTGACGATCACCGTGGCACAGGCCAGCACCATCGCCACACCCTGCACCACCATGTAATCGCGACTGAAAATGCCGCGCACCAACAACTGGCCGATGCCGGGGATGGCAAACAGGCTTTCGATAACCACCGTGCCGCTGATCAGCCAGCCGATATTCACTGCCAGCAGGTTGATCGAGGGCACCAGCGAGTTAGGCAGCACGTGACGACGAAACAGCGCGCCTTCACTGACCCCGCGTGCCCGTGCTGCCGTGACGTGATCGGCTTGCAGCTCCATGAGCATGCTGGCGCGCAGGTTGCGGACCAGCACGGCAGACAGCGCAAGGGCGATGGTCAGGCACGGCAGCACCATGTGATGCAGCTTGTCCAGCCAGTCGCTGCCGTAGCCCGACACCGGAAACCAGTCAAGCCGCACACTGAACAGCAGGATCAGCATGATGCCCAGCCAGAACGCCGGCATGCCCAGCCCGGTGGTGGTGAAGACGCGTATCAGGTTATCGCCCCAACTGCCTTTGTTGCGCGCAGCGACCGTCGCCAGTGGCACAGCAATGAGCAAGGCCAGCAGAACGCTGCCGATCACCAGAAATAATGTCGGCTCCAGGCGTGTACCGATCAGCTTGAGCACGTCGATCTTGTACAGCAGCGACTTGCCCATATCACCCTGAAACAGGTTTTTCATGAAGTACAGGTACTGCGTCCACATCGGCTGATCCAGGCCGTACTGGGCGCGGATATTGGCCAGTGCGTCCGGTGTGGAACGGGCACCCAGCAGGATGCGCGCCGGATCACCGGGGATCGAACGCACCAGAATGAAGGTCACCAGGCTGATGCCGAACAGCACGGGCAGCAGTTGCAGCGGACGCTGGAGGATGAAGCGATAACGACCCGGATTCATCAGACGCCCCGATGCTGTGACAGAAGTTTCAGCAGAACCGGAAAGTACGCCGCAGCCCTTTCCACGCAAAAGGGCAAGGCGAAGTTGTAGTCGAACATTCGCCATTCGTCGAATTTGATCGTTTTTTGCTCACCTGGCCCACTCTCATCCCTCATCACACTGCACCTTTGCGGCCATGGCTCATGACATCAACCCTACCGTGCAGCGCGACGGCAGACATCTAGCAATTCTTATAGGTTTTACAGGACTGACAGCCGATTGGACGCAAGCGTGGCACTGTCCTTGCTAATTGCTATATTAAGACCCCAGATTGGTTCAATGACAAAGGAGGTCATGCCATGCATATCAGGTTGTCGGATTTCAATTCGCGTCTGCAATCGGCATCTACGCTGGATCAGCAAATGGATTGCGCCCTGCTGCTGGCATCGGATCTGGGATTCGATGCTGTGATTTACGATTACAGCCCGGTGCCCGTGTCCCATGATGGAGCACTGATTACCCCGTCGTTGCTGTCATTGCGCAACACGCCCGCCGACTGGCATGCGCTTTGGTGCAGTCAGGGTTATTACCAGATAGATCCGGTGCAACACCTGGCCGTCGCCAGCGTCTCGCCTTTCGTATGGTCCTATCAGCCCAGGGCCGAGACGGTGCTGCAAACCTTCCTCACTGACATGCACAAGCCGGTGGTGCGTTATCTGCACGATTCACACATGACGTGTGGCCTGACCGTGCCCATTCACATGCCCAAGGGCGGTTTTGCGACCCTGACAGGCTTGTGTTCTGACAGCAGCGATGTGGCACTGGAAGATGCCCGGCAGAGCCTGGCGGAATTCGGCCTGCTGGCTCATGCGTTTCAGGAAGTCGCCTACCCGCTGTTTGACCAGAAGATGCGTTCCTGCAACGCCATCAAGCTGACCCGGCGTGAACGCGAGTGCCTGAGCTGGTCGGCAGAAGGCCTGACGGCCAGAGAAATCGCCGACCAACTCAACCGCTCGGTCGCGACCGTCACACTGCATCTGAATTCGGCCATGCAGAAACTGGGCGCCAAAAACCGCGTTCAGGCGGTGGTACGTGCCGTTCACTACCGTTTACTCGACCACTGACCGGTTTATTGGCCAAAACCTATTACTTTCTATAGTTATTAAATGCCGCGCACAGCGCTAAGGTGCCCCGAACTATCCAGCAGGGACCGCCGACATGGCAGATATGGCAGACATGACGATCAAGGAAGGTTTTGCGCCCTTTGGCGACTATCAAACGTGGTATCGCATCACCGGCGACCTGCGTGGCGGCGGCACACCGCTGGTCATCCTGCACGGCGGCCCTGGCTGTACCCATGATTACGTGGACTCGTTCAAGGACATCGCCAATACCGGTCGCGCGGTGATCCACTACGATCAACTGGGCAACGGAAAATCGACCCATCTGCCGGACATGGGCAGCGAGTTCTGGACAGTCGATCTGTTCCTGAGCGAGCTGGACAACCTGCTTGAGTATCTGGAGATCGCCGACGACTACGCGCTGCTGGGTCAATCATGGGGTGGCATGCTGGCGTCGGAACACGCCGTACTTCAGCCGACAGGCCTGCAGGCACTGATCATCGCCAACTCGCCCGCAGACATGCACACGTGGGTCAGCGAAGCCAATCGCCTGCGCGAGGAGCTGCCCGACGACGTTCAGGCCACGTTACTCAAGCACGAAGAGGCAGGCACTTTGACTGACCCGGCGTACCTGACAGCGTCTCGGGTATTCTACGACCGCCATGTCTGCCGCATCACGCCCTGGCCAGTTGAGGTAGAACGTACATTCCACCAGATCGACGAAGATCCGACGGTGTATCGCGCGATGAACGGCCCCACCGAGTTTCACGTTATCGGCACGATGAAAGACTGGAGCATTGTCGACCGCCTGTCGAACATCAACGTCCCGACCCTGGTGATTTCGGGGTTTTACGACGAAGCCACTCCACTGGTGATTCAACCTTACGTAGATAACATCCCTGACGTTCGCCAGTCGGTTTTCCAGGAATCCAGCCACATGCCCCACGTAGAAGAACGCATGGCATGCATGGGCCGCGTGGCAGATTTTCTTGACGAGGTCGCCACCTCAGGCAAAGCGTTGCCAGGCGCCAAAGCCCGTTTTGGATGATCAATGTCGCACCGCCGCACAGTAAGCGGGAATACTTTAGTTTCCCGCGATCAGCCTTTTCCGGCACTGTTACTGGAAACAGAAACACCCTATACATCAGCACCAAGCCATTGATTAAAAACAAAAAACTGAAATATGTCGCTCATCATGAAATAACCTTCATCGCAACCCGTTAAAGCTCTACCCACTTCGGCAGAAAAACAGGTATTGGAAGGTACGTATTCACCTTCTGCCTGTTTTGCCGCCGGAGGCAACCATGAATCTTAGATCGTTAAACATTTCGCGCCGGGCCTCCTTGTGCTTCGGCATCATCACCGTACTGTTGATCGGCCTGGGAGGATTTTCCTATGTGCAGATCGACCAACTGCGCACGGCCGAGCAGAACATCGAAGAGAATTCGTTGCCCAGCATTCAGGTCGTCGATGACATCCAGATCGCTCTGCTTCACGCCCGGCTGGAAAGCATCAGAATGCTCGCCAGTACCGACCCCGCCGTGCACAGCACAGCGGAGGCAAAAGCTCGGGAAGCGATCGAGGCGCTTCGCTCAAGCAGCGAGTTCTATCGGAAAAATCTGATTTCAGGTGCGAACGACCTGGCGCAATTCGAAGACGCCAACAGCAAGATGGGGGCCTACATCGACGGCGTGAAACAGATCATCGCCATGGACAGTTCCGATCATGAAAAAGCCCTTTCCTTTGCGAACGCAGAGCAGGTCGAGCGGGCCAACGCCTATCAGGAAAAACTCACCACCCTGCGCGGGCACAATGCTGAGGAAGCCGTAAGCTCCGGTAACGATGCCACGGCGGTTTATAACCACAGCGTCAACGTATTACTGACTGTTGTCATTGCAGCGTCGCTGCTGACGGTGGTGCTGGCCATTGCCTTGACCCGCAGCATTGTCGATCCGATCAGCGTCTCGCTGAAGCTGGCTGAAGACATCGCCGCAGGCGACCTGACCCGGCAGTTGAGCGTTGTCGGCAGCGACGAAGCATCACGGCTGATGAACGCACTGAACACCATGTCGGGCAACCTGCGCAGCACCGTTCAGGAAATCTCCGGCGCCTCTGCGCAACTCAGCACTGCCGCCGTCGAGATGACCTCGATCACGGAAAGTGCGGACCGGACCTTGCAACAACAGAACAGCGAGATCGAACAGGCGGCCACCGCAGTAAACGAAATGAGTGCCGCCGTGGAAGAAGTTGCTCGTAACGCTACGTCCACGTCCGAGGCCGCCAGGCAGTCGAGCCTTTCCGCCGACCTGGGCAACCAGCGTGTGACTGAAACCCTGAGCGCCATGCAAAAGCTCACCGGGCTGGTCGAAGGCTCATCGGAGCAGGTCACGGCACTCGCCGGCCAGGCGCAGGACATCAGCAAAGTATTGAGCGTGATTCGCGGCATTGCAGAACAGACCAACCTGCTGGCGCTCAACGCGGCGATCGAAGCGGCCCGTGCCGGCGAGCAGGGTCGCGGCTTTGCCGTGGTGGCGGACGAAGTGCGGGCACTGGCGCATCGCACGCAAACCTCCACGCAGGAAATCGAGCAGATGATTTCGGCGATTCAGGCCGGTTCGTCCGCGACCGTGGAGTCCATGCAAAAGAGCACACAGGAAGTTCACAGCACGCGCAAGACAGCCGAAGGTGCAGGCGAATCGCTGCGTCAGATCACCGATTCGGTGCTGGAGATCAACAACCGCAACCTGCAGATTGCCACGGCATCAGAACAACAGGCGCATGTTGCCCGTGACGTGGACCGCAGCCTGGTCAGTATCCGTGACCTGGCCGTGCAGAGCAGTGAAGGTACTCGCCAGACGCTGGTGGCCAGTAACGAACTGTCGCAGCTGGCCGTCAACCTGAACGATCTGGTACTGCGCTTCAAGACGTGATTACCGAGCCTTGCGCAGGGACAAGGCTCTTTGAAAAGTGCGTTTTTGCCAAGACACCTGCCCTGAACAAGTTCATGAAAGTTGACAGATGCGTTTAACCCATTAAATAGTTACCCAAGGATAACGACGATATTTCATGTAAGCCACGATCAGGTATGGCAGGATCAGTGCCTGCGCCAGATCGGCAGCGACAGGCGTACTGCCAAGGCTGCATCAGTGCTTTTATGACCAGGGTGACACATTTTGAACAACAACCTGACTTCGGCAGAGCTCGCAGTCATTAGTGAGATCGAAGCCACTTCCAGCCTTCTCAGGCTGGTAACCCGGCTGACCGGGCTGCGATTTGCGGCGATTGCGAAAGTAACCGAGAGCAGCTGGACTGCGTGTGCTGTTTACGACGAAATCCAGTTCGGACTGGAAGCGGGTCACCAGCTCAAGCTGGAAACCACGCTGTGCAACGAGTTGCGCCAGCACCGGCAACCCATTGTGATTAACGAACTGGCCACCGATCCGGTGTATGCCGAGCACCCCATCCCGAAACTCTATGGGTTTCAGAGCTATTTTTCGCTGCCGATCATTTTTCCAAATGGCGATTTCTTTGGCACGCTGTGCGGCCTGGACCAGTTGCCCAAGCAGCTCGACGACGCCGATACGCTCGACACCCTGAAAGTGTTCTGCACGCTGATTGCCAGCACGCTTTACGCGCACTACCAACTGCAGGAAATGCAGGAACTCACCGTTTAACCCGCGCCACATTTCGGGGGCGCACATGCCGCCCCATGACTCACCTGCGCGCCTCGCCTTCCCGATACTCACGTACTACCTTCAACCTGCGCAGTCACGGACGACGGCATCGGCTGCCCCGCGCCCGCCTCGTTAATCACGCGTTCCGGGCCGGCCATCGATTATGAAATATATTTTTACGACTTAACGACGAGTGGCAAAGCCTGCAAATCACCGCAACTAAAGGCCCAAAGCCTTTGTTTATGAGGGCTGGACGACCAACAGCACTAAAAATTCAGCATGTGCGGCCGATTAATACGTATCCCGCGGCGGTAGTCGAAATCTTTTCGTCTGTTAAAGTGAGCTTAGTGATGTCAAAGAGGCATCATCGTACACCCATCGAGAATCTTTATGAACGCCAGTGCCCCCATTCCCCTGAATGAAACGCAACGTCTGCTGCGTATTCAGGAGCTGTGCGTACTTGAAGACACCTCCGACGAGGTGTTCGACGAGATCGTCGCGATGACCGCCGAGTTTTTCCAGACGCCCATTGCCCTGGTCTCGATCGTCGATGAACATCGCCAGTGGTTCCGCGCCAGAGTGGGTCTCAGTGCGCGGGAGACACCGCGCAACGTGTCGTTCTGCGCCTACACAATCCTCTCCGACACGCTGTTCGAAATCCCCGATGCGACGCTCGATGAGCGGTTCATGAACAACAGCCTGGTGACCGGCCATCCCGACATCCGCTATTACGCAGGTGCTCCGCTGATCACCGACGACGGCCTTGCCCTGGGCAGCCTGTGCGTGATCGACACCAAGCCTCGTGAGCCGATGAGCGAGCACCAGACGCAGATGCTCAAGCGTTTCGCCTCGCTGGTCATGAAGCGCATTGTCAGCCTGCGACTCAGTTGCTTCATCGACCAGCCTACCGGCCTGTTCAACCGCTCGCGCCTGCAGGAAGACATTCATGAGGCGCTGGCATCGAGCGTTGATTATCAACTGGTCGTGGTGGACATGATTACCTCGGCGTTCTTAAACGACATCGTCAAGGCGCTGGGTTACGATTTCTCTCAGGACCTGGTGACGGCGATCAAGGAGCGCATAGAGAGTCTGTTGCCGAGGACTTGCTCGCTGTACAAGGTCGGGCCGACCCGTTTCGGCTTTCTGCTGCCTGGAGACCGTCCGCCTGAACACCTGTTTCGCACCATCCTCGAAGACTTTGAGACGCCAGTCGAGTGCCGGGGCATTCCGGTGCAGATGCAGGTCGGGCTCGGGGTTGTGACCCTGAACCGCGACCCTAACGAAGAGCAGGACTGGATGCGCATGGTCATCAGCGCCGCCGACGACGCACGCGACCGCGACCTTGGCTGGGCGATATACGAGCCGCACTTCGATGCTGCTCAGCAACGCGCGTTCAAGCTGCTCAGCTCATTGACCAGCGCGGTGCACTCGCATGATCAGTTGCGCCTGGTCTATCAACCGCGTATCGACCTGGAGACCGGCCTGTGCACGTCGGTGGAAGCCTTGCTGCGCTGGAATCACCCGACGCTCGGCCCCATCGGGCCTGCCGAGTTCGTGCCGCTGGCCGAGAAGACCGCACTGATGCGCCCGTTGAGTCTGTGGGTATTGACGAGCGCCATTGAGCAGGCAGCCCGCTGGCAGCAACAGGGCTTCCATTTCCGTATTGCCATCAACGTGACCCCCGAGGACCTCACCGGCCCGGCGTTTACCGACCGGATGGTGCGGCTGTTGGGTCAGCACAAGATAGACCCCACGCGCTTCGAGCTGGAATTCACCGAAGGCGCATTGATGCACAACCCTGCCGAAGTGCGTCATCAGCTGGAGCGCATGCGGCATATGGGCATGGATGTGGCGATTGACGACTTCGGCACGGGCTACAGCAACTGGAATTACCTGCGGCAACTGCCCGCGACCACGGTCAAGCTTGACCAGTCGCTGATTCGTAACCTGGCATCCGACAAGACTGATCAGCGTCTGGTCAAGGCATTGATCGGGCTGGCCAAGAAGCTCGGCTATTGCGTGGTGGCCGAAGGCATCGAGACCGATGAAATTCGTCGGCTGGTCAAGCAGTGGGGTTGTGACGAAGGCCAGGGCTACCTGATTGCCAAACCCATGGAAGCCGACGCCGTGCTGGGCTGGCTCGGCCCGGACCGCCGCCTGCAAAGTGTCACAGAAGCGGCCGAAGCGGCCGTCATCCGCGACAAACGGTTATAACCTTAGATCACTTCTTCATAACCGTTTTGAACACAAGCCGTTATGCTGCCCGCCACTTTTTGCCTGATACGTTTGTTTGACAGGGTTGGTTATGGAAGCGGGTGGACTTGGGTTTGTAGTGGCGGGACTGGTAGTCGGTTTTATCGTGGGCATGACCGGAGTCGGTGGCGGCTCACTGATGACGCCCATTCTTTTATGGTTCGGTATCAACCCGGCAACGGCAGTCGGCACCGACCTGCTGTATGCGGCAATCACCAAATCCGGCGGTGTTCTGGTACACCGCAAAAATGACAACATCGATTGGAAAGTCACCGGCCTGCTGACCCTGGGCAGCGTACCGGCGGTGCTGCTGACGCTGTGGTTTCTGAGTACGCTGCATACCGCACCCGACGCGTTGAATGCGATCATCAAGCAAGCGTTGGGCTATGTGCTGTTGCTGACCGCCCTCGCCGTGCTGTTCAAGAAAAAGCTGCTGGCCTTCGCCCACGGTCGTGGCGACGGGCAATCGTTTTTCAGCGGCACCAGCCTGACGGTTTTGACTGTTATCACCGGCCTGATCCTCGGCACCATGGTCGCGCTGACGTCGATTGGTGCCGGGGCATTGGGCACCGTGGCGCTGTTCATTCTCTACCCGTTGTTGCCGACACGCCGCCTGGTGGGTACCGAGATCGCACACGCCGTGCCCCTCACGCTGGTCGCAGGCCTGGGCCATGCGAGCATGGGCAACATGAACTGGGAATTGCTCGGCTGGCTGCTGATGGGCTCGCTGCCAGGTATCTATCTGGGCAGCCACATGGCCGGCCGTGTCTCCGATGACCTGTTGCGGCCCTTCCTGGCCATCATGCTGGGCATGATCGGCTTCAAGCTGGCGTTCTGATCGCCCTCCCCTCCATCAGCCTGTCACATTTATGCGTCAGGCTTGGTGCGTGCACACAGCCTTGGAACCGCCTGCCGCAGGTGTTCTGCTGCACATAGATCGCATTCATCGGGAATTGTAATTTTTTGTAGCTCAACACCGGTTTTCGGCGCAGGATTTCGTCCGTCTGCTTACGCGCCGATAACCCGGCACAGACTTACCCTCGCTGACAGGAGATGCCAACAATGCTTATCCGAATTGAAGAAGGTGTATACGGAGCTGATTGGGTTGTAAAACTGGGTGATTACCCGGTCAAGTGCAGGAGCTGGCAGGAAGCCCGCGAGTTTGCAGATCGCATGAAGTCCAGAATGGATGCCCCTCATTCATTGCCGCATCTGGCACGGCGCGCAGCCCCCGAACCAAGCGCAAGTGCGATGGCCCGCTAAGCCCCCCCCCCCTTGAATCAACAAAAGCAGCGTGGTCACCTGGCTGGCAGCGCTGTTTTATCCCGGCATCACGTGCTTTCAAGCATTGGAACAGTTCTCGTTTCCATCACATCCCTTTCACATCCTCTTCACGTCTGGATGGGTAAATTAGCCCTACTCCTTTGATGAATCCCATTTGGCCCACCCCGTTGTGGGCCATTTTTTTTGCCTGCAGAAAAGCGCTGCATTGCCGCCTGCAAACACAGGTCTGATTATTCGCTTTGCAGGTTTCTGGAAGTGGCCACAGTCACCGCCGGGCTGCTCAATACGCCAGCGCTCAGCTCTGCCAGACGGTCATTGCCCGTGCCGCTGGCGACATTATTGCTCCAGCTCGCGGTCACGGTTGCCATCCAGCCCAGCATAAACAGCGCAATTGCCTGCAACATCCACTTTGTAATGATCGACATGGCTCTCTCCTTCCGGGTCTGGATGGCGAGTATGTAAACACCTCACCATTGCAGAAGAATTGCAGAGATTTTTATTTTTGCCAGCCGACAGTGCATCTTTGTGAACCAAGAGTCGGGGGGAGAGGAACGGGTGATCAACAAGAGAAATACCCACGCCGTCGGCGGGGTATTTCTGGAAGGCGGGGGTGTCAGTATTTGGTGCTTTGCTGCTCAGGCTTGGCAGGCGTGTCTACGTGACGCGGTCCAGCGAGGATGAGCGCTAATACGCCGAGCACAGGCACAGCGACGATCACGATGATCCACATCAACTTGTTGCTGGACTCTGTCTTGCTCTTGCGAACGCGCATGACGGCCCAAATGTCCGAAAGCACGACCAGAGCAGTCAGCAATGCGAACCACCACAAATGATTTTCCGATATCCAACCCATTTGAAATCTCCTGCACCTTCAACGAAGGCAGCCAGATCGGCTGCCCTACAGTAGAAGAGGCCAGGGAGCGGCCTAAAGTTCAGAGAATCTTTCGGATTGTGCATCCTTTTCGAGAGAGGACGCAGAGCGCAAGAGTGCATTTGGTGACGCTCCACGCCACACACTGTCAGGTGATCGGTGCCGGGTTGAACAGGGTGATGTCGTTGTGCAAACGGTAGTGCTCGGTCCAGGTCTTTTTCTTGCCGCTGGCCACATCCAGGTAGAAGTGAAACAGCTCCCAGCCGAGATCTTCGATGCTCGCACGCCCGGTGGCGATGCGTCCGGCGTCGATATCGATCAGGTCGGGCCAGCGCTGGGCCAGCTCGGTGCGGGTCGAGACCTTCACCACCGGCGCCATCGCCAGCCCATACGGAGTGCCGCGCCCGGTGGTGAACACGTGCAGGTTCATCCCGGCGGCCAGTTGCAGCGTACCGCAGACAAAGTCACTGGCGGGCGTGGCGCAGAAGATCAAACCCTTGCTGTTGACGCGCTCACCCGGGCCAAGCACGCCATTGATGGCGCTGCTGCCGGATTTGACGATCGACCCCAGGGACTTCTCGACAATGTTCGACAACCCGCCCTTCTTGTTGCCGGGCGTGGTGTTGGCGCTGCGATCCGCCTCACCTTTGGCCAGGTAACGGTCGTACCAGTCCATTTCCCGTACCAGCGCCTGCGCGACGTCCTGATCCTGCGCGCGGGAGGTCAGCAAGTAAATGGCATCGCGCACCTCGGTCACTTCGGAAAACATCACCGTCGCCCCTGCACGCAACAGCAGATCCGAGGCATAGCCCAGCGCCGGGTTGGCGGTAATGCCGGAGAACGCATCACTGCCGCCGCACTGCATGCCCAGAATCAGCTCGGAGGCCGGAACCGTTTCGCGGCGACGCACATCCAGTTTCTTGAGGCGCGTCTCGGCCAGTTCCATGATCTGCTCGATCATTTCGTTGAAGCCGTGGCTGGAATCCTGAAGCCGATACAACCACGGCTCGCTCAGGTCCACCGAGCTGTCGTCCTCATGCATGACCTGCCCGGCCTGCAATTTCTCGCAGCCCAGGCCGATCACCAGCGCCTCGCCACCCAGGTTCGGGTTGCGCGCCAGATTGCGCACGGTACGGATCGGAATGTAAGCGTCGGTGGCGGTAATGGCCACGCCGCAGCCGTAGCTGTGGGTCAGGGCCACTACATCATCGACGTTAGGGTATTTGGGCAGCAGTTCGTCACGAATGCGTTTGACTGCATGGTCAAGCACGCCGGTCACGCACTGCACGGTGGTGGTGATCCCCAGAATGTTGCGGGTGCCCACCGTGCCGTCGGCGTTGCGGTAGCCCTCGAAGGTGTAACCCTCCAGCGGTGCCTGTTTCTCGGGCACCGCATCGGACATTGGCAAGCTGTCGAGCGCAGGCGCAGACGGCATGCGCAACTGGTCTTCCCTGACCCAACTGCCACGCGGTATCGGCTGCAGTGCGTAACCGATGGTGTGACCATAACGAATAATGGCCTCGCCCACGGCCAGGTCAACGGTGCTGACCTTGTGGCTCTGCGGCACGTTATCGACCGTCACCAGGCCGTTGTCGAATTCGGTTCCGGCCGGTACACCCTGGTCGTTGACCACGACCACGACGTTATCCAGCGGGTGCAGCCGGATGTAGCGCGGAGAGTCGGCATGTTGAATCAGGTTCATCACGGTTTCCTCAGGATTTTGCTTCGGAAAGGTCGCTGACCGAGTCGTTCAGCAATGGCCCCTTGGCAGGCGGCTCTTTCAATTCCACACGCTTGATTTCACCCACGATGAAAATGTAACTGATCACTGCCAGCAGCGCATTGGCGCCCACGAACACCAGCGCCCATTTGAACGAGCCGGTGCTGCTGATGATGTAACCAATCACGATCGGGGTGGTGATCGATGCAACGTTACCGAAGGTGTTGAACAGGCCGCCACTCAAACCGGCAATCTGCTTGGGCGAAACATCGGACATCACAGCCCAGCCCAGTGCGCCCACGCCTTTGCCGAAGAATGCCAGGGCCATGAAGCCCACGACCACCCATTCCACGTCCACATAGTTGCAGGTCACGATCGAGGTCGAGAGCAGCAGGCCTCCGATGATCGGTGCCTTGCGGGCGAAGGTCAGCGAGTGGCCTTTGCGCAGCAAGTAGTCGGAAATGACCCCGCCCAGTACGCCACCGATGAAGCCGCAGATGGCTGGCAGGGAGGCGATGATGCCAGCCTTGAGGATGGTCATGCCGCGCTCCTGAACCAGGTACACCGGGAACCAGGTCAGGAAGAAGTAGGTAATACCGTTGATGCAGTACTGGCTCAGGTAGATGCCGAGCATCATGCGGTTGGTCAGCAACTGGCGAATGTAGTCCCACTTCGGTCCGCTGCTGGCGGCTTTTTCCTTGCCTTTGCCCTTGTCCTGATCCAGATCGACCAGCGCACCATTGCTGGAGATGTGCTCGAACTCGGCCTCGTTGATCATCGGGTGATTGCGCGGGCCATAAATGACCTTCATCCAGATCATCGAGAACACGATGCCGATTGCGCCCATGACCACGAACACGTGCTGCCAGCCGTAGGTGTAAACGATCCAGCCCATCAGCGGCGCGAACAGCACGGTGGCAAAGTACTGCGCCGAGTTGAAAATCGCCGAAGCTGTACCGCGCTCAGCGGTGGGAAACCAGGCGGCCACGATGCGGGCGTTACCCGGGAAGGAAGGCGCTTCGGCCAGCCCGACAAGAAAGCGCAGCATGAACAGCGCAACGATCGCTGTGGAGACACCGAACTCGCCCACATAGCCCTGCAGCAAGGTGAACAGCGACCAAGTGAAAATGCTCATGGCGTAGACTTTTTTCGACCCGAACCGGTCGAGCAGCCAGCCACCGGGAATCTGACCGGCCACGTAGGCCCAGCCGAATGCAGAGAAGATATAACCCAGAGTAACAGCACTGATGCCGAGGTCTTTCTGGATGCTGGAGCCAGCGATTGCGATGGTGGCACGGTCGGCGTAGTTGATCGTGGTGACCAGAAACAGCATCAACAAAATCAAATAGCGGACGTGCGTCGGCTTGGACTTTTGCATGGTAGAGCTCCCACTGATTATTTTTTTACGCGGGTAAAGCTGTTTTTTGGGTGTAGCTTCACAGGCCCCTTGGCAGCGTCGCGGCGACGACATCTGCCACCTGTAAGGGTCATGCAATCCAACGACAAAGCCGCTGATCGCTCAGCGGCTCTATCGCCAGAAGTGTTACTGCTTGCCTTGCTTGTCCATCAGTGCGGCGAGCATGTCGCACTCGTCCGGGGTCAGGTCAGTCAGTGGCGCGCGAACCGGGCCTGCATCGTAGCCAGCGATTTTTGCACCGGCCTTGACGATGCTCACGGCATAGCCAGCCTTGCGGTTGCGGATTTCCAGATAAGGCAGAAAGAAATCATCGATGTACTTGCCGACCGCCTCATGATCGTCACGGGCAATGGCGTGGTAGAAGTCCATCGCCAGTTTCGGCACAAAGTTGAATACCGCAGACGAGTAGACCGGCACGCCCAGCGCCTTGTAGGCAGCGGCGTAGACTTCGGCAGTCGGCAGGCCGCCCAGGTACGAGAAGCGATCACCGAGGCGGCGACGGATCGAAACCATCAGTTCGATATCGCCCAGGCCATCCTTGTAACCGATCAGGTTAGGGCAACGCCCGGCCAGTTGTTCCAGCAGGGTTGGCGTCAGGCGGCAAACGTTACGGTTGTAGACCACCACGCCAATCTTGACCGACTTGCAGACGGCTTCAACGTGGGCGGCAACGCCGTCCTGGCTGGCTTCGGTCAGGTAGTGCGGCAGCAGCAACAGGCCTTTGGCCCCCAGGCGCTCGGCCTCCTGAGCGTACTCGATGGCCTGACGGGTTGCACCGCCTACACCGGCCAGAATCGGCACGCTGGTGGCGCAAGTATCAACGGCAGTCTTGATGATTTCGGAGTATTCGCTGGCTGCCAGGGAGAAGAACTCACCTGTACCGCCGGCAGCGAACAGAGCGCTTGCGCCATACGGAGCCAGCCACTCGAGGCGTTTGATGTAGCCCGCGCGATGGAAATCGCCCTGAGCATTGAAATCGGTAACCGGGAAAGACAGCAGACCGGAAGAGAGGATGGACTTCAGTTCTTGTGGATTCATTATTCGAACACCCTGGAGGACATAATTGTTAGAAGATCACCGGGTCAGTGCCGATGTCGTAAGTCATCGTACAACTGATAATGGAATCACTCAACAGGGATTTCGGGTTTTTTCAGCGGGAGGGAACGGGGCAGGTTTTGACTCCTGCGATGCAGCGTAGATTTGTGACGCAGATCGTCACGCAAGGCATTCCCAGGCTGGAGCGTGCGGAACGATAACCTCAACTACGACTGTCGTGCGACGCTCTGCGTCGCATGCAGTTCTGGACGCTCTGCATCCTCTTTTAAACCTCAGGCCCGCTGCGATTCTGCTTCTTCATGCGCGTGGCGCAGGCGTTCGCGACTGTTGGTCAGGTGCAGGCGCATGGCAGCGCGGGCGGCGTCGGAGTCTTGGCGGGCGATGGCGTCGAAGATTTCTTCGTGCTCGCGGCTCAGGCGATCCATGTAGTGCTGTTGATCATCATGGGCCAGACGCGCCGAATTCAGCCGTGTACGCGGAATGATGCTGGTGCCCAGATGGGTCATGATGTCGGTGAAGTAGCGATTGCCGGTCGACAAGGCAATCTGCAGATGGAACTGGAAGTCAGACGCCACCGCATCCGTCGCATGCGCAGCGCTTTCGTTGAGTGCGTCCAGCGCCGCGCGCATCGCTGCAAGCTGCTCATCACTGCGACGCTGAGCTGCCAGCCCCGCCGACTCGACTTCCAGGCTGATACGCAATTCAAGGATCGCCAGCACATCACGCAGGGTGACGATGGTCGCCGGATCGATGCGAAAGCCGCTAGGGCTCGGCGTGTCCAGCACAAAGGTACCGATCCCGTGACGGGTCTCGACCAGACCGGAGGCCTGCAAGCGCGAGATCGCCTCGCGCACCACCGTGCGGCTGACGCCCTGCTCTTCCATGATCGCGGATTCAGTGGGCAGTTTATCGCCACGCTTGAGCTGACCGCTGCGAATACGCTCGGATAACTCAGTCACCAACTCCTGCGCGAGGCTGCGGTGTTTTCTACGGGCGCGGGGTGGAGCGCTTTGATTTTCCATCCAACATCGATCTCTGGACTGCTAAACAAGGGCTAATCATAGCTCAGCGGTTAGGTGATCACACCCTCAAAGCAGCGCCGGCCCGACAGAATCAGCTTCAAAGAGCTCCAGACGCCGCCTGTTCGATCAATTTGCCGTCCTCGACGTGCACATGCCGGCTATGGAAGCGCTTGAGACTGCTGCGGTGTCCGATGCTGAACAATGTCAGGCCGGGCAGCCCGTCGATGATCACTCGGTGCATGGCGGCCTCGTCTTCTTCGTCCATGGCCGAGGTGGCTTCATCCATGTACAGCCAGCGCGGCGCCACCAACAAGGCTCGAGCAAACGCCATCCGTTGCTGCTCGCCTGGCGACAGAAAGCGCTGCCAGTGATTGCTTTCATCCAGACGCGGAATCAAATGCTCCAGCCGACACTTTTTCAGCGCGTCGGCAAAGCGCTCCGGCGAATAGTGATCTGCTGACTGTGGATAACTCATCGCCTCACGCAACGTGCCAATCGGCAGATAAGGCCGTTGCGGCAAAAACAACGCAGGCTCTGCCGGCAAGCGAATCTGCCCTGAGCCGTGTGGCCACAATCCGCCCAGCGCCCTCAGCAACGAGCTTTTGCCACTGCCCGAACGACCACTGAGCATGACCCGCTCACCTGCGGCGACGTGCAAGTCAGCCTCGCCAAGCAGTTGTCGACCGCCCGCAATGCTCAGGCCCAGATTGCGCAGGTCCAGCGCATCGTCGGCGTGAACCCGTTCGATGGCGGGCTGCTGCGCTTCATGGTCGGTCAGGGCCTGGCGGAAACTGAGCAGACGGTCACAGGTGGCGCGCCACGACGCCAGCGTGCTGTAGGCGCTGATGAACCAGCTGAAGTTCTCCTGCACATTGCCGAATGCCGAGTTGATCTGCATCAGATCACCCAGCTCGATCTTGCCCGCGAAATACCGCGGTGCAGCGACGATAAAGGGAAAGATCAGGGCGATCTGCGAATAGCCGGAGGTAAAAAAGGTCAGCCGCTTCTGGACTTTCATCGAGGCCCGAAAGTTGTTCCAGATCATCGAAAACCGCCCGCTGAGGCGCTGGTTTTCGTTGCGCTCGCCCTCGCACAAGGCGATGCTTTCGGCGTTTTCCCGCACACGTACCAGCGCAAAACGCAGGTCCGCCTCGTAACGTTCCTGCTGGTTGTTCAGCGGGATCAGGCGCTTGCCGATCCAGTGCGTCAGCAGACTGCCGACGATCGCGTAGAGCATGGCCGCCCAGAACATGTAGCCAGGGATTGTGATACCGAACAGTTCGATGCTGCCCGACACGCCCCAGAGAATGACCGAGAACGACACCAGGCTGACGACCGAGCTCATCAGGCCAAGCCCCAGGCTCAGGGTACTGGTGGTGAACTCGTTGAGGTCTTCGGACAGACGCTGGTCAGGGTTATCGGTATAGCCGCCCTGCTCCAGGTGGTAGTAATTCTTGTGTTCGAGCCAGCGGGCGAAATGCTGCTCGGTCAGCCAGCGGCGCCAGCGAATGGTCAGTAGTTGAGTCAGGTACAGGCGATACACCGCAGCCAGAATAGCGATGGCGGCAATGCCGCTGAAGTACAGGATCAGGTGCGTGAACGCCGCCAGATCCTTGTTTTGCAGGGCGTTGTAAAAGTCCCGATACCAACTGTTGAACAGGACCGAAACCTGCACGCTGAACAGCGACAGGGCAATCACCGAGACCAGCAACAGCCAGGCAATGGTCTTTTCTTCGCTGCGCCAATACGGCGTTATCAGCTTCCATACACGGGGGAAAAACGCCCCTTTCACAGTATCGTTGACGGCAGAATATTCAGCATTGCGATTCATGTGGGTCAGGCTCGCTCTCTTTGAACGTACGATGCCTGAGCACAATGAAGCAAAAAAACGCCTACACGACCACTATGAAAAAACCTTCATCAACGCCTGACCGGGCGCTTCTGCAACTTGCGCTGCAAGGTCCGGCGGTGCATGCCCAGCGCCCGCGCGGTCGCCGAAATATTGCCTTCGTGCTCGGTCAGCACGCGCTGAATGTGCTCCCACTGCAAGCGGTCCACCGACATCGGATTCTCGGGCACCAGGGTGTCGAGGTTGGCGTGCTCGGACAGCAAGGCCGCCAGCACATCGTCGGCATCCGCCGGCTTGCACAGGTAATTGCACGCGCCGCGCTTGATGGCCTCGACCGCCGTGGCGATGCTCGAATAACCGGTGAGAATCACCACGCGCATGTCCGGGTCCATTTCCAGCAGTTTGGGCAGCAGCACCAGACCGGAATCGCCATCCATTTTAAGGTCCAGCGCGGCATATTCAGGAATATCCTGCTGCGCCAGTGCCAGGCCTTCTTCAGCGGAACCTGCAGTGCTAACGCGAAAACCGCGACGGCTCATGGCCCTCGCCATCACACGGGTGAATGTCGCGTCGTCATCGACCAGCAACAGGTGCGGCAGCTCTTCGCCTTCGACCTGGATGTCATCGTCACTCATGCTTCTTCTCCTCGTGTTTCTCGGGGCAGGCGCAACTCGGTGAGCGTACCGCCGTCTTCATGACTGTAGAGCTTTACCGAGCCACCCGCACGGGTGACGCTGGCCTTGCTCAGGAACAGACCCAGGCCGAAACCTTTGCCTTTGGTAGTAAAGAACGGTTTGCCGATCTGCTCGGCAATGGCCAGCGGCACACCTGCGCCGTGGTCACGAATGCTGATGCAGACCTCTGCACTGTCCCAGTTCAGGTTGACTTGCAGACCATCGGGGCAGGCGTCGGCGGCATTGTTGAGCAGGTTGAGCAGCGCCTGGGTCAGGTCTGGCGGCGGTGCCAGCATGGGCACATCACCCTTGCCCAACTGATAGAAGCGGTAACTCACTTCCGGGCGCATCAGATGCCAACGGTTAAGCGACTCGTCCAGCCAGCGGGTGGCGGGCTGCTGCTCCACGGCCATGCGCCGATTGGCTTCGGCGGCACGTACCAGTTGCTGGAGGGTTTGCTTGCACTGTTTGACCTGCTCCTGCAGCACCGACAGGTCTTCCTGCAATGCAGGGTCGCTGTGGTCCTGGCGCATTTCCTTGAGCAATACGCTCATGGTCGCCAACGGCGTACCCAGTTCATGCGCCGCACCTGCTGCCTGGGTGGCGACAGCGAGCAACTGTTGATCGCGCAGGCCCTCCTCCCGACGCTCGGCACGCAGTTGCTCCTGACGACGCAGCTCTTCGGCCATCTTTGCCGCAAAAAAGGTGATGACCGACGCCGCCAGCGCAAAACTCAGCCACATGCCATACACCTGCATGTTTTCACGGGCAATCGAGTCGGTTTCCAGCGGGTATGAACGAACCATCAACAGGGTGTACATGGTCAGCGCAAAGCCCGACAGAATCAGCGAATAGCGCCACGGCAAGGTCGCGGCGGCAATGGTCAGCGGCACCAGGTAATAGGAAACGAACGGGTTGGCCGAGCCGCCCGAGTAGTACAGCAATGCACTGTGGATCAGCAGATCAAGCGCCAGTTGCAAGGCGTACTCAAGCTCGGTGAGCGGCAACGATGTGCGCAGGCGGATGACGGTCAGCCCGCACAGCACCAGCGAGCAGGCCAGGGTGATAGACAACTGCAGCCACGGCAGGGGCAGAAAGTCGAACAACCACGCGATACCGACCGAGCCGGCTTGCGCGGCCAGCACCAGAATACGGATGAATGTCAGGCGCCACAGGTTTTGCCGTGTGGCCGAAAGCATTTGAACGGGGGCGAGCATGAGCTCTCCTGATGAGTGCTCCAGGCGGATCGCAGCGAGTATAACCAAGCGCGAGGCAAAACTGGAAAAGTGCGTCAACGCGCCACACACCCGAACAGTCCGGCATCGCAGGAACCGGGCCAAAGCGCTACAGTCAGAACACTTTGCGCCGCCCGACACTTGTCGGCTGGCCGTTTGATAACAAGGAGCCTTCATGTTCAATCTTCGCCCTGCTGCCACGCTCGTCGCGCTGGCCGCTGCCCTGTCCAGCCTGCCAGCGCTGGCTGAAGAAGCCCGCTACAACCAAATTTCCCTGCGTGCCGAGGTCAATCAAGAAGTCCAGCGCGACCTGATGCTCGTCACCCTTTATACCGAAGCGCAGGACAGCGACCCGGCCAGACTGGCGGCGCAAATCACTGAAACCCTGAACAAAGCGCTGGGTCAGGCGCGACAGGTCAAGGACGTGAAGATTCGCCAGGGCAGCCGCAACAGCTATCCGGTCTACGACGACAAAGGGCAGAAGATCACCGGCTGGCGTGAACGCGCCGAGCTGCGCCTCGAAAGCGCGGACTTTGCGGTGCTGTCCAAACTGACCGGCGAACTGCTGACAGACCTGAAAATGGGCGGCATGGACTTTTCGATCTCGCCATCCACCCGCAAGACCAGCGAAGACGCGCTGCTCAAGGACGCCGTAACAGCCTTCAAGGCGCGTGCACAGTTGGTGACCGAGGCGCTGGGCGGCAAGGGCTACAAGCTGGTCAACCTGAACCTCAACACCTCGGGCTACCCGCAGCCGTATCTGCGTGCGCCGGTCATGATGATGGCAAAATCCTCGCGTGATGAGTCGGCACCGACGCCCGATGTCGAAGCCGGCACCAGCCAGGTCAGCGTTGCGGCCGATGGCGTGATCGAAGTCGCGATTCCTTGATTCGCAGGGCGGCAGTTTCGACTGCCGCCAACTTCCCACCTCCCTCCTCTCCGGGCCCCTCTGCGCCTCGGCAATCTCCTACGTTTGCTGGCGTGCCATCTGATTGGCGACAAGCCTCCCCGTCCGCGAAACTACCCACTCACTTCGCATACCACCGCCCTGACCGAGCGATACGGCCAGCGCTTGTTTACCTACAAGGAATCAAGGATGAACCGCCCGGACGGCACCTCCGAACGTTTTGCCGCTGACACTGACCAGGCTATGAATACAAACGCCGAGCCGCTGCCCACCCCCTTGCGATTTGAAGCCGGAAAAGGCGACGAACACACACATACGCACGGCGCTATCGAGGCGGTTCTCGAATCTGCCGGTTTCAGGCATGAAGAAATCCGCGCGATCTATTTCGGCAACTGGTTGCGCGATTATTCGCAACTGCTGGACCCGAAAATCGTCCGGGCGAAGACCATGCCGAAGAGCTTTCCGGACCTGCTGTCCCGCCAGGCGCTGACCCGCATCGTGGATGTGCTGGCGGTGAAAGAGTTCACCGACCTGATGCAGATAGACCGCTCGCGTTTTGTCGTGACACCGGAGCGACTTGGTGTTTATCGCCCCGGTGAACACATCGACAATCCGAGGACCATCAATCCCGAACCGGCCAACCCCAAAGAGCGCGACGCCGACTTTGACGACTGGCTACAGCCCGATGACCCGGCCTTGCAGGTCGATCATGACACCTCGATGAAGCGTTACATCCATCACTCGGTGGAAATCATGGTCGCCAGCCTGGAGTCGGCCGTAAACGCAGGCCCACAATCCACTGACGGTCTGCGGGACATGGGCGCGGCGCTGCATATTCTCGAAGACCTCTTCGCCCACTCCAACTTCGTCGAGCTGAGCCTGATCAAGCTCGGCCATAACAGTGTGCTGCCCTGGACGTCCGAAGCAGCCTGCAAGCACAAGTTGCCACTGGTAACCGGTACGTTCGGCGGCAGCGATATCATCGCCAGCCTCGCCGAACCGCTTGGCAGGATATTGTTCTCGCCAAAGGACAAACCGTTTGAAGCGTTCAGGGCTGGAGAACGTTATGAGCGCGACCAGATTATCCAGATCATCCTCGGCGAGCACCCGGAACCGGGATTGCTTGCGGGCTACGAGGCCTTTCTGGAAGCACGCGACCAATGGGCAAGCCAGCCGTTTTCCGAGCAGGTGGAAAGGTTTTACGCATTCATCGGCACACCGGGGCGCTTGCTTGGCAATGCTTTCGGTATCGCCATGCAGAGCCTGGCCGTCTGGCTGGGTAACAGCGTCGACGATCTGCAAACCCAGCTCAACGAAGATCCCAATACCAGCGGCTCGACCGACCCGTCACATTCACAACTGGCCAAAGATCACGCGCAGCACCCGTTGCATGTACTCGCCGCAACCCTCGCCCGAAAAGCCGTGCTGCAAGTGGGTCAGGCCGTACTGGGTCAATGGCACGGCAAAGAGGGGGCCGAGCATCCGGCTCGCGTTGCCGCACGGTTTTTCACTCACCCGATGGACTGTGACTGGCAGGACGCTGTCGTCCGTGAATGGGCAGAGGCTAATCCGGCGCAAATCGAACGTGCCGCACTCAAGAGCGAGCTGGACCAGACCCGGACCCAATTGCAGCGCCACGCGAAGAAAGACTTGCAGCGTTTCAGCCAGGACAGCAGCAACTTTCTGAACGTATTTTTCGAAAGCACCTCGTTGGCGGACTTGTGGGCGAGAATGACCGGCAAGTAAGTGTATTGTCCGATCCCGACCAAGTACGGCACTATCCGTTGCCTATCTGATTGTCGATATTCAAGCACGGTTATTGCCGTACCACGCGAGGGATCCATGGGACACACACTCTTCAAACCGCTGCTGCTGACGACCGCGCTGCTGGCCTGCGCACCACTGGCACAGGCGGCAAGCACGCTGGTGTATTGCTCGGAAGCCAGCCCGGCGGGTTTCGACCCCAGCCAGTACACCAGCGGGACGGACTTCGATGCCTCGGCCGAGACCGTCTTCAACCGCCTGACCCAGTTCAAGCGCGGCGGCACCGAAGTGGAACCGGGCCTGGCGACGCGCTGGGACGTTTCGCCGGACGGCCTGACCTACACCTTCCACCTGCGCGACGGCGTGAAGTTCCACACCACGGACTATTTCACCCCGACCCGTACGTTCAATGCCGATGACGTGTTGTTCACGTTCAACCGCCTGCTCGACGCCAACCACCCGTTCCGCAAGGCCTACCCGTCGGAGTCGCCGTACTTTACCGACATGGGCCTGAACACCACGATCAAGAGCGTCGATAAAGTCGATGCGCAGACCGTCAGGTTCACGCTGAACAACACCGATGCCGCGTTCGTGCAGAACCTGGCCATGAGCTTTGCTTCCATTCAGTCCGCCGAATACGCGAGCAAGCTGCTCAAGGAAGGCAAGGCAGACGAGCTGAACCAGAAGCCGATCGGCACCGGGCCGTTCGTATTCAAGCGCTACCAGAAAGACTCGCAGATCCGGTACACCGGCAATACCGAGTACTGGAAGCCCGAGGACGTGAAAATCGACAACCTGATCTTCTCGATCAGCAGCGATGCCGCCGTGCGCATGCAGAAGCTCAAAGCCGGCGAGTGCCAGGTGAGCGGCTACCCGCGCCCGCAAGACATCGAAGAGATGAAAAAGGACCCGAAACTGAAGGTCCTCAGCCAGGCAGGTTTCAACCTGGGGTTCCTGGCCTACAACGTTACCCATGCGCCGCTGGACCAGCTCAAGGTGCGTCAGGCGCTGGACATGGCCATCGACAAACCGGCGATCATCAAGGCCGTGTATCAGAGCGCCGGTCAGTTGGCCGAAAACGCCCTGCCGCCAGGTCAGTGGAGCTATGACCCGACCATCAAGGACGCGCCTTACGACCCGACCAAGGCCAGGCAGTTGCTCAAGGAAGCAGGCGTGGCACCGGGTACGAAGATTGATCTGTGGGCCATGACAGTACAGCGCGCCTCCAACCCCAACGCACGCATGTCGGCACAGATGATCCAGTCGGATTGGGACAAGATCGGCATCAAGGCCAACATCGTCAGTTACGAGTGGGGCGAGTACATCAAGCGCGCCAAGGCGGGCGAGCATGACGCGATGATCTACGGCTGGACCGGTGACAACGGCGATCCTGACAACTGGCTCGGCGTGCTTTACAGCTGTGCAGCCGTCAAGGGCAGCAACTACGCCAAATGGTGCGACCCGGCTTACGACAAGCTGGTGCAACAGGCCAAGCTCACAACCAGCCGGGATGAACGCATCAAGCTCTATCAACAGGCCCAGCACATCCTCAAGCAGCAGGTGCCGATCACTCCGATTGCCAACTCGAAGGTGTTCCAGCCAATGCGCCAGGAAGTGCAGGACTTCAAGATCAGTCCCTTCGGCCTGACACCGTTTTATGGTGTCAGCCTGGGAACAGTGAAGTAACAACACAGCGCCAACCGGGTGCATTTTTCTCACCCGGTTGCGCCTTATTGGTGCGCGAAACAATCGAAAAAGCGTCGCGCAAACGATCAACTCTCAAGAAAGTTACACTTTCGCGACATTCTTGTACGATCGTGCCACTCTTTGTCGCTTCTTTGGCGTCACTGTCTTGCTTTGGGTATGGCCCCTGCATAAGTATCGGACGGATCGGCTCACGAGGTCGTTCCCTCTAATCAAAAATGACAACAACTGAGGCAACCATGCTCAAACACGCGGTCATTCCGTTTCTGGTCGGCGCCAGCTTGCTCGCCAGTGCACCTTTCGCTCACGCAGCATCGAACCTGGTGTTCTGCTCCGAGGGCAGCCCTGCCGGCTTCGATCCGGGTCAATACACCACAGGTACCGATTTCGACGCCTCGGCCGAGACCATCTTCAACCGTTTGAGCCAGTTTGAGCGTGGCGGCACCGCCGTTGTGCCAGGCCTGGCAACAAAATGGGACATCTCGGAAGACGGCCTGACGTACACCTTCCATTTGCGTGAAGGCGTCAAGTTCCACACCACGTCCTATTTCAAGCCGACCCGCGAATTCAACGCCGATGACGTGCTGTTCACCTTCAATCGCATGATCGACAAGGACATGCCTTACCGCAAAGCGTATCCGACCGAATTCCCGTACTTCACCGACATGGCGATGGACACCAACATCACCAAGATCGAAAAAGTCGACGACCACACCGTCAAGTTCGTTCTGGGCAAGGTCGACGCCGCGTTCATCCAGAACATGGCGATGAGCTTCGCGTCCATCCAGTCCGCAGAGTACGCCGCCAAGCTGCTCAAGGAAGGCAAGCCGGAACTGATCAACCAGCAGCCGATCGGCACTGGTCCGTTCGTGTTCAAGAGCTACCAGAAAGACTCCAACATCCGCTACACCGGCAACAAGGATTACTGGAAGCCTGAGGACGTCAAAGTCGACAACCTGATCTTCGCCATCACCACCGACGCCTCGGTGCGCATGCAGAAGCTCAAGAAAAACGAATGCCAGATCACCGCTTACCCGCGTCCTGCCGACCTCGCCCCCCTCAAGGCCGACAAGAATCTGAAGATGCCGGATCAGGCTGGCTTCAACCTGGGTTACATCGCCTACAACGTGATGCCTCAGATCAAGGGCGAAGACCATCCAAACCCGCTGGCTCAGCTGAAAGTGCGTCAGGCACTGGACATGGCAGTCAACAAGCAGCAGATCATCGACTCGGTTTACCAGGGTGCAGGTCAATTGGCGGTCAACGCCATGCCGCCGACCCAGTGGTCTTACGACACCACCATCAAGGATGCCAAGTACGATCCCGAGAAGGCTCGCCAACTGCTCAAGGAAGCGGGCATCAAGGAAGGCACCGAAATTACCCTTTGGGCAATGCCGGTTCAGCGCCCTTACAACCCCAACGCCAAACTGATGGCCGAAATGCTCCAGGCCGACTGGAAGAAGATCGGTATCAGCGCCAAGATCGTCAGCTATGAATGGGGCGAGTACATCAAGCGCGCCAAGAATGGTGAAAACGGCGCCATGCTGATTGGCTGGAGCGGTGACAATGGTGATCCGGACAACTGGCTCGGCACCCTGTTTGGCTGCGACGCACTCAATGGCAACAACTTTGCCAAGTGGTGCGACAAGCCTTTCGACACGCTGATCCATCAGGCAAAACAGACGCCTGATCAGGCCAAGCGCACCGAACTGTACAAACAGGCGCAACACCTCCTGAAAGACGCCGTGCCGATGACGCCTATCGCGCACTCAACTGTCTACCAACCCATGCGCACCAGCGTACAGGACTTCAAGATCAGCCCGTTTGGCTTGAATTCCTTCTACGGTGTCAGCGTGAAGTAACAGCGGTTTGACTGCGCTGCTTATGCGGCGCAGTTCCCGCTCTACCCGAGCAAGAGACCTGTTGGTTAGTTTAAAAGTGTCTTCATCAGCACTCTGCGACTATCACTAAGATATTTCCTACACACTTTGCTGCCTTTGAGCCTATATACCGCGCGCTCCTGACGAATTACCGTCCTGAGGTGGTGGCAACTGGCAGGAAGCCAGCCGCCCCGCAGCCGCTGTAACTCAATGTGTGCGGACGGGCTGTTCGGAAATCTTTTTCGGGTTGGCGGTTTTGGGCCAGTCAGACATTCGAGCCTTGGCTCGTCCTTTTAAGGATAGGGATCATCATGCGTAAAACGCTTGCAGTGACGTCATGCCTCGGGCTTTTGGCTCTGGCCCCTTTTGCCCAGGCGGCAAGCAATCTGGTGTTCTGCTCGGAAGCGAGTCCTGCGGGCTTTGACGGCGCGCAGTACACCTCCTCCACCGATAATGACGCGTCAGAGCCGATCTACAACCGCCTGACCGAATTCAAGCAGGGCGATACCACGGTGGTGCCTGCGCTGGCGACCTCATGGGATGTTTCAGAGAACGGCCTGACCTACACGTTTCATCTGCGCGAAGGCGTGAAGTTTCACAGCAACAAGAACTTCACCCCCAGCCGTGATTTCAATGCCGACGACGTGGTCTTCACCTTCAATCGAATGCTCAAACCTGACCACCCGTTTCGCGTCGCTTACCCGACCGAGTTCCCCTACTTCACCAGTATGGGCCTGAACAAGAAGATCAAGTCCGTCGAGAAGACCGACCCGCTGACCGTGGTGTTCACCCTCAACATGGTCGATGCGGCATTCATCCAGAACATCGCGATGAACTTCGCCGGCATTCTCTCCGCCGAGTACGCCGAACAGCTGATGGCCAAAGGTGATGTGCGCGACATCAATCAACAGCCTATCGGTACCGGGCCGTTCGTGTTTCAGCGCTACCAGAAGGACTCGCAGATTCGTTACAAGGGCAACAAGGAGTTCTGGGACCCGAGCCGGGTAAAAATCGACCAGTTGATCTTCGCCATCGTAACCGACGCCTCGGCGCGCATGCAAAAGCTCAAGGCCGACGAGTGCCAGGTGTCGGTCAACCCGCGTCCGGCAGACCTCGCCAAGCTCAAGGAAGACAAAAGCCTGCAGATTATCGAGAAGCCAGGTTTCAACCTCGGCTACATCGCCTACAACGTGCGCCACGAACCGCTGGGCAAGCTGGAAGTGCGTCAGGCGCTGGACATGGCCGTCAACAAGAAAGCCATCATCAACGCGGTTTACCAGGGCGCGGGGCAACTGGCAGTCAACGCAATGCCGCCGACCCAGTGGTCCTATGACGCCAGCATCAAGGACGCCCCTTACGACCCGGAAAAAGCCAGGACCCTGTTGCGTGCCGCGGGCGTCAAGGAAGGCACCGAACTGACCCTCTGGGCCATGCCGGTTCAGCGTCCTTACAACCCCAACGCCAAGCTGATGGCCGAAATGCTTCAGGCCGACTGGGCCAAGGTGGGTATCAAGGTCAAAATCGTCAGTTACGAATGGGGCGAATACCTCAAACGCACCAAGAACGGCGAGCACGATATCTCGCTGATCGGCTGGACCGGGGACAACGGTGACCCGGACAACTGGCTGGGCACGCTGTACAGCTGCGCGGCGATTGGCGGCAACAACTACTCGATGTGGTGCGACGAAAAATACGACCAACTGGTCAAGGCGGCCGTCGCGACCACCGACCGAGAGAAGCGCACCGACCTGTACCAACAGGCGCAGCGCTACCTCAAGGAGCAGGTGCCGATTACCCCGGTGGCCCACTCCACCGTCAATCAGCCGTTGCGCGCCGAGGTCAGGGACTTCCACGTCAGCCCGTTTGGCCGCAACAACTTTTCGGGCGTGAGCATCGCCGATTGATAGAGAACTCCGCACACGCTCGCCGTATTGTGTCACGGCGAGCGCGGGCACTTGCGCGTCGATACCTATAACAACGCAGGACCCAAAGTCCTGCACCACCAAAAGCCGGGCTCAAAAAACTGGCATATAAAAAAGTGATAAGGGAGCTGCACATCGTGAAAACAACCAGCACTGCGTTATTGGCATTGTCTCTCTCATCGTTCGGCGCACTGGTTCAGGCTGAACCGGCAAGCCAGACGTTCATACCGACCGAGCTGAGTTCCAAGAACGCACAGGCCGACGCCAACGGCTTTATCGAAGATCAACACCTGACCGGCACGACCCGTAACTGGTACGCCAATGAACTCAAGCGTCGCGGCGAAGTGTTCCGCTACAACGACAATGGCACTGCCGAGCAGACCTCGCGTCGCATCAACTGGCAGCAGGGCACCATCGTCAACTACACCTCGGGTTATACCCAGGGCGTTGTAGGTTTCTCCACCGAACTGGCGCTGTACAACGCCATTGCGCTGGACCGTGACACCGATGACTTTGCAGGCAGCTCCAACCGTACCCTGGCACACCGCGACGGCGATGCAGTCGGTCAGTGGAGCAAGATGGGTCTGGGCAACGTCAAGGCGCGGGTCTCCAACACGGTTCTGACCATGGGTCGCCAATCGGTGAACACCCCGGTTATCGCCTTCATCGGCAACCGCGCACTGCCCTCCAGCTTCCAGGGTGTTGCCGTACAGAGCGACGAGCTGAATAACCTGTCCTTTCAAGCCGGTAGTTTCGACCGTGTATCGCCACGTATGGAACAGAGCCTGGACAAGTTCCGCTCCGAGTACGGTGATCGCAGCCAGACCGCCGACCGTCTGGACATGTTCGGTGGTGACTACAAGCCGACCGACAGCCTGACTGCCAGCTTCTATGCGTCGAACCTGGAAGATTTCTGGCACCAGTACTATTTCGCGTTCACCCACGAACTGGGCGACAGCAAGGTCTTCGCGCTGAGCACCAATCTGAACTACTACAAGACCAAGGATGCGGGTCAGAGCAAACTGGGCGCAATCGACAACGATACCTATAGCCTTTCCTTCACCGGTACGCACAACGCGCACAGCGTCAGCCTTGCCTATCAGGAAGTGAACGGTAACGAATACTTCGACTACGCCCACGACACCAACGCGATTTTCCTGGCCAACTCCCTGCTCTCGGACTTCAACGGCCCGAACGAGAAATCCCTGCAGATCGCTTACGTACTGAACATGGCCGAATACGGCGTGCCTGGCCTTAAGTTCAACATCTACCAGGCGCGCGGCTGGGACATCGACGGTACGCATTACAAAGGCACCGGCTACACCGACGTGCTGGCAATGGACGGCGAAACCCACTACGAATACGGCATCGGTTCGTCCTACTCGGTGCAGTCCGGCCCGCTCAAGGCCACCGCTATTCGCGCGACCTACACCACTCACCGCGCCAGCGAGAATCAGGCTGATGGCAACATCAACGAATTCCGTCTGGTGACCACTGTTCCATTCAACATTCTTTAAGCGATCCCGAAGCCGTGACTGACACAGGTCAGTCGCGGCTTCTTTTATCAACAAGGAGGCTTCTATTGAAACTGCTATCGCTCCGCGCGTCGATTGCCATTGCGCTGCTCAGCGCCGCCGCAACCGTTTCGGCCAAACCCCTGGTGGTCTGCACCGAGGCGAGTCCTGAAGGTTTCGATATCGTGCAGTATTCGACTGCCGTAACGGCAGATGCCTCGGCCGAAACCATTCTTGAACGCCTGGTAGCCTTCACTCCAGGCACTACCGATACTGTACCGGGCCTGGCTGAAAGCTGGGACATCAGCCCCGACGGTCTGACGTACACCTTCAAGCTGCGAAAAGGCGTCAAATTCCACACCACCGACTACTTCAAGCCCACCCGTGAAATGAATGCCGACGACGTGGTCTGGAGCTTCAAGCGCCAGCTGGACCCCAAGCATCCGTGGCACGCACTTTCGCTGGTCGGCTACCCCTATTTCGAAAGCATGGGCTTCCAGGACTTGCTCAAAGACGTAGAAAAAGTTGACGACTCCACCGTCAAGTTCACCCTCGCGCACCCCGAGTCGCCCTTCCTGCGTGATCTGGCAATGCCGTTCACCTCGATCTATTCCGCAGAATACGCCGATCAGTTGCTCAAGAATAACAAGACCGCCGAATTCAACAGCAAACCGATTGGCACTGGCCCGTTCATCCTGACTCGCTATGCCAAAGACGCTCAGGTCCGCTATAAAGCCAACCCGGATTACTGGAAAGGCAAGGTGCCGAGTGAAACGCTGATATTTGCCATCACTCTGGACAACAACACACGCCTGCAAAAGCTCAAGGCGAATGAATGTCAGGTTGCGCTTTACCCAAAACCTGACGATATTGCCAACATCAAGGCCGACCCCAATCTCAAGATCGACGAGATGGAGTCCATGATGACCAGCTACGTGGCTATCAACACCTCGCACAAATACCTGAGCGATGTGCGTGTGCGACAAGCGATCAATCTGGCCTTCGACAAGAAGTCCTACATCAGGGCGCTGTTTGGCGAAGGCAAGGCCACTGAGGGTGTTGGCCCGTATCCACCGACCATGATGGGTTATGACACCGACAGCAAGAGTCCCGCATACGATCCTGACAAGGCCCGTGCACTGCTCAAGGAAGCTGGAGTACCCGAGGGCCAGGTCTTCACCCTGTTTGCTCGCAATGGCGGAGCCGTGACCAACCCCAACCCGATGGTAGGCGCACAGATGCTTCAATCGGACATGGCCAAGGTCGGGATCAAGATAGACATTCGCATCATGGAATGGGGCGAAATGCTCAAGCGCGCCAAAAATGGCGAACATGACATGGTGTTTGCAGGGTGGGCTGGCGACAATGGCGATCCGGATAACTTCCTGACCCCCAACCTGAGCTGCGACGCGGCCAAAAATGGTGAGAATTATGCCCGCTGGTGCAACAAGGCGTTCGAGGACGCAATCACTCAAGCCCGGAAAATAACCGAACCAGCGGAACGTGCCGCCCTCTATAAGCAGGCTCAACAAGTGTTCAATCACGAACAGCCCTGGATCAGCCTGGCTTACCCGAAACTGTTCGTTGCAATGCGCAAAGATGTCGAAGGCTTTCAAATAAGCCCGCTGACCAATAACAACTTCACCACTACCAGGGTGAAGTAGAAAAACAATCCGGCGAGCTCATAACCCGAGACTCGCCGGAGTACGCCTAACCGGCTGATGAGGTACACACCAAGATGTTTAGTTTTATCGCCCGCCGAGTGGGGTTGCTGATACCCACTTTCTTCGGCATCACCTTGTTGACGTTCGCGCTGATTCGTCTGATTCCGGGCGACCCGGTCGAAGTCATGATGGGTGAACGCCGGGTCGATCCGGAAATGCACGCTCAGGCCATGGAACGTCTTGGCCTGAACAAACCGCTGTATGCCCAGTACATCGATTACATCGGCAAGCTCGCCCAGGGCGATCTCGGTGAATCGCTGCGTACGCGCACCAGCGTCTGGAGCGAATTCACCTCGCTGTTCCCGGCAACCCTGGAGTTGTCGCTGGCAGCACTGATTTTCGCAGGCATCCTCGGCTTGCTGGCCGGCGTCATCGCCGCACTCAAGCGAGGGTCCCTGTTCGATCATGGGGTCATGGGGATTTCCCTGGCCGGCTATTCCATGCCGATCTTCTGGTGGGGCCTGATCCTCATCATGTTCTTCTCGGTAACCCTGGGCTGGACCCCGGTTTCCGGGCGCATCGACCTGTTGTACGACATCCCGCCAGTCACCGGTTTCATGCTGATCGACACCCTGCTCAGTGACGAGCAAGGCGCGTTTCTCGATGCACTGCATCACCTGATTCTTCCGGCCATCGTGCTGGGCACCATCCCGCTGGCGGTAATCGCCCGGATGACCCGCTCCTCGATGCTTGAAGTGCTGCGTGAAGACTACGTGCGTACCGCCCGGGCCAAAGGCCTGTCACCTGCTCGTGTAGTGTTCGTGCACGGCCTGCGCAACGCGCTGATTCCGGTGCTGACCGTGTTCGGCCTGCAAGTCGGTGCTCTGCTGGCCGGTGCGGTCCTGACCGAAACGATCTTCTCCTGGCCGGGTATCGGCAAGTGGCTGATCGAAGCCATCGGCGCACGGGACTATCCGGTCGTGCAAAACGGCATTCTGCTGATCGCCTGTCTGGTGATCCTGGTCAACTTCGTGGTGGATATCCTCTACGGCTTTGCCAACCCACGCATTCGTCACCAGCGCTGAGATCATCGATATGAGCACCCCTACTCCTGCGGTAGCAGTCGATCAAAGCCTGCTTTACCCATCCCCGTACAAAGAATTCTGGCAAGCGTTCTCCAGGAACAAAGGCGCGGTTGCCGGCCTGCTGTTCATGATCCTGATCGTGTTCTGCGCCCTGTTTGCCCCTTGGGTTGCGCCACATGACCCGAGCGAGCAATACCGTGACTTCCTGCTGACCCCTCCGGTGTGGCTCGAAGGCGGTCAATGGCAGTTCCTGCTCGGCACCGACGAACTGGGCCGCGATCTGCTGTCGCGCCTGATTCAGGGCTCGCGCCTGTCGCTGCTGATCGGTCTGGCATCGGTGGTCATGTCGCTGATCCCCGGCATCCTGCTCGGCCTGCTGGCGGGGTTCTTCCCGCGCGTGCTTGGCCCGTCGGTCATGCGCCTGATGGACATCATGCTGGCCCTGCCGTCGCTGCTGCTGGCGGTGGCCATCGTGGCCATTCTCGGCCCTGGCCTGATCAACACCGTGATCGCGATCGCCATCGTGTCGCTGCCGTCCTATGTTCGTCTGACCCGCGCTGCGGTGATGGGCGAACTGAACCGCGACTACGTTACCGCTGCGCGTCTGGCCGGTGCAACCTTGCCGCGCCTGATGTTCATCACCGTGCTGCCCAACTGCATGGCACCGCTGATCGTTCAGGCAACCCTGAGTTTTTCCTCGGCCATTCTCGACGCCGCAGCGCTGGGCTTCCTGGGCCTTGGCGTACAACCGCCGACGCCTGAGTGGGGCACCATGCTCGCCTCGGCGCGCGACTACATCGAACGTGCCTGGTGGGTCGTGAGCCTGCCCGGTCTGACCATTTTGCTCAGCGTGCTGGCAATCAACCTGATGGGCGACGGTCTGCGCGATGCGCTGGACCCGAAACTCAAGAACGCCGCCTGAGGAGATTCGCATGTCACTTCTTGAAATCAAGAATCTCAACGTCCGCTTCGGCGACGCCAAGGCCGTACCTGTTGTGGACGGCCTGTCCCTGAGCGTTGACAGGGGCGAAGTACTGGCCATCGTTGGCGAATCGGGTTCCGGCAAGTCCGTGACCATGATGGCGCTGATGGGGCTGATCGATTCCCCCGGCATCATCACCGCTGACGCGCTCAATTTCGACGGCAATGACCTGCTCAAGCTCAACTCCCGGCAGCGTCGCCGCATCATCGGCAAAGACCTGGCAATGGTTTTCCAGGACCCGATGACCGCGCTGAACCCCAGCTACACCGTGGGTTTCCAGATCGAGGAAGTCCTGCGCCAGCACCTGAACATGTCGGGCAAGGCAGCCCGCCAGCGCGCGCTGGAGCTGCTGGAAAAAGTCGAAATCCCAGGCGCCGCTGCGCGTCTGAATGCCTACCCGCACCAATTGTCGGGCGGCATGAGCCAGCGTGTGGCGATTGCCATGGCCATCGCCGGCGAGCCCAAGCTGCTGATCGCCGACGAACCGACCACCGCGCTGGACGTGACCATTCAGGCGCAGATCATGGAACTGCTGCTGAGCCTGCAAAAAGAGCAGGACATGGCGCTGGTGCTGATCACGCACGACCTGGCGGTGGTGGCGGAAACCGCGCAGCGTGTATGCGTGATGTACGCCGGTCAAGCTGTTGAAGTGGGTCAGGTGCCAGGGCTGTTCGACGTCCCCGGTCACCCGTACAGCGAGGCTCTGCTGGCGGCCATTCCCGAGCACAGCATGGGCGCCGAACGCCTCGCCACGCTGCCGGGCATGGTCCCGGGGCGTTATGACCGTCCGCAAGGCTGCCTGCTGTCGCCGCGCTGCCCGTATGTGCGCGACAACTGCCGAACCGAACGTCCCGGCCTGGACCCCAAGGCGCATAGCCTGGCGCGCTGCTTTTATCCCTTGAATCAGGAGGTGGCGTAATGAGCGTCGTACTTACCGCCCGCGACCTTACCCGTCACTACGAAGTTTCTCGCGGCCTGTTCAAAGGCACAGCGCTGGTGCGCGCGCTCAACGGCGTGTCTTTCGAGCTGGAAGCCGGCAAGACCCTGGCGGTGGTCGGTGAGTCCGGCTGCGGCAAATCGACCCTGGCCCGCGCCCTGACGCTGATTGAAGAGCCGTCCTCTGGCTCGCTGAAAATCGCCGGCCAGGAAGTGACCGGGGCCAGCAAGTCTGAGCGCAAGCAATTGCGCAAAGACGTGCAGATGGTTTTTCAGAGCCCTTACGCCTCACTCAACCCACGCCAGAAAGTCGGTGATCAGCTCGGCGAGCCGCTGTTGATCAACACCAAACTGTCGGCAGTTGAACGCCGTGAGAAGGTGCAGGCAATGATGGCTCAGGTCGGTTTGCGCCCCGAGCACTACCAGCGCTATCCGCACATGTTTTCCGGTGGTCAGCGTCAGCGTATCGCCCTGGCGCGGGCGATGATGCTGCAGCCCAAAGTGCTGGTGGCGGACGAGCCTACATCGGCACTGGACGTGTCGATTCAGGCCCAGGTGCTGAACCTGTTCATGGACCTGCAACAGGAATTCAACACCGCCTACGTGTTCATCTCCCACAACCTGTCGGTGGTGCGTCATGTCGCCGACACGGTATTGGTGATGTACCTGGGGCGACCTGCGGAAATGGGTCCCAAGGAAGAGATCTACAACCGCCCGTTGCATCCTTACACCCAGGCCCTGCTGTCGGCGACCCCGACCATTCACCCGGACCCGCTCAAACCGAAGATCAAGATCGTCGGCGAGCTGCCCAACCCACTCAACCCGCCAAGCGGCTGCGCCTTCCACAAGCGCTGCCCCTACGCGACCGAGCGTTGCGCAACAGACGTCCCGGAACTGCGTCTGGTCGATAACCGCCAGGTGGCATGCCACTACGCCGAGCAGTTTGTGGCGGCTTAAGCTAGAAGCTAGAAGCTAGAAGACTATCGTGCCCACGCTCCAGCGTGGGCACGCCGCTCTGGACGCTCTGCGTCCGATCTTCGCCAGTCAATAGACATCTCGCCGATAGCGCCCCTGCTCGATCAACTCGCTGACCACCGCCGCGCCCAGCACCTCGTGCAACACCTGATCCACTCCCGCCGCCATGCCCAGAAGACTGCCGCAGATGTAAATCGCCGCGCCGTCGTCCAGCCATACACGCAGTTCGGCAGCAGCCTCACGCAAGCGATCCTGTACGTAGATCTTTTCTGCCTGATCACGGGAGAAAGCCAGGTCCAGGCGAGCCAGAGCACCCGACTCAAGCCAGCCCTCAAGCTCGGCGCCACAATGAAAGTCGTGGGCGCGATTGCGTTCACCGAATAGCAGCCAGTTGCGCGTCTGCCCTTGAGCAATGCGGGCCTTGAGCAGGCTGCGCAAGCCGGCCAGCCCTGTGCCGTTGCCCAACAGAATCAGCGGGACAGGTTCAGCCGGCAAATGAAAGCTGCTGTTGCGGCGCACTCGCAGACTGACCGTACTGTCAAGGGCGGCATGTTCGGTCAGCCAGCCGGAACCCAGCCCCAGACTGCCGTCAGGATGAACCTCCTGACGCACAATCAGGTGCAGGCCCCCTTCCTCGGGAATAGAAGCAATCGAGTACTCTCGAGCGGATATCGGCACCAGCGCATCGATCAGCGCTTGTGCATGCAACCCCACCAGATGCGCACGGTTATGCGGCAACTGGCGGGTTGCCAGTGCCTGAGCAAGCGTTTCCTGCAAGTCCTCAACGCTGACCGGGCTCAAAGGATCGACGCCCAGGCCGTGAAGGTATTGCCCGATGACCTGCGCAGCGTTGCGCGGCATCACCTCAACCAGATCACCCGCTTGCCAGCTCATCAAACCGGATGCCATCAGCTCAAGCCTGAACACCTTGGAACCACTGCTGCCTGGGTTCAAATGCTCGCGACGGACCAGCGTCCAGTTTTCGAAAACCGGTGCCTGCCAGTGGGCAAAGGGCACAGAGCCGGTCAGTTGCCCCAGTTGTTGTTGCCAATGCTGCAGGGCCGCAGGATCGGCGCTGTCTACCTCGACAGGCGCGAATAACGTACGCGCACCCTGCTCTGCCAGCCAGTCATGCAGGCGATGGGCGAAGCCGCAGAAATGCTGATATTGCCGGTCGCCCAGCGCCAGCACGGCATAATCGAGGTGCTCCACTGCCAGCCGACGGCCCAGCAACTTACGCTCGAACCCCCGCGCACTGTCAGGCGCCTCTCCATCGCCAAACGTGCTGACGACAAACAACGCCTTGCGGCTCTGGCTGAAATCTTCTTCGGTCAAATCCCCTAGACGCTTCACACGCACGGGCAAGCCTGACGCCTGCAACCGGGCGGCAGTCTGCCAGGCCAGTTGCTCGGCGAAGCCGCTCTGGCTGGCAAAGCCAATCAGCCAGGACGACGCATCACCGCACGCATCATCCTGCACCTCGCCACGCGCACTCCTGACATCGCGCTTTTTGCGACGGCGATCCAGGTACAGCAACCAGCCAGTAATAAAGAACAGCGGCATCATCAATGAGGCGCCCGTCATGATGATTCGACCAGCCAGGCCAAAGTAGCTGCCGACGTGCAGCGCATAGTTGCTGGCCAGCAGTTGCGCCCCCAAACCACGCTCTGCGTAGCGCGAAACCGCACTGATCTGGCCGTTTGCAGGGTCCAGGGTGATGCTGTTCAGGGCGCGCGGGTGTGGTGAATCCTTGAGCAGATAGAACACCGTGGCCGGTTGGCCGCCGGACGCAGGCAGGCGCAGATTATAGGCGCGCAGTTCAGGCCCGGCCGTCTTCTGAATACTGTCCCAGACCGCTGCGTAATCGACCACCAACGGTGCGGTTTTGTTAGCCGTGACCACAGAGGCCTTGCGCTGTACTGACGGCGCATCCCCCATCAAAGTGTTCAGACCATTGCTCACCCAGTCATACGACCAGTTCAAGCCCGTAATCGCGAACAACAGGTAGAACAACAGGCACCACGTACCGAAAACCGAATGCAGGTCCCAGTTGAAACTGCGGCCCTTTTTCGCCCAGTCCATCGTCAGCCAGACACGCCAGCTCAAGGCATTGCGAGGCCAGCGCAGATAGAGCCCAGACAGGCAGAAGAACAGCAGAATCAGCGTACAGGCTGCGGTGACCTGCTTGCCCACTTCACCGGCAGCCAGATAACGATGCACTTGCAGAATAAAATCGAAAAACCCCTCGCCCAGCGCATCGCCTTTCAGCTCGCCGGTATAAGGATCGAAATTGCGTTTGGGGCCACGCCTTTCGCCCGGTTCCGGCGTGAAATACACCTGAGCGGCGCGATTGCCGAGAGTCTCGACACGCAAGATAGCCACGGTGAGCCCGGTTGCGGCCTCCAGCTTGTGGACAAGTTCGAGGGGAGGCAATGCAGCAGCGCGCTCTTCGACAAGCAGAGTGTCAGGATTGAGCACGTCGAGAATTTCGTCCTCGAACGAATACAGGGCGCCGGTGATGCCCATCAGGGCCAGCACCAGACCTGCCGTGATCCCGAAGAACCAGTGCAGTTGAAACAGGACTTTCTTCAACACGCTCGCTACTCTCACTCATATTGCGCGGCGCAATTAATGCACTGACGGCCATATCGTGTCTATCTGTAACGTGTCTGTCTGTAAGGTGTTTTTGCCACACGCCGAAAACCCCGCCTATGTGAACAAGCGGGGCAACAGCAAATTATCAGCTGCGCCAGCTTCCTCGTAGATCTACCAGATAGGTATTCAGTGCATCTGCTTGACGCCTGAAATGACTGACGCGCTCCTCGAGCCCTTCGGAGGCGGGCAGTCGGCAATTGGCCAGGACCTGAGTCAGCGCCGTATGCAGTTTGCCGATTTCTCGAACGTAGTCGTTCTTGTAGACCTGAACCGATGCCAGCCCCGAAATCTGATCGCGCTTGCTCACTTCGACATCAAGTGCCGCGCGAGCCTCACCAACCCTGCCCTGCAGATCGAGCAACTGCGCCTGCAACGTATCGCGCAGGGTCATCAGGTGATCATAATCAACGGCACCGTCCAGCAGATCCAGCATATTGGACACGCCGGCGATACCCGCCTTGATGGACCCGATCAACGGATTTTTGGGATCGATATCCGCCAGCGTTTCCAGCGAAGCGATCAAAGGCTTCAGCTTGTCGAAAAAGCTGAGACTCTCTACATCGGCAATCAATGCATTGACCACTTTTTCCTTCGCCAACATTTCCTCCAGACGCGTTTTTTCAATCGCCAGCCTGGCCTGCAGCGTGCTGATCTCCTGATCAAGGGCGGGCGTCAGATGATCCACTGCGTTGACCTGCACGGCGTTCAAATTGCTCAGCGCTTTATCAAGCGCTTTAGCCTGGCTGGCCAGAGAAGCAGTACGTGCATCCAGAAGCATACTGATTTCTTCATTGAATTCTAAAATGGCGGTTTTACTTTTCGCCTCGTCAGGCTCGCCCCTGAGCGTTGCAATCGCTTCAACAAAAGGCAGCATCTCATCGTCATTGAAAAAATGCGGAACCAGCGTCAGCGTATCCAGTGCTTCTTTATCGACATTGCCTATTTCGTTCACCAGGCTGCGCAGCGTTTCCTTCATCACGGGTAAATAAATATCACCTAGCGCGTCGGCCTGGTGTTTCAGCTTTTCACGACTGCCAATAATAATTTCCATATCGGGTTGTGGCAGTTGAAAAGGCGTATCGAGTACATGAACGTTCATAACGGCATTCTCATTAGATATACGTTGATCGATGCTTAAACAGCGGACTCTTCAAGTGCGTTATTGAACGCAGTCAGCAGATCGAAGGACTGAACTTGAATCTCTTTCCAGTTGCTCATCAGGGTTTGAAAGCGAGAGACAAAACTGACGAGGTACACCGCATTATTGGTGTTCTTGATGCGGTCGTAGGAGGACTCGACTAACTCCTCCAACAGCACCCACAAACTTTCAATGTTGCTGACGCCACTGGCAGCGCCATCGATTCTGGTTTTCAAATCCTGAAGGCTGGTTTCGAACGCCAGCAGATCGCCCAACAACCTGTTTTGTTTTTTCAACGTCAGCTCGACCTGACGTTTTTCTTCAATCAGGCGATCTTTTTCACCGAGCGCTGCCGAGGCTTTGGGACCATAAATGGAGTAGGACAACGCCCCGACGATGGGCCCCCACCAGAAACCGATCCACTTGTATTCCGAGTATTCTTCATACTCAGCAAGTTTCTGATTGATGCGATTGTTAAGCTGATCAACATCGGCTGTGAGCCGGGCGATTTCGTCACCTGCGCTTCCCGAGCGGGCCAGCCTTATCTTCAGCGCCACGCCGGGGGCTATCTCTTCCTTGAGGCAACGTTTGAAATCAGTCACCCCGACTCTGGTGCGGGTGGTGCTTGCGCTGTGGTCCTTGATATGAATCTTGAGATCATCCACCAGGGCCAGTAAGCCAGGTATTTTCCTGCTGTCCTGGTCCATCAACGCGACAGGAGGCATTTGATCAATCTGCGCCGGAGTCAGCTCCCCCACCTGCAGGGTCTGATAGGATTCCAGCCCCTTGATGAAATCCACGACATGGGTAGCGATGTTAATCAGATTGCCTGAGAACACATAAAGGTCGCCGCCGACTTTCTGCATATTGGTTTCAATCGCCGACCAACTTCTGGCGTGGGCCTGAATACCGGCATGCAGCTCAGCAATGGCGTCTGGCCCCAGACCGGGAATAGCGTTGTCAATGCCACCCGTTAACTGGCTGACCTCATCCAGAGCGGTCGGAAGTGCCAGACCGGAATTGACATAACGCCTGATGCGTCGGACATCTTCGTTTGTAATCAGCAAGCCAGGGGCGCGCGCGACACCGTCCCCTTGACTGCTGAGAACATCCATTAAATCCTTGCTGACACGACTGACATCTTCGACCGCGTGCTCTTCACCATCTGTAAATTGCGGCTCAACTAAAGTAACCATGATTAATTTCCTTATTATGGGCATCTTGTTTACGACAGCATTCAACTGTCGTTTCAAGGCCACTGAAAATTAACAGAGGTCGTCGAGCTTAAATAGCAAGCGAAGTGGACATTGCCTGTAGGAATCAGCAACAAAATAGATGAGGATTATTAATCAGCGACGATAGAACAGCAGACGACTTCATACCTAACGCACTTCAACGCCTGAAGAGGTTTATATATTTATTTTTTCTGCGCGAAAAAAAACCCATTTTCATGGGTTTTTTTCTGAAGCTGGAAATTTACAGGTAGAACGATTTCAGCGGCGGGAAGCCGTTGAACTCCACCGCGCTGTAGCTGGTAGTGTAGGCGCCGGTCGACAGCCAGTACATGCGGTCACCGATGGCCAGGTTGAGCGGCAGGCCATACTTGTAGTTCTCGTACATGATGTCGGCGCTGTCGCAGGTCGGGCCGGCAATAACCACTTCTTCCATCTCGCCTTTTTTTTCGGTCCAGATCGGAAACTTGATGGCTTCGTCCATGGTTTCGATCAGGCCGGAGAATTTGCCCACGTCGGTGTAGACCCAACGCTCGACGGCGGTGCGCGACTTGCGCGCGACCAGCACGACTTCGCTGACCAGAATACCGGCATTGGAGATCAGCGAACGGCCTGGCTCCAGAATGATTTCCGGCAGGTCATCACCGAAGTCTTCCTTCAGAAAGCGGATGATTTCTTCAGCGTAGGTTTCCAGGCTGTTGGTACGGGTGATGTAGTTGGCCGGGAAGCCGCCACCCATGTTGATCAGCTTCAGAACAATGCCGTCTTCTTCTTTCAGGCGCTCGAAAATCACTTTGACCTTGGCGATGGCAGCGTCCCAGACGCTGATGTCGCGCTGCTGCGAGCCAACGTGGAACGAGATGCCGTAAGGCACCAGGCCCAGGTCACGGGCAAGAATCAGCAGGTCCATGGCCATGTCGGTCTGGCAGCCGAATTTGCGCGACAGAGGCCAGTCGGCAGTGGTCGAGCCTTCGGTCAGGATGCGCACATAGACTTTCGCGCCCGGTGCAGCCTTGGCAATGTTGCGCAGGTCAGCTTCGGAATCGGTTGCAAACAGACGCACGCCCTTCTCGTAGAAGTAGCGGATGTCCTTGGATTTCTTGATGGTGTTGCCATAGCTCATACGCTCAGGGCCAACGCCGCAACTCAGGACCTTGTCCAGTTCGTAGATCGAAGCGATGTCGAAGCTCGAACCCTTGTCCTTGAGCAGATTGATGACTTCAACGGCCGGGTTGGCTTTGACGGCGTAGTAAACCTTGGCGAAATCGAAGCCCGCACGCAGGTCGTCATAGGCCTTGCTGATGATGGCGGTATCAATGACCACGAACGGCGTTTCTTGCTTGTCAGCGAACGCCTTCATTTTCTTGAAGGTGTCGGCTGAATAGTAGTCTTCGACATTGATCGACATGCTGCTGGAACTCCTGATGGCAAACGGTATTGGTCAATGGGTGCAAATGAACGCCCTCCGTATCCCCACTTTGGTTCGCCTACTTCCCAAGGCATGTCGCCGAAAGCAAAAAGGCCACTGAAGGGCTGCCTTCCTGGCCTTGCTGTCTCGTCGTCAGTACTTGAGCCGGATGGATCGTTTCCAGCATGGACGTTCGGCGCGAACTTTAGGACCTGAGGGGCCGGATATCAACAAAAAATGTCGCGTTTTTGCACAGGGCGCTTGAGTTGCCTTCCCAAGGACCTGTTTAACCGACCTGCATGACAGGCAGATGTTCCCTTGGACCTGGAACGACGATGAGACAAGGGCTGCCCTGCCTGTCAGTTCTGACAGTAGACGGATTGGCTGTCCGCGCGCCCAATAAACCTCAAGCCACCTCATCTGGAAACGATCATGGACGATATACACGATGAAACCGCAGGCTCGGAGCCTTCCAGCCTCACGCCACGTCAAACAAGCTTTACCGTCATCGGGAGGACCTCTGCCGACCTGAACAAGGTTCGGCAGAGGCGATCCTTGCCGCACAGTGACTACCAACCAACCGGTATCTATGTCACGAAAGGCGAACACCTGGAACTCAGCTACTACCAAGACACGGCAGTAAAGATTTGGGCCGTTTTCGGCGTTCCCGAACTCAACACCCCCGTCCTCAAGCCTCTGGCTTTCGGTTATAACAGCTTTGACGTGCCTGAGTCCGGCCTGCTGAGCTTTATCTGTCAAGACGCGGGCCATTCCGTCACTGTAATTATAAAGGGGGCTTACAGCGGTGTGCCTGCCTTCTGGTTGAAAGAAACAACCAACGCGATGTGGCAGAACATGATGGTCCAATACAATAATGCACCTGTTGTGATGCTGACCAGCGAGCGAGCCATTATCGTCGTCCGCTACGAAAGCGCTCGGGACCACATCAAAGACCCCGAAAAACTGATGACCTACTACGATGAGCTCATTCGGTCTCAGGATGACATCTCGGGGATTTTGGGCGAAGGGGAGACGGAGTGGGCAATAGACCCCAATAAGCATCTTTATGTAGAGGCCGACTCGCTCTATATGTTTGCAACTAATGGGCACATGGGGTTCACCGGCGCGACGGCCTTGAGCTACTTGTTATCAGGCAATCCTGCACAGGGCTGGGGCCCTTGGCATGAAAGCGGTCATCAGCGGCAGCTGTCTCCCATGAATTGGGAGGACATGACTGAGGTGACAGTTAATATATATTCACTTGCAACACAAGAACGAATGGAAGGCCGTGCATCGCGCCTGGACGTTGAGTACCCTGTCATAAAAGAATACCTGAACAGTCCACACCGGGAGTTCAGTCGTCTTCCAAATCACTTTCAGAGAGTCGCCATGCTTTGGCAACTCCACCTTACCTTCCGCATTGGTTTCTACCCTCAATTGCACCAGCGCTACCGGCTCATGCAAAACCTGCCACAGGGGAATGAAGATGTACTTCAGCGTTTTATCGTGGAAACCTCACTGCTCACCGGAAGAGACCTGTCGACCTTTTTCGACCGTTGGGGAATTTATCCAACACCCGAGACGCTGCGACAAATATCAGACTTGCTGCCGCTGGAAAAAAACATTTGGGAAACCGACGCAACAACGTCATTTCCGATTTTTTTGCCTGTTCTGACGTATTTTCCTGAACTGGCCCATATCCGGGCGGACCTACAGGCCGACTTCAGGCAAACCACCCGCTTCTCCATTAATGAGAAATGGTACGGGAGATATCGCTACAGCGTGACCAAGAATGGGCTGGTTATGTCAACGTTAAATCATACGTCTGCTGTAAATTGCAGCGTCAGTTTTGATGGTGACCGTTGCTATGTAGACACCCCCATCCAGATCATGCCGGGTGAGCGATGGGCTGTAAATATCGTACCTAACGATTTTGACATAATCCACTATGAGGCCGCCAGCAATCACGACTACCCTTTGCTGCTGGCCAGCATAAAAAATCTGTTTACCGATGAGCGTTGTGTCGTGCTAAAGCCCGGCCTTACACAGCAAGCTTTGAACATGTATTTTTCAGAGGTTAACAGCCTTAAACCTAACGCGATTCATGCTCGCTTGTTGCATCGAGCGCAGCGTATTTTTCTAGAAAACATGATCCGTAGCGTACAGATAACCTCGCAAGGTATCAGCGTCACTTTCGCAACCGCCGAATTCAAAAATTATAACTACCAGCTAAAGGTGGATAAATATACTTTTGCAAGGCTTGACAAGGGGTACCCTCTCTATTCGGAGCTGGTTGAAAACACCTGGATAACGAAATTATCCGTAGCCCATAATCTTCTGTATTCCATCTCTGTGAGCCTGGACCACTCAAGCACACCTTATACACTTTTTTCAGGAACCCTCGCGGAAGGCAATATAGTCCAGCCGATACGGGCGCTTTTCACCGACAACACCATGACTCAACTCACCTCCTTGGCCGATCAGAAAACCGTGACTGCCTTGTATGCGACAGTCAATGGCAACCCGGTTATCAGCATCAAAAATCGCGCAGATTATCGATCGTATCTGAACATTGCACAGCACATGCTACTTCAAAGAACCATCACCAAAGTAGTACGGACAGCGAGCAGCCTGTCTGTGCATTTTACGGGGGAGGCGTACAAACAATTCAACTTTAAGATGTATGTCAACAATGCTTATGTATCCGAGATCACCCAAGGGGAGGCTTATTACTCCAGCGTGAGCAATGGGGTGTGGACCACTTCCGGTACGCATGACAGCGACGACAACTGCAAAGTCACTTGCGATTACAAGGGCGCAACCTACGTCCTGTACGAGAGTAATGCGGCAGATAGACACACTGAAACCTGGGCGCAAGACCCGTACGTTACTCATTGCGACCCGAGAGACCTGTAACTGCACTTGTTACCGCCAGTCACAACGACTGGCGGCAACACGGCAAATCAAGAAGCCACTTGCTCGGCAGGCGAAACAATACTGGTCTTCATGCCGCGCGAACGGCCCGAACTCAGATACGCCGCAATCGACTCTTGCGTCACCTCACCCAGGAACACGTTCTCGGCATCCAGCACCGGCAGCCAGGCGCGGTTGAACTCGTACATACGCGACAGCAGGATGCGCAAGTGCTCGTCGTAGGCCGCCGTGGCGTTGAACTCACGCAGGAACTGCGCGCACGTGCCTTGCTGGCGATGCAGGTCACGACGTCGTACGTAGCCCATCGCCTTGTTCTCGCTGTCGGTGACGACGATGTAGCGACGGTCGTTTTCGTCCATCACCTCCAGCGCATCGGCAACCGGGGTTTCCGGGCTGACCGATGGCGCGTTGTCGGCGGCGTCTTCTGCCTTGACCAGCAGCAGGCGCTTGAGGGTGCTGTCCTGGCCGACGAAGCTGCTGACGAAGTCGTCAGCCGGATGCGCGAGCAAGGTGTCCGGGTGATCGATCTGCAGCAGTTTACCGCCACGGAAAATCGCGATCTTGTCGCCCAGCTTGATGGCTTCGTCGATGTCGTGGCTGACCATGATCACGGTCTTGTTCAGCGCCCGCTGCATCTCGAAGAACTCGTTCTGGATCATCTCGCGGTTGATCGGATCGACCGCACCGAACGGCTCGTCCATCAGCAGCAACGGCGCATCGGCCGCCAGCGCGCGGATCACCCCGATACGCTGCTGCTGACCACCGGACAATTCGCGCGGGTAGCGATGCAGGTACTGCTTGGGCTCCAGCTTGATCATGCTCATCAGTTCGCGCGCACGGTCATGGCAACGCTGCTTGTCCCAGCCCAGCAATTTAGGCACGACCACGATGTTTTCCTCGATGGTCATGTTCGGGAACAGACCGATCTGCTGGATCACGTAGCCGATATTGCGACGCAAGGTCACTTCATCCAGGTCAGTGGTGTCTTCGCCGTTGATCAGCACTTTGCCGGAGGTCGGCATGATCAGACGGTTGATCATTTTCAGCGTGGTGCTCTTGCCGCAGCCCGACGGGCCGAGGAAGACACAGATTTCGCCTTCGTTGACCGTGAGGCTGACCGAATCGACAGCCTTCACTTCTTTGCCGTTGCTCTGGAAAGTCTTGGAGAGGTTCTGGAGTTCGATCATTTCAGTAATCCTTTTGGAGTCAGCGTGCGTTGCAGCCATTGCAGAAGCAGGTCGGCGATGATGGCCAGAATACTGACCAGGACCGCGCCGACGATCAGCATCGACATATCGCTGCGGCTGATAGAAGCAAGAATAAGTACACCCAGGCCACCGGCACCGATGGTCGCGGCGATGGTCATGACACCGATGTTCATCACCACGGCGGTGCGCACACCGGCGAGAATGACCGGCACGGCAATGGGCAGTTCAACCATGCGCAGGCGTTGGCCGAAGGTCATGCCAATGCCTTTGGCGGCTTCACGAATGCCCGGCTCGACGCCAGTCAGGGCCAGGTAGGTATTACGCATGATCGGCAGCAGCGAATAGAGAAACACTGCAGTGATGGCAGGCATCGGGCCAAGGCCCTGACCGAACTTTGAGTAGAACGGCAGCAACAGGCCGAACAACGCAATGGACGGCACGGTCAGCAGCACGGTGGCGCTGGCTTGCAGCGGGCCGGCCAGCGCCGGAAAGCGGGTCATCAACACGCCCAGCGGGACGCCGACCAGAATGGCCAGGGTCACCGCGATGCCGACCAGCGTGATGTGCTGCCAGGTCAGTTGCAGGACTTGTGCCCAGTCCAGATGGGAGAAGGCGCTCAAGAAACTCATATCGTCTCCTTCCTTAGTTCAATGGATGCTGGCGCAGGAAATCTGCAGCAACCGAGGATGGGCTCTCATGGCCGACGTCGACGCGAGCGTTGAGGTCGATCATGGTCTGATTATCCAGAAGCTCAGCCAGCGGCTTGAGCAGCGTGGCGATGTCCGGATGCTTGTCCAGGTACTCCTGACGAATCACCGGCGCAGCGGTGTAGTCCGGAAAGTAGTGTTTGTCATCTTCGAGAACTTTGAGCTTGAACGCATTCAGGCGACCGTCGGTGGTGTAGACGAGCCCTGCGAACACCTGGCCATTCTGCAATGCCGTGTACACCAGCCCCGAGTCCATCTGCCGGGTATTCTCACGTCCCAGATTCATGCCGTAGTGCTTGACCATGCCGACCAGGCCGTCGGAACGGTTGGCAAACTCGGTGTCCAGCGCGACCAGGTGCCCCTCTTTGGCTTCGTCCTTGAGCACTTTGGTCAGGTCGGTCATGGTGTTGACCTGCGGGTACTTGTCGGCAATCTTCTGAGGCAGTGCCAGCGCGTAGGTGTTGTTGAACTTGGACGGGGAAAGCCAGACCAGGCCTTTCTTTGCGTCGACTTCCTTTACCCGCGCATAGGTCTGTGCGCTGTCGAGCTTTTCATCGATGTGGTTGTAGGCCACCAATGAAACGCCGGTGTATTCCCACAGCAGATCCAGTTGGCCGCTTTCCTGTGCGCTGCGCGCCAGGTTGCTGCCCAGACCGCCAGTGATTTGCACATCGTAGTTTTTGGTGCGCAGATATTGTGCAGTCAGCTCAGCGAGCATGGTCTGTTCGGTGAACACCCGTGCGCCGACGCGTAATAGCGGCTTTTCCGCGGCTTGGGCAAATGCCGGAAACAGCAAGGCAAAGCCTAAAAACAAGCATATTTTTTTCATGAGAATTCCTTCGCTCAGCGAGCCAGTCCGCGTTCCAGCCAGAGACGACTGGCCAGTGTCACCAGGCCATCGAGCAGCAGCGCCAGCAGCGCGGTACACGCCGCGCCCAGCACCAGTTGCGGCTGGTTGTTCAAGGCAATACCCGGGAAAATCAGGCTGCCGAGGCTGTTGGCACCGATGAGAAACGCCAGCGGCGCGGTCCCGACGTTGATCGCCAGCGCGACACGCACGCCACCAATAATGATCGGCACAGCGTTGGGCAATTCGACACGCCACAGCACTTGGCGCGGGGTCATGCCGATACCGACGGCGGCTTCCTTGAGTGAACCCTGAACGTTTTTCAGGCCTTCATAGGTGTTACGCACGATGGGCAATAGCGAGGCGAGAAACAGCGCGAAGATCGCCGGCCCGCTGCCGATCCCGAGTATCCCGAGGGCAATGGCCAGAACGGCGAGTGGCGGAACGGTGTTGCCAATGTTGAATATCTGCATGAAGCGTTCGGCGCGGCCCACCATGCTCGGTCGGCTGAGGGCGATGCCTGCGGGAATACCGACCACCAGGGCCGCCAACATTGAAACCAGAACCAGAATCAGGTGAGCCTGAAGGTAGAACAGCAGGTCATCCTGGTATTGCTTGATAGTACTGATGCCGATCCAGTGGATCAGCAGGGCCAGGAGTGCGATCACAACCGCGCCTCCCAATAGCCCCTTGCCATAGCGATTAGCCACAGGCGGACTCCTTATTTCAGTCGGCGAACGCGTTGACCAGGGCGTCCAGAAAGACACCGGCAATAACGTTCGCGAAGAGCAGCGGGTGGGTCGCCGGTAAGGGTTTAACCTCGGCGAAAACACAAGCCATAAGCGCAGCTTCGTCAAGCCAACATGCTGATGAATCAGCCCCTTGCATTGGCTTCGTTGCGAGCCTTGACGGGGGAGTGGACGTCTCCACGGCCTGAAAGGTTCCCACACGAGACATTATCTGGCCATCGTTTATTGTCTGAACGGTTCGGACATTGCCGCGATTTGAGCTATAATCTGCGCCCTTTTTAGATCCCATCCCAGGCGATTTCCCATGACCCAACAGGCCGCCGAAGTCGCGAAACGCCGCACTTTCGCCATTATTTCCCACCCGGATGCGGGTAAAACCACCATCACGGAAAAACTCCTGCTGATGGGCAAGGCCATTTCCGTCGCCGGTACGGTCAAGTCGCGTAAATCCGACCGCCACGCCACCTCCGACTGGATGGAAATGGAGAAACAGCGCGGTATCTCCATCACCACGTCGGTGATGCAGTTCCCGTATCGCGATCACATGATCAACCTGCTCGACACCCCGGGTCACGAAGACTTCTCCGAAGACACCTACCGTACCCTGACGGCCGTCGACTCGGCCTTGATGGTGCTCGACGGCGGTAAAGGCGTCGAGCCACGTACCATTGCCCTGATGGATGTCTGCCGCCTGCGTGACACGCCGATCGTCAGCTTCATCAACAAGCTGGACCGCGACATTCGCGACCCGATCGAGCTGCTCGACGAAATCGAAGCGGTCCTCAAGATCAAGGCTGCGCCGATTACCTGGCCAATTGGCTGCTACCGTGACTTCAAGGGTGTCTATCACCTGGCTGACGACTACATCATTGTTTACACCGCAGGCCACGGTCACGAACGCACCGACACCAAAATCATCCAGAATCTGGACTCCGACGAAGCCCGCGCCCACCTGGGTGACGAGTACGACCGCTTCGTAGAGCAACTGGAACTGGTGCAGGGCGCTTGCCACGAATTCAATCAGCAGGAGTTCATCGACGGCCAACTGACCCCGGTGTTCTTCGGGACGGCTTTGGGCAACTTCGGCGTCGATCACGTGCTTGATGCTGTGGTGAACTGGGCGCCGATGCCGCTGGCACGGGTTGCCAACGAGCGCACCGTCGAGCCGGAAGAAGAAAAATTCGCCGGTTTCGTGTTCAAGATTCAGGCGAACATGGACCCCAAGCACCGCGACCGTATTGCGTTCATGCGCATTTGCTCGGGGCGCTACGAGAAAGGCATGAAAATGCGCCACGTGCGCCTGGGCAAGGACGTGCGAATCGGCGACGCGCTGACCTTCTTCTCCTCGGAGCGTGAGCAACTCGAAGAAGCCTACGCTGGCGACATCATCGGCCTGCACAACCACGGCACCATCCAGATCGGCGACACCTTCACCGAAGGCGAAGCGCTGGGCTTCACGGGTATTCCGCACTTTGCCCCGGAGCTGTTCCGCCGCGTGCGTCTGAAAGACCCGCTCAAGTCCAAGCAACTGCGCCAGGGCCTGCAACAGCTCGCCGAAGAAGGCGCCACGCAGGTGTTCTTCCCGCAGCGCAGCAACGACATCATTCTCGGCGCCGTCGGTGTGCTGCAGTTCGACGTGGTCGCCAGCCGCCTGAAGGAGGAATACAAGGTCGAATGCGCCTACGAGCCGATCACCGTCTGGTCGGCCCGCTGGATCGACTGCGCTGACAAAAAGAAGCTTGAAGAGTTTGAGAACAAGGCCGTGGAAAACCTGGCAGTGGACGGCGGCGGTCACCTGACCTACCTCGCCCCTACCCGCGTGAACCTGGCGCTGATGGAAGAACGCTGGCCCGACGTGAAATTCCGCGCCACCCGCGAGCATCATTGACGGGCCGATGGCGCCGCGGTGTGACGCGGAGCGTCACGAACTGATAAGTGTCCGAGAGAACACCTATCGTGCCGATGCTCCGCGTCGGCATGCAGTTCTGGACGCTCCGCGTCCTGTCCCGAACCTGCGGCGCAGCGCAAATCTGTGACGCGGAGCGTCACCCACGGCATTCCCACGCTGGAGCGTGAGGAACGATGGACGTGTCCAAAAATACGCTCTGCGTCCGCTCCCGGTTGGTATCCACTGACCTGAATCAACCATTCAGCGCAAAATGAGAATTAATCTCAATAGTGCCTTGCTATTATACCGATAAGAATTATTCTCATCTAACCCGAACAGGAGATGAGACATGACTTATTTGATCGATGCATGGCTGGACCGACCACACCCTTACCTGAGAATTCTTCATCGCGAGACGGGGGAAGTGTGTGCCGTTCTGGAGGAAGAGGCATTGGAGGAGTTGCGCGATCAGGGCGATCTGGACGTGTGCAGCCTGAGTTCAAGCGAGCCGCTGGTGCTCAAAGAGCTGGTGAGAAACCTGTTTCTGTTCTGCTATGCGCGAGCGTTGCGCCCGATGGGTGAGTTGCACTGAGCATGAAGCGTCAGCACAACTCCGCCGCTGAACGAGTCAGCGCGATTCGTTCAGCGATTTTCTGTATCGAACGGGTCGATTACAGAACGTCCAGCAGTTCCACGTCGAACACCAGCACGCTGTGCGGTGCGATGCTGCCGACGCCCTGAGCGCCGTACGCCAGTTCGCTCGGCACGTGCAGACGCCATTTGCTGCCGGCGTTCATCAGTTGCAGCGCCTCGGTCCAGCCTGCGATCACGCCGCTGACCGGAAACTCGGCAGGTTCGCCACGATCGTAAGAGCTGTCGAAGACAGTGCCGTCGATCAGCGTGCCGTGATAATGCACGCGCACCTGGTCTTCACGGGTTGGCTTGGCGCCATCACCGGAAGTCAGCGCTTCAAATTGAAGACCGGAAGCCAGTGTGGTCACGCCTTCGCGCTTGGCATTTTCAGCCAGGTAAGCCTTGCCGGCGCCTGCAGCCTGTTCGGCCTTGGCGGCTGCTTCGGCCTGCATGATTTCACGGATGACCTTGAAGCTGGCGGACATTTCTTCCTGACCCACACGGCTTGGCTGACCGCCAAACGCATCGCGCAAGCCTGCAACAATGGCTTCCAGATTGACGCCCGGTGGCGGGTTGTCGCGCAACTGGTCGCCCAACTGACGGCCGATGCCGTAGCTGACGCGGGTTTCGTCGGTGGACAGATTGACTTCGGACATGACACTGCTCCGCAAAGGGGCACGCAGTCGATAATCGCGTAAAACCTGAACGGTCATCACGCTTTACCCCTGATGCGCCCCGAACCAAAAGGGCAAGCAGCCTAGCACAATTGAGCCCGCACGCCCTATCGCAGCAGCTATTGGCCCTTGGCGGTCAGGACCACGACGAATGAAAGGAAATCGGCATGCGCATCTCGGAGCGATCGTTGACCGGCATGCCGCACAGCTCATCGTGCACCACGCAATGCACCAGATAAAACGGCACCACCGGCACATTCTTCAGCAGTTCACGGGCATGCTCGACCGAACGAAGGTGCAAAGTCTTGCCGGCCGCATCCTTGAGCATCACTGAAGTGCCGTTCATGCGCACATCGAGCAGATAGATACCGCCTTCGATAGAGATCAGGTTCAGCTCTTCGACCCGACCGGCCTGGGCGTGGTCGGTAAACTCCTGGTAATTCATGGTCGAACCTCCTGCGCAACGTCTAATGCATCGGAACGGACGTTTTACAACACACTGCGGCGACATGCCAGATACGAAACCATCCGCCCTTTTTATCCTTCACAGGCTCAGTGCTTGGTCAGCTTGTCCAGATAGCCCATCGCAAACGCGGAGATCACGAAGGTCATGTGGATGATCACGTACCACATCAGGTATTCAGGCTTGATGTTGGTGGCATCCATGAACACCCGCAGCAAGTGGATAGAGGAAATCGCCACGATGGAAGCCGCAACTTTCATCTTCAGCGAAGACGAGTCCATGGTGCCCAGCCAGTTGAGCTTTTCCTTGTCATCATCGATGTCCAGTTGCGACACGAAGTTCTCATAACCGGAAATCATCACCATCACCAGCAGGCCGCCCACCAGCGCCATGTCGATCAACGACAGCAGCACCAGAATCAGATCGGCTTCTGCCAGGGAAAAGATATTGGGGATGACGTGAAAGATTTCCTGGAAGAACTTGAGACACAAAGCCAACAGGCCCAGGGAAAGACCGAAATAGATCGGCGCAAGCAGCCAGCGCGATGCGTACATGGCATTCTCAAAAAAACGTTCCATTGGTACTCGCAAGGTGTTTTGAAAGGACGGGCGAGTATATCAGCGGTAACGCGCTGCTCTGGAACTGCGACAAAATATCGCACGGCCGGCGCACAAGGCACCGCCGAGGAGCTGGATGTTCAGGATCAAAAGAGTGATGAGCGCTGGCAAACCGCCCCGTCACCGCCGATTCGCCTCAGCTCGGCCTGCATGTGCAGCGACCAGATCGGCACATCGTCGAGGCATCGGTAGCCGTGCAACGAAAGGTTTTCGAGGATGCTCGTCAGCACCGACTGCGCTTCGGGCATGCCATTGAAGGGCCCCTGAGACTTGATTGCCGATGGCTGCTCTTGAGCCATGCCCGCCGCAAACAGCACCAGCCACTGCCCATTGTCATGAGGAAGAGGCCGGATGACACATTCGATGCGGGTCATCAGCCCCATACATTCTCGGGTAAGGCAAAGGCTACGCTGCATGATGCGCTCCTGATCAGCGACAGTATTCATCCTTCTCATAAGCAGAATGCACGCCAACCCTCTGGCTGCTGCGGTCATGATCAAGACTAGAAGAAAACCCGCTCTACGCGAAACCGCCCTGATAAACGGAGTACCGGGCGGCATCAGCACCGCCCGGTTCAATGAGCACCGTTATCAGATTTTCAGCTCGGGTTGCAGTTGCGCAGGCTCCTTTTCCAGCTCTTCCTTGAGGTCTTCGTCGCTGAGCATTTCGGCGATATCACGCAAGCGCTCCACCACGCGCGCATTGACGCTGCCTTGCGGAAACTCGCCGTTCTCGTCAGGCGCACCGGCGGGCTCACCGACCAGCAGGCTCAAGGCCTCGTCAGCCTGACGCACTGCGTAGATGTGGAACTGCCCGTCACGCACGGCTTGAACCACGCGTTCATCAAGCATCAGGGTAGTGACGTTGGCGTGCGGGATGATTGCGCCCTGCTCACCCGTCAGGCCACGCGCTTCGCAAAGGCGGAAGAAACCTTCGATCTTCTCGTTGACCCCGCCCACCGCCTGCACTTCACCGAACTGGTTGATGGAACCGGTAATCGCAAAACACTGCTTGAGCGGCGTGCGCGACAGCGCCGAGATCAACGTGCAGGCCTCGCCCAGCGACGCACTGTCGCCGTCCACGTAACCGTAGGACTGTTCAAGCGCGATACTGGCGGAGATCGCCAGCGGGAACTCTTGTGCGTAACGGCTACCCAGGTAACCGGTGAGGATCATCACGCCCTTGGAGTGGATCGGCTGGCCCAGATTGACTTCACGCTCGATATCGACGATGCCGCTGCCACCCGGATAGACCGTCGCGGAAATACGCGCCGGCACACCAAACGCCGAATCACCGACCTCCAGAACCGTCAGGCCGTTGCACTTGCCGACCGCTGCGCCGTCGGTATCGATGAGGATCACGCCGGCCATCATGTCATCGAGAATCCGCGCAGAAACCCTTCCGGTGCGCGTGGCCTTGGCCTTGAGCGCACGTTCGATGTGCCCGGCGTCGGTCTTGTCATCGTTGGCCAGTTGGCGGATAAAGTCGGCTTCGCTGACCAGTTGAAACAGGTCCCCGATGCGCGCCGACAAACGGCCTTGATGCTCGGCCAGTCGGGCACTGTAGGTCGCCAGACGTGCCACCGCATCGGCGGTCAGGGGCGCCATGCCCTCCTCAGAGGTACGGGTTTTCAGCAATTGCGCGAACTGCTCCAGCGTCTCGTCGACCATCGGGATTTCTTCGTCGAAATCGACCAGCACCCGGAACATCTCCTGAAAGTCAGGATCGAGGTCTTGCAGGGTGTAATACAGCGAACGGGAGCCAATGATGATGATCTTGACGTTCCACGGGATCACCTGCGGCGTCAGCGTCACGGTTGCCACACGGCCCAGTTCACCCAGCGGCGACTCCATTTTCAGCTTGCGTGATTGCAGGGTGCGTTTGAGTGCGTCCCAGACAAAGGGCTCGCTGAGCATTTTTTCCGCTTCCAGAATCAGGAAGCCACCGTTGGCACGGTGCAGCGCGCCGGGGCGCAACTGGCGGTAGGTGGTGTACAGCGCGCCCTGATCGGTGCTGTATTCAATGCGCCCGAACAGGTTGTCGTACGTGGGATGCTGCTCGAACACTACCGGCGCGCCGCCGTCACGGGTGTTTCCGACCACCAGGCTCGGGCTGTACTGCTCTTCCAGCAACTTGCGCGCCTGGGCATCGGTCTTGGCGTCGTCGACCAGTTGCTCGACCAGCGTCTTGAGCAGGTACACCTGCATCGCTTGCAGGTACGCGCAGACAGCGGCGTTTTCGGCGTATTTTTCCGAAAGCGGCGCCAGCAACGGCTGCAAGGTCAGAGTAATGGTTTCTTCATTGAGTTGACGCAGCTGGTTATTGGACTCGCGTTTCCACTGCGGCAGGCTGGCCAGCTCTTCGTTAAGACGTTCCTCAAGGGAGGAAATATCTTCGTGAAAACGATCACGGTCGGCCTCGGGCAACTGCGAGAACTCGGCTTCGTCCAGCGCCTTGCCATCGGCCATCGGTGTGAACGCGATGTTGGAGTTGTCGCGATACAGCGCAATGTCCTTTTCCAGCGACAGGCGCTCGATCACATCCAGTGCGCGGTCGTAACGCTGATTGAACGCGCGGTCGATCGAGCTTTTCTTTTGCTGATAGGACGGATGCTCGAACACTGCCGGGAAGGTCACCAGCAGGTTGTCGATCAAACCGCCGATATCGGCCATAAACTCATGGGCGGTGCCGGGCGGCAATTCCAGGGCTTTGGGCTCACGGGGCTCATCGAAATTATTGACGTACACCCAGTCCGAAGGCGCCTGCATGCGCTTGCCTTCGGCCTTGAGGTAGCGTTTGACGAACGAAAAGCGGCCAGTGCCGGGCTCGCCCATGACAAACACGTTGTAACCGGGGCGCGGCATGGCAACGCCAAACTGCAAGGCTTCTACGGCACGCTCCTGGCCAAGTACACCGCGAAAGGGTTCAAGCTCGTGGGTGGTCGCAAAGCTGAACTGCTCAGCGGAAAACGGACGGGTCAGCGCGTTTGGCGCTAGGCGTAGGTTGGCTGCGACAGAATCGGGCATCAGTAATCCTTACATCAGGCGGGGCAGATGTCGGCATTCTGGCGCTCGCCGCACGCGACTTGCAAGGCAGGAAAGCCCCGAAAGGCGCTCGTGGATGCAAAGCCTTCACCGTTGTGCGAAAAAAAATCTTTTTCCGGCAATAATCTGCAATAGATCGCGGAACCCTTGGAACCCGCCTACGCTCCAAATTGCGCAGGTGGTTGCTGGTTGGCCGTCTGCCTTGATGTGATTACTCAAGAAACTCGACCCTTGGCTGAACTAAAAAGAGAAAAAGCTATGAAACGGATTCTTCTTGGAACGCTCTTCGCCGCTGTATCCATCAACGCTATGGCTCAAGCTCCAGGTGGTCCCGACTGCGGTTGGGGCAACATGCTGTTTGAAGGCCAGCGCGGTACCCCAGCTCACTTCCTGGCATCAACCACCAACGGCACCTCGGGTAACGCCACGTTCGGCATGACCTCCGGCACCAACGGCTGCTCGACCAACAGCGCCCTCACCTACGGCGGTAAATCCTGGCTTGCCATGAACGGCATGATGGATGAACTCTCCAAGGACATGGCAATGGGTCAGGGCGAAGCACTGACTACCTACGCCGTGGTACTGGGCGTTGCACCTGAGGATCGCGAGCACTTCGCGGCCGTCACTCATGAACACTTCTCGCAGATTTTCAGCAAGGCCGACGCCACTGCTGAAGACGTTCACACCAACACCGTCAACGTTCTGAAAAACGATCCGACTCTGGCCAAGTACGCTACTCAGGCTTAAAGTCGTTCGCCCGCCCTTCCTTCGCGAAGGGCGGGACTCTCTTTCTTGACTAGTTGCCCTCTATGCTCAAACGTCTTGTAACGCTGGCGCTGTTTGTCTGTGCCCCCTTGTCTGCCGCGCCTCATGCCACCGCAGACCGTTTGCAGCAAATGGCCAACGAGCCATTCTGGATTTCACTGGGCCACTATGAAGCCGGCAAGCTAGGTGGCTGGCGCAGCTACGTCACAGACCCCAAATTCTTTCTCGCCGCCGACGGTGCGCATGACCCGAAGGCAGAGCTGAGCGCCACGCTGGAGGCGATTTACGCCCCCGTGACCAACGAGCAAACCCACGCCCAGTGCGTGTACCCGGCACGTACCCGCTGGCTGCGCGATCAGTTGCACCTGACTGACCTGCCAACCCCGGACTGCAAGGAATTCAAGGCCTGGTACAAGGATGTGGCCCCGGACAGCACCGTACTGATTTTTCCGGCGGCCTACCTCAACAGCCCGTCCTCAATGTTTGGCCATACGCTGTTGCGCATCGACCCGGCCAGCGCAAAAACCAACAACACCACACTGTTGAGCTATGCGATCAACTTCGGTGCCTACATCGAAGGCATGGACAACAGCATTCTGTACGCCTGGAAAGGCCTGGCGGGCGGCTATCCGGGGCTGTTTGCCCTGGTGCCCTATCAGGAAGCTCTCGGAATACCGCAGCCTGGAAAACCGTGACCTGTGGGAGTACCGGCTGAACCTGACCGCAGAAGAAACCGGGCGCATGGTCGAGCACGTCTGGGAATTGAAACAGATCCGTTTCAGCTACTTTTTCTTTGATGAAAACTGCTCCTATCGCCTGCTGGAATTGTTGCAGGTCGCCCGACCGGGGCTGCACCTGACCGAACAGTTCGGCCTGACCGCAATCCCCACCGACACCGTAAAAGCCATCAAGGCCGCAGGGTTGGTGGAAAAGATCGACTATCGACCGTCCCGCGAGCGTGAATTGCTCAGCCGTGCAGCGCCCCTCGATGCCGACGAGCAGCAGTGGGTATTAAAAGTCAGCGCCGATCAGAAGCACTTGCAGGACAGCCAGTATCTGGCCCAGCCAAAAGAGCGCCGCGCGCTGATTCAGGATGCGGCCTATCGCCTTGAACGTTATCGCGCCAACGGCCTTGAACGCGACACGCAGCGCTCGCAACGCAGCTTCGAGCTGTTGCAGGCCATCAACCAGAACCCTCCGCCACAACTGGATATACCGCGCCCCGGCTTGCCGGAAGAAGGCCATGAGTCACGCACCTGGCAGTTGGGCGCGGGCACCCGCGGCGACAAGGCCTTCGCCGAATACGGCCTGCGCATGGCCTATCACGACCTGAACGACAACGCCTATGGCTTCCCGCTGGGCGCACAGATCGAGATTCTGCAGCTCAAGGTGCGGCAATACGAAGGCAACGATTGGCAAGTGCAGCAATTGGATCTGGCCACCATTCGTTCGCTGACGCCGCGTACCGAACTGCTGAAACCCTGGTCATGGCAAGTCACTGGCGGGCTGGAGCGTGTGTTAGGCAAGCATGGCGACGAAAACCTCGTCAGCCATGTGAACGGTGGCGGTGGCGGAACCTGGCAACTGGGTGACGAAGTGCTGGGCTTCGCGCTGGGCACGGTGCGTGTCGAGCACAACAATGATTTTGCCGAGTTCATTTCCCCTGCCGCTGGCTTCAACACAGGCGTGCTGTGGCGCAACCCGCTGGGCAACCTGAGCCTGGAAGCCAAAGGCGACTACTTCACCAACGGCGAAGTGCGTCGCAGTGTCAGCCTCAATCAGCAGTGGGAGCTGTCGCGCAACCTGGGCCTGCGCCTGAGCGCCCAACGCGAATTCAGCCAGATGAGCTCGCCACAGAATGAAGTGATGCTTGAGGTGAAGTGGTATCACTACTGATCGGGTAAAAAAATGAATGGCATCGCGCAAAGGACTGCGCAGGATCCTCTGCCAGCCGTTTAAGGCCCTTCTCCATGGTTTGCACAGCCAGATGCTCGCCACCCAGTGAGTCGGCCAATCGGGGATGGGCACCTTCGCGTTTCAGTGAAGGCCTGAACATTTCGTCGGCTGGCGCGCCCTCGTCAAAACGCTCCAGGTCCAGCGCCAGTGCCTGATTGAACAGCACGTTACTCAGCCGTGTCAGCGCCGGCTGGCGGTGATCAACCGACAAGCCATGCACACTGGCGGCGCCAGAATAATTGCCCGGCAATAGCTCATACGAAACGGCTGTTGCTGAATGAAGCGCAGTCTTGTTGGGTGCAAAACATCCCGTCAGGTGCCTGGCAATGGTACTTAGAACGCCCTTCGACGAGCTTCCCGTCGCAGAGGCGAACAACGCATAGGCTTGAGTTCCAGCGCCAGACTTTTTCACGAGGACTTCTCCGGCTAAAGCGCCACGGCATCTGGCCGTCGGGCTGTGTGGGCGGGCATTGGCGGGCGTCCGAATTCACTGCGGAAGGTTTCGATGACCTGCTTGATCTGCTCGGCAAGTGCCTGAGTGCTTTCAAGCGCGCGGGACAAATTGTCTGTGCCGTGCCCGGTGAGATCGTGCGTGTAACGCAGGCACAAGGTATTTTGCTCGATATCCAGCGCGATACTGGCGCCCAGAGTGTGGGCTGGCGACAAGTTCAAATGCAGCGCAAGCGCCAGCAGCCGCCCGTCCTGTTCAGGATCGATGTAGCTCAGGGTGCTGATGACAAAAAGCGCATCCCCGCCAGCAGCGGGCACCAACAGGCTGGTGTGACCGTTTTTCCCGTGCCACAGCAAATACCCTTCATCCCGAAGGGATTGCAAATCTGCGGCGTCGTATCCAAGCCGTTTCAGGCTGTGTTCTAGCAGTCCGGTTGCGAACGCGATCATGGCATAAGTACCTTGCAGTGAGTCCTGTCACTGAGTGGCGCTGGACGCGCAGGGGTTCCGGGCAACTAAGCCAATAACGCTATTATTGTGATATCACCTTTTCCCCGCGTCGTTTTTTACAAATAACTCACCTATACGCTTATAGATTCCACTCATCAATAGAGACAATCACCATGACGCTTTATTGGCTGTTGTTGTCGCTGGATCAGCGGTCGCCCGAGTCAGTGCAGCATTCCACCCCACACACGCCATCAGATCGACGCACGCACTGAAAACGCCGCTGCCTTTCCGGTTACTTTCGTGCGGACGCGAAGGTGACTGGACGATCTCCGCCCAGCCCTTGATTTCCCCATGAGCCATGACGAAAGTATGGGCCAATGTACCGACCAATGACTGCATCGTGATTTTTGCTGCTGGATGACCTGAGATATGTTCAACAACCACCTTTTCAATGCGGCTGTTGAGCTGCAATCCAGAAGCTTCTGTTTTAGGACTTCCAACCCGTGCTGGGGTGATACGACACCCGTTCATGCACGAGCGGCGGCAAAACACCAGCCACAGCTCTCATTGCGTCTAACTCCCGTCAGCGTTGTCCTGAACTTCTTTCAAATCCACATGCCAAGTACTGTGCATTTTCTTGAGCCCCACGACCTCGAAAGGAGTTTGAGGCGGGATAATCGCCTCTTTCTCGTAGGCGTTCATGGCGAACGGGCTTACATTGACCGCAGAGGTTGATTGAAGGTGCAGTGTCACGCTTGAGGTCAAACTGTTCGCAATTACCGAATCGGTCGATGTACTCATGAACGCTTCATCACGGTACGGCCGACCGGAATTGAAACGCTTCATGACCTCTTCATCAGACATGGTTTTTTCGATGCCTCGGTGAAGCGGGACAGCTACTTGATACTCGGGATCGCGGGCAAGCTTGGCGAGACCACTCTTCAGGGCCTCTACAATCGGAGGTACATCATCCTGGTGTTGATACCGAAGATGATGATTGATAGGTCTGTAGAGGCAAGTTGTGTAGAGGTGAACGGCGAGAAACTCATCATCACTAAAACGCGCAGCCTTTGGGTTTGAATCCTTCTTCGTGAGCGCTCGACCAATCATGGCATCGGCGGAGTCAATGCCCGAGAACATTCCTCCCGAAAGACCTTGAAGCCGCAAACGCTCGCGTTCGATCATAGAGGAAAGCGCCTGCTTCATGGGCGTATCTGACAGGCGTGGCGAGGGTGCTCTCGGCTGGCGTGTGCGGCTCGTCCCCTGAATGTTGCTGGAGTAATTCTGACTGAGCGTCTGCGCATGACTGGCGGACAGTTGTTGGCTGCTTGACGCATGGGAACCAAGGCACGGCGAAAAACAGCCGCCCAACTGTTTGAAAAAAGAAGGCGCAGGTGCTTTTCCAGTGGCCTTCGAAGTATCACTTTGAGGCGACGAGTAGGCGCTGCCATGAGCGCCCAGGGAAGGGTTAATATTCATAGGTGTTTCCTGTGACGGACGATAAAGAGATCAAGATGAAGAACGAGTCTTCTCGATTTCCTGCAACTTTATGTGCCAGCGACCAGCGTCAGTCTTTGCTTTGTCGGGGCCCCGGAAAGAGGGGCTTATAGGGAACAGCCCCTCGTGCTTATCACTAAGCCGCGTCAGCGACGCCTGACCATGTCGAATAGTTGCCGAGTATTAAAGGCACTGCGATATCACTTTTTCCATGCGCCGTTTTTAAAGTAACTCACCTATACGCTTCTAGACGCCTCTGATAATAAGAGGGAATCACCATGAAGTTCTATTGGCTGTCGTTGTCGCTGGCTGTTGTGCTGGCGGGTTGTCAGCCTACCCGATCAGCGGCTGAATGCTCGACTGGCTCGTCGGTCGCACGCGCTACGATGTGCTGCTGAGCTGCATTGTCAACACTGAAGCCGCGCCCCATGATGACGTGACTGAAAGGCTCGGTGTATAGCTTATCGTCCCACTGCTCATCCAGACCGTGGGGAGCAATACCCAGATTGACCTCCAGCATCGAGTGGTGGTCGTCCTGACCGAAATAACCGTAGCACGCATAGCGGACCAGCTCTTTGAATGCTTGCTCACTATCAAGCCCCAAGTCACGCAGGCAGCCGGGTGAAATAAAGCGTGCTACCGCCATGAAGCGCGACGCGGTACCGGATGGACCTGCGATCACTGGCTTACCCGATGCACTGGCCAGCCGGGCAAAATCGCTGCCTGGCTTCACCTTCCATACGCTGCTGCCATGACCTCTTAGAACTTGCAGATCATTATTCGCTGGGGACGATATGCCGAAACCCACTCTTGCCTGATTCGACGGATGATTAACCGGATTATGGCGATGAAAAGCCAACTCCCGTGCGCTGATCTGTGCCGAGCCGAGGTTTGAAGCAGACTCAAATGCCGCCTTGCCAATCTGTTCACGAGATTCACTGGCGCGGGCTGCCCAGCCGGACATTGCGTACAGATTTCCATCCGTGGTCTTCAGATAGTCCAGATCCACCAAGCCTTCCAGCTTGCGTTGCAAGGCAGGATCGGTCATCGAACGCTCGAGTATCCGCTTGAAGTTGTCACTCAACATAAGGTTAGTGAACAACGTGCCTTTCTCACGCAGTGTGCCAACCCGGCAGGTAGCCCGAATCGTTGCAGCATTCCAACCCACACAGCCCATTACATCGAAACGCGGACTCAGCACACCAGTGCCCTTACGGTTGCTGTCATGGGGACGCGAAGCAGCCTGGACGATTTCCGCCCAGCCCTTGATTTCACCTTGAGCCTTTACGAAAACACCTGTCAATGCCTCTACCAACGCACTCATTACCACCTTCGCCGCCGGGTGGTCAGCAATGTGTTCGATGACTGCCTTTTCGATACTGCTGTTGCGCTGGATATCACTGGGAACCGGCCTGGATATCTGCGCCGCAGTATCCACCCTCGTAAACGCGATGCCATACGTACCAGGTATCGAGTTATCGCTGACTGTTTTGATCATATGAGTCACTCGTCTGAATTATCTGCTATCTCGTTCAAATCGACGTGCCACTTATCGTCCTGCCTGCGCAGACCGGTTACTTTGAAAGGCGTCAGGGGCGAGATAAGCGCTTCGTCCTCGTATGGATTTTTCGAAAAGGGGCCTATATTGACAGCTGATGAGGACCGCAGGTGCAACGTAACGTCGGAGGTAAACTCTTCTGAAACCTGCATATGAGTTGATGTGCTCATGAACGCTTCATCACGATAGGTCTTACCCGGTTTGAAACGACTCATGACCTCGCCATCACTCATCTTTTGCTTGATGCCTCTATGAAGCTGGCTAGACACTTGATAATCAGGGTCTTGAGCAAGCTTTGCCAAACCACTTTTCAGTGCCTCGACAACCGGTGCAACATCATTGTTCGGGGCATACCGCAGATGATGATTGATCGGCCTATAAAGGATGAATCGCAAGAAATTCGTCGTCTGAAAAGCGCTCGCCAAACGGGTGGCCGTCTTTTTCATCAAACGCTTTTTTGATCATACTGTCTGGACGTTCTATATCCGAGGCCAATGACTTGGGTTGACTTTTAAGCCGTTTTCGCTCCTGTACGATCATTGAAGAAAGCGCCTGCTTCATAGGTGTGTCAGACAACCTGGGCGACGGTCCTTTTGGGGGCGTCGTGCGCAACTTTCCTTTAATATTGCTGGAATAGGTGTGGCTCAATACCTGCTCATGAGCGGGAGAAAGTATGGCCCCAGTAGAGCTGCTACCCAGGCAGGGTGAAAAACAGCCGCCGAGATGTTTGAGAAAGGATCCAGAGGGACCTTTCGATGCCGTCGATGCTGTGGATTGAGCTGAAGGGTAGCTGCTACCGTGGGCACCCGATACAGGACTGATATTCATACACAGCGTCTCTTATAGTCCGGAAGATTCGTCGCTCTCGTCGATTTCCTTGAGCTTTATATGCCACCTTCCCGAGTCTGTCCTGCTCTTGTCCGCCACCAGAAAGGGAGTATCAGGCGCAAAAATCCCTTCCTCTTCAGCACTCGACAGCGAAACTTGCCTGACGCGTACTGCAGAACGGCTCTCAATCTCCAATAATGGACTGCGTTGATACACAGGTGCTGATGCCTTGGCCTTGGAACTCTTGACCGTGTGCCTTGTAAACGTTGCATTGACCGTCGACAGATCAGGCGTGGCGCTGACAAACGTCTTGTCGCGGTATACCTCCCCAAGTTTGAAGTTCTTATGTATGAACTTGTCATCCACCACTTTGTTGATGCCGCGATAAAGTGTCTCTTTAACGACATTATCAGGATGCTCTGCCAAGCGTTTCAAGCCTTTATTCATGGCCTCCACCACCACTTTCATGTCCTCGGACGGCTTACCATCGCGAAGCTGATGATTGACAGCCCTGTAAAACGGCGTTGTGTACATGCGCAAAGCGAGGTACTCGTCGTCATCAAGGTGACCAAGCTCTGGATTTTTATCCTTACGCTGCAATGAGCGGTCAAAAGACTCGGTCGCCGATGAACCGTAGCCAAAGCGATCAAGCTCTCGGGCCAGTGCTCGTTTCAGAGGTGTGTTGTTAAGGCGTGTTTGCGGTCCGTTGCTGTAATCGTCCCGTACCGGTGCCTTGCCTTTGGAGCCGCTGCTGGATGACGCGTAATGCCCGAGCGCCGAATGACCAGAAGTGTTGCCAGAAACGAGCATCCCCTTGAAATGCTTGGCCAAACCACTCAGCAGCCCTTTTGAAGAGGACTTCTGCGCGGAATTCGTTGAAGTGTGTGCAGGCGATGTGGAGCCGGATATTTTCATACCAATCTCTTTTTATCGCATCAGAGCACTGGATTGCCGGGACAAAGACGTTTGCCCGGACGGACGCCCTTGGTCACGCCTGAAGGTTTCGATCACCTGCCTGACCTGTTCGGCCAGCGCCTGGGCGTTTTCGAGCGCAAGCAACAGGGTATCAGCCCCGCTCCCGCCAAGGTCATGGGTGTAGCGCAGGCATAACGTGTTTTGCTCGACATCGAGGGCTATGCAGGCGCTCATCGTATGGACAGGGGACAGGTTAAGGTGCAATGCAAGCGCCAGCAGACGTCCGTCATGCTCGGGGTCGATGTAGCTCAACGTGTTGATAACGAAAAGTGCATCCAGATCGGCCGAGGGCACCAGCAAGCTGGTCTGGTCGTTTTTCCCTTTCCACAGCAAGTACCCTTCTTCGCGCAGGGCCTGCAAAGCGGCGGCATCGTATCCCAGCTTTTTCAGGCTGTATTCAAGCTGACCGGTTGCGAACGCATTCATGACATTAATACCTAGCAATAAGACCTGTCCATTGAGTGGTAAAAAGCCTCGTCCGGTTCCAAATCAATGCTTCAAGCTACCGTGGCATTCGACGGGAGAAAAAAGCCACTATCGTGATATCACACATTCCCTACGTCGCTTTTACAAATAACCAACACATTTGCTTCTAGACTCCTCTCATAAGTAGAGGGAATCACCATGAAGCGTTATTGGCTGTCGTTGTCGCTGGCCATTGTGCTGGCGGGTTGTCAGTCCGCCCGCGAGCAGATGCTGGCCGAGGGTTACCCACCGGGTTTTGCCGATGGTTATCAGGACGGCTGTAGCAGTGGCCGCGATGCAGCAGGCGCCAGCACCGGCCAATTCAGGAAAAACGTGCCCCGCTACTTGAAAGACAAGCTGTACGCCGAAGGCTGGACCGACGGTTTCCGGCAGTGCCAGGCGTCGCAGAACAACCGTGACCGCCTCGACCCCGGCCAGGTTTTCAACGACCGCGACCGGGACTGGGAGCGGGAAAAAACCCGCAGTGCAGCCAAGGCCTATCGCCCGAACTGACGCTCAGCCAGGCTTGAAGATCGACGAAACCAATGCCCTCCTCGTGTGGCCCAATACCCATTAGGGAGGACATTTCATGAGTCGCGCATTCGTAAACGAAGACAACGCCGCCGCAGAGGCAGAACAACCGGTAGAGCGGCTGGTCAGTGCACAGACCAATTACGTGACGGCGCACGGCCTGAGGTTACTCAAAGAGCATGTCAGCAGCCTTCAGGCCCAGCACAGCGCGCAAAGTGCGCTGGGTGAAGCCTCTGACAAACAACGCCTCGCCGACCTGGAGCGTGACCTGCGTTACTTCAACCAGCGCCTGCAAAGCGCGCAGGTAGTTGCGCCGGCCCTGTCGACCGAGAAGGTGCAGATTGGCAGCTGGATCACGTTTGCGGACGAAGACGACAACCATCAGCGTGTGCAGTTGGTTGGTGAAGATCAGGCCGATGCGGCCAAGGGGCTGATCAACTGGGGTTCACCACTGGGCCGCGCCTTGATCGGCGCGCAGAAAGGCGACGAGGTGACATGGCAGCGCCCCGCGGGAGATTTGTCGATTGAAGTGCTGCTGATCGAAGCCGATCATTAGGGCCGGCGACGGCAGCGCCGCTCCCGAACGGGAACAGCGCTGCCGGGGCTGATCAGGCCAGTTTCTTGTGACGTACGCGGTGTGGCTGGGCAGCAGCTTCGCCCAGACGCTTCTTGCGATCCGCTTCATACTCGGTGTAGTTGCCCTCGAAGAAGATCGCTTGCGAATCATCTTCGTACGCCAGAATGTGCGTGGCCACGCGGTCAAGGAACCACCGATCGTGGGAGATCACAATGGCGGCGCCCGGGAAGTCCAGCAGCGCTTCCTCCAGCGAACGCAGGGTTTCAACGTCGAGGTCGTTGGACGGTTCGTCGAGCAGCAGCACGTTGCCGCCCTCTTTAAGGGTCAACGCCAAGTGCAGACGACCGCGCTCACCACCGGACAGGTCCTTGACGAACTTCTGCTGATCGCCACCCTTGAAGTTGAAACGGCCCACGTAGGTGCGCGACGGGATTTCATAGTTGCCGATACGGATCACGTCGGAACCATCGGAAACCGCCTGGAACACCGACTTGCTGCCGTCTAGGTCATCACGGCTCTGGTCGACACAGGCCAGTTGCACCGTTTCGCCAACTTCGATGCTGCCCGAATCCGGTTGTTCCTTGCCCATCAGCATGCGGAACAGGGTCGATTTACCGGCACCGTTACCGCCGATCACGCCAACGATGGCGCCTTTGGGCATGGAGAACGACAGGTTGTCGATCAACACACGGTCGCCGTAACCCTTGGTGACGTTCTTGAACTCGATGACCTTGTCGCCCAGACGCGGACCGGCCGGGATGTAGATCTCGTTGGTCTCACTGCGCTTCTGGAATTCCTGCGACTGCATTTCTTCAAAGCGTTGCAGACGCGCCTTGGATTTGGACTGACGTGCCTTGGCGCCCTTGCGGACCCATTCCAGCTCGTCTTTCATGGCCTTTTCATGGGCTGTCTGCTGCTTTGATTCCTGAGCCAGACGGTCAGATTTCGCTTCCAGCCAGCCAGAATAGTTGCCTTCATAAGGAATGCCCGCGCCGCGGTCGAGTTCCAGAATCCAGCCCGCCACGTTATCCAGGAAGTAACGGTCGTGCGTGATCGCAACCACGGTGCCCGGGAAATCGTGCAGGAAATGCTCCAGCCAGGCGACGGAATCGGCGTCCAGGTGGTTGGTCGGTTCGTCGAGCAGCAGCATGTCGGGGGCGGACAACAGCAGACGGCACAGCGCGACACGGCGCTTTTCACCGCCGGACAGTACCGAAACCTTCGCATCCCAGGCAGGCAAACGCAGCGCATCGGCAGCGACTTCGAGTTGACGCTCCAGGTTATGACCGTCGCTGGCTTGCAGGATCGACTCAAGCTTGGCCTGCTCGGCCGCCAGCTTGTCGAAATCAGCGTCCGGCTCGGCATATTCAGCGTAAACCTGATCAAGACGCGCCTGGGCGTCCTTGATGACGCTGACCGCCTCTTCAACCACTTCACGAACCGTCTTTTCCGGATCAAGTTGTGGCTCTTGCGGCAGATACCCCACGTTCAGTTCCGGCATCGGGCGCGCTTCGCCATCAAATTCGGTATCGACGCCGGCCATGATCTTCAACAGCGTTGACTTACCCGAACCGTTGAGGCCCAGCACGCCAATCTTGGCGCCGGGGAAGAAAGAAAGAGAGATGTTTTTCAGGATTTCACGCTTCGGCGGCACAACTTTGCTCAGCCGATGCATGGTGTAGACGTATTGAGCCATGGAATGAAAACCTAGCGTCTGTGATGAGGACCGATTTGAAGCGCGAGCTTAAAGCTCCGGCCGGAAAAAAGCTTTTATTTGTCCGTAAGACTTGCCGCGAGACCGTTCCGAGCCTTGAATAAAACCAGGTAGAAGCAGATCGGGCAGTGCTGGCAACTATAAAGCCTGGTCGGTATTGCAAAGAGTGGAGTCACTCGTGCAGGAGTCGGTAGATACCGCGCGTTGCGCAAAGCTACCCGAATGCAGCCTGCAGGGCAAACGATCCGGCCCAATGGGGCTGGCACTCTGCCACAAGTAAAGGCATGCTAGCCGCCCTTTAAGCGACGGGCATTTTTGCACTAAGCATTACGGCTTCCAGTCCAGCAGTCAGGGAACAACGATTTGCCCACTTCAACGCCTTTGCCGTCATCCCATGTTGCTGCAGACAGTGCGACAAGGCCTCTGCGTGGGTCAGTGAAAGGTGTATTGGCGGCGCTGGTCTTGGTGATGCTTGCCATGTTGCTCTGGCAATTGATCGAGCAGTTTCACCAGACTCAGGAACGCCAGCGTCAGCGCAGCCTGGAATACAGCATCCAGCTTTCCGACCTGATGAGCCTGAACATGGCGCTCAAGGCGCAGATCGCCATGAACCTGCTGGACGAGGCGCAATCGTCCGGGGAACGCCTGGAGCAGCCCGTCATGCTGGCAGGCCTGCGCACTGCCCTGCCCGCGCTGCGCAGCGTTGCTCGCCTGAACCCGGCCGGTGACATCGTCAGCGACAGCGCCGAAGTGCCCCGCGACGGCGACTTCCTCAGGCATGCCATGAGGCAGGCGCTGGGCCGCCCTTATTTCTACACCAGTACCGACGACGGCAACCAGCTCTACGTGCTGATTCGCCAGGGCGGCGGCATTACCGGCGACTATTGGGCGCTGCGCATGGCACCGGACGCGCTGAAAGACCTGGCCAGCCAGCCGGCTCAGGACTTTCAGCACGTGTGGCGTCTGGAGCAACGCAAGACACAACGGGTCATCCTCCGCGAACCGCTGCCCTCCAATGATGCCGACAGCGGTCTGTCCGAAACCATTCTTCTGCAACCGCTCAGCAACAGTGACTGGCAGCTGCGCGGCCTGTTCGACACCTACAAGGCGCGCAGCGAACTGCTCACGCCACTGATCGGCAAATGCGTGATCGGCCTGCTGCTCTCGATCCTGCCATTGATCGCATTGATCAGCCTGTGCCGACGTCAGCGCCAGATGCTGCAAAGTCGACGCCGCTATCGGGACATCTTCGAAGGCGCGGGCGTGGCGATCTGCGTGATGGACATGTCTGGCCTGCAGGAGCAACTCGACGCCCTTCAGATCAGCACGGGCGAAGAGTTTGATCGGCTGCTCAAGAGCCAGCCTGCCTCGCTGAAAAGGCTGCTGCAGCAACTGCGCATCAACGAGCTCAACGAAGTTGCGCTTGGCCTGCTGGAAATCGAGTGCAACGAACAGGCCTGGCAGCAGTTGATCGAGGGCGAATCGCGCACGCGCCCAGGCATCGGCATTCAGGTGATACATGCCGTGCTTGCCAGACAGACACGATTGGAACTGGAAATCTGCCTGACACGTGCAAGTGGTCAGGACCAGCATCTGTGGCTGGTCATGCGCCTGCCCGAAGCGCGTAGCGACTTCGATGCCGTGATTCTCAGCATCGGCGACATCACCAGCCGCAAACAGACCGAGCTGTCACTGCTGGACCGCGAAAGCTTCTGGTCCGATGTGATCCGCACCGTGCCGGACCACCTGTATGTGCAGGACGTGCTCAGCCAGCGCATGATCTACAGCAACCACCATTTTGGCCATACGCTGGGCTACAACAAGTTCGAACTGCGCGCGATGGGCGAGTTCTTCTGGGAAATACTGCTGCACCCGGACGATGCCAAGAGCTATCAGGACATGCGCCTGCGCCAGCGCCACCACGGGCACAACGAGTTGCTGCAATGCGTGCTGCGCTTTCGCGATCACGAGAACAACTGGCGTTGCTTCGACGTGCGCGAGCAGGCACTGGCCTGGGACACAGAACATCTTGTCACGCGCATCATCGGCATTGCCAAGGACATCACCGAGCAGGTTGCGTCCAGCCAGTCGCTGCGCGACAGCGAACAGCGCTACCGTATGCTCGCCGAAAGCATCAGCGACGTGATCTTTTCCACCGACGCCCATCTGACCGTCAATTACGTCAGCCCCTCGGTCGAGCGCGCACTGGGTTACAGCGCCGACTGGATTACCCGGAACGGCTGGTCTGCCGCCATTGCCAACCCCCAGCAACTGACCGGTTTTGATGCGCTCATCAGCCGCATCAGCAAAGTGCTCCACAAGCCGCAGGAACTGGCGCGGTTGCGCGACGAAGTGACCACCCGGATGTTTCTGTTCGACTGCCTGCGTGCAGACGGTCGCAAGATCCCGGTGGAACTGCGCGTGGTACTGGTATGGGATGAACACGGCAATTTCGAGGGCATTTTCGGCGTCGGCAGGGACATCAGCCAGCAACGCCGCGCCGAAAAGGACCTGCGCATGGCTGCCACAGTATTTGAGCATTCCACCTCGGCCATCCTCATCACCGACCCCGCAGGCTATATCGTGCAGGCCAACGAGGCCTTCACGCGCGTCAGCGGCTACGAAGTCGCTCAGGTGCTCGACCAACTGCCGGGCATGCTCACCGTTGAAAGCGAACAGGAAGCGCACTTGCGCTACATCCTCAGGCAGTTGAACGGGCAAGGCACCTGGGAAGGTGAAATCAGGCTCAAGCGACGCAACGGCGAACACTATCCGGCCTGGGTCGGCATCACGGCAGTGGTCGATGACGAAGGCGACCTGGCCAGTTATGTGTGCTTCTTCAGCGACATCAGCGAGCGCAAGGCCAGTGAGGACCGCATCCACCGCCTGGCTTATTACGATGCGCTGACGCACCTGCCCAACCGCACACTGTTTCAGGATCGCCTGCATTCGGCGTTGCAGCAGGCGGAGCGCCAGCAGGCCTGGGTGGTGCTGATGTTCCTCGACCTCGACCGTTTCAAACCGATCAATGACTCTCTGGGCCATGCCGCCGGCGACCGGATGCTGCAGGAAATGGCCACGCGCCTGCTGGCCTGTGTATCCGCTGACGACACCGTGGCACGCATGGGCGGTGATGAATTCACGCTGTTGCTGCAACCGGACATCACGCGCGAAGCCGCGCTGACGCGCGCCATTCACGTGGCCGAGCGGATCCTGACCAGTCTGGTGACGCCGTTTGTGCTTGAAGGCCGTGAGTTCTTTGTCACCGCCAGTATCGGCATCGCGCTCAGCCCGCAGGACGGTAGCGAACTGAGCAAGTTGATGAAGAACGCCGACACGGCGATGTATCACGCCAAAGAGCGCGGCAAAAATAACTTCCAGTTCTACCAGACCGACATGAACGCCACGGCGCTGGAGCGTCTGGAGCTGGAGAGCGATCTGCGTCACGCCCTGGAACAGCAGGAGTTCACCCTCTATTACCAGCCGCAGTTCAGTGGTGACGGCAAACGCCTGACGGGCGCGGAAGCGTTGCTGCGCTGGCGCCATCCGCGTCGCGGGCTGGTGCCGCCGAACGACTTCATCCCGGTGCTCGAAGAGCTCGGGCTGGTGGTGGAAGTCGGCGACTGGGTGCTCACCGAAGCCTGTCGCCAGCTCAAGCACTGGCATCAGGCGAAAGTTCGCGTGCCGAAAGTATCGGTGAACATCTCGGCGCGGCAATTCTCGGACGGCCAGTTGGGTAAACGCATCGCCCACATACTGGAGCAGACGGGTCTGTCGCCTGCCTGTCTTGAGCTGGAACTGACCGAAAGCATCCTGATGCGCGAGGTCAACGAGGCCATGCAGATCCTCGACGGCCTGAAAAACCTTGGCTTGAGCATCGCCGTCGATGACTTCGGCACCGGATACTCGTCGCTGAATTACCTCAAACAGTTCCCGATCGACGTGCTGAAGATCGATCGCACCTTCGTCGATGGCCTGCCCTCAGGCGAACAGGACGCCCAGATCGCCCGCGCCATCATCGCCATGGCCCACAGCCTGAACCTCTCGGTCATCGCCGAGGGCGTGGAAACCCACGAACAACTGGAATTCCTGCGCGAGCACGGCTGTGACGAAGTCCAGGGCTACCTCTTCGGCCGCCCTATGCCACCCAAACAATTCGAAGCGCAATTCAGCAACGACGCATTGTTTATGCTGGATTGAGGCGGCTGTGAGCTTCAAGCTTCAAGCTTCAAGCTTCAAGCTTCAAGAACCGATCACATTCCAGACTTTTGGCTTGTAGCTTGCAGCTTGCAGCTTGCCCCTCAAACCCTATCTGCGCCCGACGGCGATGTTTGCCCGCCAGTCGTTTGCGCGGCAACAGGCGTCGCGTGCGATCCGTTTATGTACCGGAAGCTTTCATAGAAGCTCGCCACCATTTGCCCGCCTGCGGCCCTTACGGGAACTGCCGCCTGCAGCGCGCCGACTGCGCCACCCAGCCGCGATGTGCTGACGTAATTCCCGGCCCAGGAGGCTGCTGCCTTGCCAGCCTGGTGTGCCGCCTTGCCCTTTTCGGTCATGTAGCTCAAGCCCTTGCCGGCAGCCGAGCCTGCCACTTCACCGACCATGCCGGGCAATGTGAGGTTGGCGGCGGTCAGCACTGCCGCACCGGCGGCATAGCCTTTCAACCCTTTGTCGAGGAAGTTCCAGGCCTTGTTGACCCCCAGGAACCCGGTCATCACCAGGTTCAGCCCGACGATTTCCTTGAAGACCTGAACCGCCTTCTGCATGTCGACGTCAGGGTTTATCGCCATTTTGAGCATTTCCGAAGCGCACCACACGCCGTCCGCTGCGTAGTCGGCTTTACCAACCATGCTTTTCATCAGCATCACCAGCGCAGCACCGATCCCCGCAGTCAGCGCAACCAGGCCCATTTTGGGGTAGAAATCCGCGTCAGCCTTGCGCTCGGTCACAGGCAATGCCTGGCCTGTGCGCATGGCCTCGCCTGCTTCAAAAGCAGCCTTGAACTCACTGCTCTTGGTGCCTAGGTACGTCAGGCTCGAGTTCATGATGTCGGTAATGCTGTTGTCTTGCTTGTAAGCTTCGGTCGCGACTTTCATCTGCTGAGCGAAATGCTCACTGACATTGAAGTGATTGACCACTGCACTGTGGTCCTCCTCGGAAATGTCGGCATCCCCCGTGTCCTGCCTGGAGAGCTTGCTTTTCGCGAGCTTGAAGGCCGACGCGATCGACTCCCGGTTGAACACTGCCAGCGTGGCGGCGCCGGACGTCACGGCGGTTGCGATGCCGAAACCGACCTGCTCCAGCAGCTTTTCGTTCTTGGCAAAGGTGGGCTGCGCCACGATGGCGTTGGCCAGCACCGTGACGAAATAGCGGTTGAGCCCGTGGTCGATGTTGGTTCGGGTGTTGGTCAGCTCGTTCATCATCAGGCCGGCCATGAACACCGCATTCTTGGTGAAGTGTGCAACCAGCGATGAACTGTAGGAATTGTCTTTGCTGACGAACGCCACTGCCAGGGGCAACGGCGCCAAGGCCAGCAGCATCGCCGGACTCGCGGCAACGCGGCTCATGAACGAGGCGCCGCTCTTGAGTGTCGCCAGCTCGGTGTTCATGCTCTTGTTGAGGCTGAGCAATTCGTCGCGCACGTGAGGCGGGAGCCCCGACCGGTTCAGGACCTCGGGCAGGCGCTCGTTATGCGCGTGCCAAGCCTCGAGCTGCCCTTGGCCGTTGGCTTCGATGATCGCGCCGAGCATTTCCCGCTCCGCCTCGGTCAGCGCAGACGACGGTTTATCCAGCAGCGGCTTCAGCCCCTCGGACGTCGTGCTCGTCGCCTTGGGCAGGTTTTCAAGATCGGCCAGTTGCTCGTCGGTCAACACCAGCGAACCATCGGCCAGGGCCAGACGAAGCTTTTCGTCGAACCCCATGCCGCCCTGCGCCTCGATGTCACCCTCGCTGGCAGGAGGCAGCGCGGTATTGCTGACAATCGTGCGCTGCTCGTCAGTGAGCTGAATCGCATACCTGTTCAGAAATGCGTGCATCTGCGCGGGCGAAAGGTGCGGTGCAGGAGTACGCAACAAGGCCAGCAGTTTCTTGTCGTCCATGGGCGCAACCGCCCCATAGGCATCGAACTTGCGCACCAGCTTGCCACCCGCTTTGAGCAACGCCTGGCTCCGCGTCAGCGCGGGCTCGACGCTCTCACGACCGTGTACCGGGCTTTCCCCGGCCTCGCTGACGATCTCTTCCGAGCCTTTCAAAAGAGCGCTTTCACGCAACTTTGTCAGCAGCTCACCCGCCGCGTCCTTAAGAGAGCGCAAATCTTTCTGGGTGGGCATATCCGGGCAATGCTCAATCAAAGCCGCCAGAATGGCTGGCAGCTTCTCCAACGCCTCAAGCGTATCGGCCTGCGCGCGGAGCAGACCGGTCGTTTCCCCGGCAGGATCACTCAGGCTTACGTTTAGCGCCGCCGTGCTATCCCTGGCCGTGCGAATGAAATGGCCGAACGATTCGTAAGGTGCCTGCCCGTCAAGCTTCTCGGCCAGCACCTTTGGATCAAGCTGAGTCAATGCCAGCAGATCCGCCACACCTCGTGTTTGAGTGTGCGACGTGCCGGTCAACATCGCGAGAGACTGATGCAGCCGCGCCGTCTTCAATCCTTCGCAGGCCTGGGACAGAGGTACATGGGACGCATTAGACGCAGGCGTATCCGCCAACTGGCGCATGCAACGATCAAGCACGTCTTTCAACACGTGCTGGTGTTCTTCGGTGGCCAGCAGATGCGAGCCCTGCTCGGTCATCGCGGCAGCGGCGAGCTCTTTGCCCAGCAGGGCAAGCTCGGGACCAGACGGATTCTCTTTCGCCAGCTCGCGCTGAAGATTGTTCAGCAGGTGCACCGCATCCTGCGCCGGCGCAGTAGACGTGCGCCCGAATGCCTCAGACAGTTTGCCTTTGGCGACAAACGCCCGGGTGCGGACCTGCTGCGGCGATTGCTCGAGGCTACTTGCAGCATCGCAAGCCGGTTGAGAGGCATCCGGCGAGGATGAATGAGAGGAGCGCGTGATCTGAGATGGCATCATGGCATTTTCCCTACGGTCGGTGGTTCCGATAATCAAAGGTCGGGGCTAAGTGGCGCTCGATCCGGAACGGTTCCCGGTGACAGGGGAAAAATCGACGCACGACCGTTCGGCGGTCTGTGGCGGAGGGTCAAGAAATGTATGCCTGCGCGATGTTGATCTGCGTCTCAGCCTCTGGAGACACCCGCGTGAGCCCCATCGCTACTCAAGATGATTCCCTTTCATATGCCAGATAAAACCTGATGGGGTAGAATAGCCGCCTTTTCCGCCATGCCCTGTTGAGGACTGCCATGTTCAGCCGTGATTTGACTATCGCCAAGTACGACGCCGATCTGTTTGCCGCCATGGAGCAAGAAGCTCTGCGTCAGGAAGAACATATCGAGCTGATCGCCTCGGAAAACTACACCAGTCCGGCCGTCATGGAAGCTCAAGGCTCGGTACTGACCAACAAGTACGCTGAAGGCTACCCGGGCAAACGTTACTACGGTGGCTGCGAGTACGTCGACGTTGTCGAGCAACTGGCTATCGACCGTGCCAAAGAGCTGTTCGGCGCCGACTACGCCAACGTCCAGCCACACGCCGGTTCGCAAGCCAACTCGGCGGTCTACCTGGCTCTGCTGCAAGGCGGCGACACCATTCTGGGCATGAGCCTGGCTCACGGCGGTCACTTGACCCACGGTGCCAGCGTGTCCTCCTCGGGCAAGCTGTACAACGCTGTTCAGTACGGCATCGACGGCAACGGCATGATCGACTACGACGAAGTCGAGCGCCTGGCTGTTGAACACAAGCCAAAAATGATCGTTGCCGGGTTCTCTGCCTACTCACAGATCCTCGACTTCCCGCGCTTCCGTGCCATTGCCGACAAGGTCGGTGCCTACCTGTTCGTCGACATGGCGCACGTAGCCGGTCTGGTTGCCGCAGGTGTCTACCCGAACCCGGTGCCGTTCGCCGACGTCGTCACCACCACCACGCACAAAACCTTGCGCGGTCCACGTGGCGGTCTGATCCTGGCTCGCGCCAACGCCGACATCGAGAAGAAGCTCAACTCCGCCGTATTCCCTGGCTCCCAGGGCGGTCCGCTGGAGCACGTCATCGCAGCCAAGGCCATCTGCTTCAAGGAAGCGTTGCAGCCTGAGTTCAAGACCTACCAGCAACAAGTGGTCAAGAACGCCAAGGCAATGGCCGGCGTGTTCATCGAGCGCGGTTTCGACGTGGTGTCCGGCGGTACTGAAAACCACCTGTTCCTGCTCTCGCTGATCAAGCAGGACATCTCCGGTAAAGACGCCGACGCCGCACTGGGTCGCGCCTTCATCACCGTCAACAAGAACTCGGTACCCAACGACCCACGTTCCCCGTTCGTCACCTCCGGCCTGCGCTTCGGCACCCCGGCAGTGACCACTCGCGGCTTCAAGGAAACAGAGTGCAAAGAACTGGCCGGCTGGATCTGCGACATCCTGGCGGACCTGAACAACGAAGCCGTGATCGACGCTGTCCGTGAGAAGGTCAAGGCCATCTGCGCGAAGCTGCCGGTTTACGGCGCTTGATGAGTCTGGTTTAAACGCAACACCGAAAGCCCCGGCTCGTGAGAGTCGGGGTTTTTTGTTTGGAATTGCAGATTTACTGGTATGAGTGAACACGCCGAGCATTAAGAACTCATGCAGGTACGAATCAACTCAAGGAAAAGAGCGATGAAAAAAATCCAACTCACCCTGCTTTCACTCGGGCTGCTTTTTATCCTGACTGCAGGTCTCATCGCCATGGACGGGCTATCCGATAACGCCCAGACCAGCGATGCCGCCATTGTTCTTGGTTCAAAAGTCACGCCAGACGGCGTTCCGTCCGCACGCCTGCAAGCCCGGCTTGATCGCGCAGTGGAGCTTTACCGGCAAGGACGGGTCAGGAACATCATCGTGAGTGGAGGCACCGGCGTGGAGGGTTTCAGCGAAGCCGTCGGCATGGCCAACTACCTTGCGGAGCGCTCAGGGCTGCCGCGTGAAGCGATTCTGCTTGATGAGCAGGGCAACACAACGCAGGACACGGCCCGCAACAGCGCTCAGATCATGAAACAGCGCGGCTTCAAGAGTGCTGTTGTGGTGACGCAATACTTCCACATCACCCGAAGTCGGTATGCCCTGTATCAGGCGGGCGTTACCCAGGTATCGACGGCACATGCCCGCTATTTCGAATGGCGCGACCTGTATTCGCTTGCGCGGGAAGTTGCAGCGCTGCCCGCCTATTGGTGGGCTGAAAATACCTGACAGCGCCCAGTCACCCACGCAACAACCTCACACCACCACCGCCGCAAACCCCGCCCGAATCTTCTCCTCCGGCAACTCATCGGCAATAAACACGATCACGCTCTCACGCAGCTCGCCCTCGGCCCATTCAGTATCCCAGTCAAAGCCGTACAGTTTGAGCACGCCCTGAAATACCATTTTGCGCGGTTCATCCTCAATGTTGAGCACGCCTTTATAGCGCAGCAGTTGCTTGCCGTGGTCTTCGAGCAGTTCGTTCATGAACTCGCTGAGGCGGTCCAGGTTCAGGGGTTTGTCGCTGCGCAGGACGAGGCTGGTGATGCGGTCGCTGGATTTACCGGCCGGGGCCAGCGGGCGCAGGGTCATGCTGCCGCCCAGATCGGCGTTGAGGTTGAAGCCGCGTACGTCGAGCAGCTCGGCGAGGTCGATCTTGCCGTGCTCGACGATGCGGATCGGGGCGCGGCGGTTGATGCGGGTCAGGCGTGCGCTGAGGGCATCGAAGGCTGCGTCGTCGACCAGATCGCGCTTGCTGACCAGCAAGCGGTCGGCAAAGCCGATCTGCGCCTGGGCGATGGTTTGCGTCAGGTGGGTGTCGGCGTGGGCAGCGTCGACCAACGTGATGATGCCGTCGAGGATGTAGCGCTCGCGCAGTTCTTCATCGATGAAAAAGGTCTGGGCGACGGGCGCAGGATCGGCCAGGCCGGTGCATTCGATCACCAGTCGGTCGAAGGCAATTTCGCCGCTGTCCAGGCGCTCCAGCAACAGGTAAAGCGCTTTGGTCAGGTCGGTGTGAATGGTGCAGCACACACAGCCGTTGGACAGGGTCATGATCTGCACCGGGTCGGTGCCCAGCAACTGGCTGTCGATACCGGCATCGCTGAATTCGTTTTCGATCACGGCGATTTTCAGGCCGTGTTCGGCCTTGAGCAGGTGGCGCAGCAAGGTGGTTTTGCCTGCGCCCAGAAAACCGGTCAGCACGGTCACTGGGATGGGTTGCAACTCGGTCATAAGGCTCCTGGTGTGATGCTTTCAGCGGGAATGAAAACGCGCCACAGGTGATGGCCTGTGGCGCGTCGGGTCAGACAATAACGCAGTTCAGAGGATCAGCAGCACTTCGGACCGCCCTTGCCGCCGTAACGCGCCTCTTGCCGCTCTCGAAAGAACTGCTCGTAGGTCATCATCGGCTTGTCCGGGTGCGTGTTCTGCATGTGCTCGACGTAGGTGTCGTAGTCGGGCATGCCCACCATCAGGCGGGCGGCCTGACCGAGGTATTTCCCGAGGCGACTCAGGTCATTGAACATGGGCAAATCCTCTGTGGATAACCATCATCACACCTGCGACGCGGGCGGCATGGCCTGGTAAGGAGCTTCCTTGTCGGTACGCGCCTCGGTCGTCCAGGCCGCACGGCCCACCTTGATGGCGTAGAACAGAATGCTGAACACCACAAACAGGAACAGTATGGTCAACCCGGAGTTGGTGTACGCGTTGAAAATCACGTGCTGCATCTGGTCCATGGTTTTTGCCGGCGCCAGAATCTGGCCGGCATCTGCCGCTGCGCTGTATTTCTTGGCCAAGGCCAGGAAGCCGACCGCAGGGTTGGCGTCGAACAGCTTGATCAGGCCCGCCGTCACAGTGCAGATCAACAGCCAGACGGCAGGCAGCATGGTGACCCACACATAGCGCTGACGCTTCATTTTGATCAGCACGACGCTGGCCAGCATCAACGCGATACCGGCAAGCATCTGGTTGGAGATACCGAACAACGGCCACAAGGTATTGATGCCGCCCAGCGGGTCGATGACGCCTTGATAAAGCAGATAACCCCACAGCGCCACGCAACCCCCTGTACCGATAGCGTTGGCCGTCCAGGATTCTGTGCGTTTGAGGGCCGGAACGAAGCTGCCCAACAGGTCTTGAAGCATGAAGCGCCCGGCACGTGTACCGGCGTCAACCGCCGTCAGGATAAACAGCGCCTCGAACAGAATCGCGAAGTGATACCAGAACGCCATGGTGTTTTCACCCGGCAGTACCTGATGGAGGATCTGCGCGATCCCCACAGCAAGCGTCGGCGCACCACCGGCACGGGCCAGGATGGTGTTTTCACCGATGTCCTTGGCCACGGCGGTCAGTTGCTCCGGCGTGATGGCAAAGCCCCAGCTGGACACTGTCTGCGCGACGGTCACCACATCGCTGCCGACCACAGCGGCCGGGCTGTTCATGGCGAAGTAGACGCCTGGCTCGATCACCGAAGCGGCGACCATTGCCATGATGGCCACGAACGACTCCATCAACATGCCGCCATAACCGATATAACGGGCGTTTTTCTCGTTATCCAGCAGCTTGGGCGTGGTGCCCGAGGAGATCAGTGCGTGGAAACCCGATACCGCGCCGCAGGCAATGGTGATGAACAGGAACGGGAACAGCGCGCCCTTCCAGACCGGACCGGTGCCGTCGGTGAACTGGGTCAGGGCCGGCATCTTCAGCTCGGGTGCCAGAATCAGGATGCCGATTGCCAGCGCCAGAATGGTGCCGATTTTCAGGAACGTCGACAGGTAGTCACGCGGTGCCAACAGCAGCCAGACCGGCAGCATCGCAGCCACAAAGCCGTAACCCACCAGCATCCAGGTGATCTGGATGCCGGTGAAGGTAAACATCGGCCCCCAGGTCGGGTCGGCCGCAACCATGCCGCCGACCCAGATCGAACCGAGCAACAGCAGCACGCCCACCAGCGAGATTTCACCGATACGGCCCGGGCGGATGTAACGCATGTAAATGCCCATGAACATCGCAATCGGAATCGTCGCCATGACCGTGAACATACCCCACGGGCTTTCGGCCAGGGCCTTGACCACGATCAGCGCCAGCACCGCGAGGATGATGATCATGATCAGGAAGCAGCCGAACAAGGCGATGGTGCCGGGAATGCGGCCCATTTCCTCGCGAACCATATCGCCCAGCGAGCGACCGTCACGGCGCGTGGAGAGGAACAGGATCATGAAGTCCTGCACCGCACCGGCCAGTACCACCCCGGCAATCAGCCACAGCGTACCGGGCAGATACCCCATCTGCGCAGCCAGGACAGGGCCGACCAGCGGGCCTGCGCCAGCGATGGCGGCAAAGTGGTGACCGAACAGGATGTGTTTGTTGGTCGGCACGTAGTCCAGACCATCGTTGTTGACCACCGCCGGTGTCGCCCGCAGCGGATCGAGCTGCATGACGTGCGTGGCGATGAAAAGACTGTAGTAACGATAAGCAACCAGATAAATGGCCACCGCAGCGACCACTATCCACAAGGCGTTGATCGCCTCTCCGCGGCGCAAGGCCACGACCCCAAGGGCACATGCCCCGACAATTGCGACGATGAGCCAGGGAACGTGGCGCATCAGGCTATTATTATTTTTCATTTTTTTATTCCAGCAGAGTTGACTAGAAGGCAAGCAGTGCGAGTTTAGCGCCGGATCAGCGAAAGGCCACCCCCAACCATGGTCTAGACCGAAAATTGATCAATTGCGGCAGATACCCGGCATAGAGGGCTGGAATGGCGTAGGCAGAGGGTGGCCGGATCACAAAACCGTCATGCGGAACTGTTCTGTAATGGCTTTCAGGGCTATCGTGCATAAACAAGAGAATCGATCAGAAAACAACCTGCCCGCTGACCCCCGTTGGCTGTCAACAAGAGAGCTCATTCGATGACCGACTCACATGCAGAGCGCCGTCGTTTCAAACGTATTGCCTTCGACGCAAAGACCGACGTGAAGCAGGGCGACGACAGTTGGAAAGCGCAATTGGTCGACCTTTCCCTGAAAGGTTTGCTGATCGAGAAGCCTGAACTGTGGAGCGCAGATCCGACGCAGCCTTTTGAAGTGGATATCCGCCTCAGCAATGACGTGCACGTGAAAATGGATGTCGAGATGACTCACGATCACAACCAGCAATTGGGATTCGTCTGCCGCCACATCGGGCTGGAGTCGATCAGCCATCTGCGGCGGCTGATCGAACTTAATCTGGGGGACCCGGCAGAGCTCGACAGGGAGCTGGCGGCACTGATCGAACTTTAGGCTTCAGTTCTAAGGGCCGCTTACTCGAACAGCGCATCCAGCGCCTGTTCCAGACGCGTGACCGCAATGATCTGCAGACCGGGAGGCGCTTCTTTCGGCGCATTGCCTTTCGGCACGATGGCCCGTTTGAAGCCGTGCTTGGCAGCCTCTTTCAAGCGCTCCTGCCCGCTGGGCACCGGCCTGACCTCACCCGACAGCCCCACCTCGCCAAACACCAGCAAGTCATGCGGCAGCGGGCGATTGCGCAGGCTGGACATGACAGCGGCCATCAAGGCCAGGTCTGACGCGGTTTCCAGCACTTTGACCCCGCCCACCACATTGAGGAACACGTCCTGGTCGTGGGTTGGAATGCCGCCATGCCGGTGCAGCACCGCCAGCAGCATCGCCAGACGGTTCTGATCCAGGCCCAGGGTTACGCGGCGCGGATTGGACATGTGACTGTCGTCCACCAGCGCCTGAACTTCGACCAGCATCGGTCGGGTGCCTTCCCATGTGGCCATGACCACGCTGCCGGGCACCTCTTCCTGCGCACGGGTCAGAAAAATCGCCGACGGATTGGACACTTCTTTCAGGCCCTTGTCGGTCATTCCGAACACACCCAGTTCGTTTACCGCGCCGAAACGGTTCTTTACAGCGCGCAGCAAACGCAGACGACCGTCCGACTCGCCCTCGAAATACAGCACGGTATCGACCATGTGCTCAAGCACACGCGGCCCCGCCAGTGCGCCTTCCTTGGTGACATGCCCCACCAGAAAAATCGCGGTGCCACTCTGCTTGGCATAGCGCACCAGCAAGGCGGCGCTTTCGCGCACTTGCGACACGCCACCCGGTGCGGACTGCAATTGCTCGGTGAAGATCGTCTGGATCGAGTCAATCACCATCACCTTGGGCTTCTCGACCTTGGCGGTGGCAATAATGGTTTCGATGCAGGTTTCGGTCATGACCCGCAGTTTGTCCTGCGGCAGGCCCAGACGGCGGGCGCGCATGGCCACCTGCTGTTGGGATTCCTCGCCGGTGACATACAGCGCAGGCATGCGCTGGGCGATGTTGCACAGCGTTTGCAACAGAATCGTCGACTTGCCGATGCCAGGGTCGCCGCCGATCAGCACCACAGAACCATCCACCAGACCGCCACCGAGCACTCTGTCGAGTTCGGCGGAGTTGGTGGAGAAACGCGGGATCTCTTCAACGCTGACTTCCGCCAGGGTTCTGATCTGCGCCTGTGAGCCGGTCCAGCCGGTGCGCCCGCTGGGAGGCGCGGCGGCACCGCTTTCGATCATGGTTTCGACCAGTGTGTTCCAGGCGCCGCAATCAGCACACTGGCCCGCCCACTTGGGAAATGTCGCGCCGCACTCGGTGCAGCCGTACAAGCGTTTGGCCTTGGCCATGACAACCCCAGTCGTAAAAAACGCTCATGATAACGCAGGTTGCAGCGCCTGTTACCCGCGCAGCGAACCACAACTTTCAAAACCTTATAAAACTTACACAGACCGCCTCGGTCGATTAAACGTAGACCGGGCGGCAAGAGCACGGCTGGGCTACACTCAACTGGATCAAATTTATCTGTTACAAGGAATTACCCATGAGCGTGCTTACAGAATTCAAGGCATTCGCGGTCAAAGGTAACGTGGTCGATATGGCCGTCGGTATCATCATTGGCGCGGCATTCGGCAAAATCGTTTCATCGTTCGTCGGCGACGTGATCATGCCACCACTGGGCCTGCTGATCGGCGGCGTGGACTTCAGCGACCTGGCAGTCACCCTGCGTCCTGCGCAAGGCACAGCACCTGCGGTGTTGCTGGCGTACGGCAAGTTCATCCAGACCGTTATCGACTTCATAATCGTCGCGTTCGCGATCTTCATGGGCGTCAAGGCCATCAACCGCCTCAAGCGCGAAGAAGCCAAGGCCCCGACCCTGCCGCCAACGCCTTCCAAGCAGGAAGTGTTGCTGAGCGAGATTCGCGACCTGCTCAAGGCACAGAACACACCGGCAGCGCCCATTACCGTGGACCCTGCTCGTACGCTGTAGTTGGAAGCCTGAAAAACAGGCTTCTGCCCGGAGGGCGTAGGGGCGGACCGGGCGACGCTTCGCTCTGGATTCTGGCCGAAGGCCGTGGGAGCGGACTTGTCCGCGAAGAGGGCTTTACATCCGCAGAATATTTATCGCCTGCGGTGCAGCATTCGCGGACAAGCGAAGCGTCGCCCGGTCTGCTCCTGCCGTCCGCCCCCTACCAATACGTCTCCACCGCCACCTGCCCCGGTTTGCGGGACAGGCTCAGGCGCATGTCGCGCTGCTTGAGCAATGCGCGGGTGTCGTCGATCATCTGTGGGTTGCCGCACAGCATTACCCGCGAATGCTCCGGCGTCAGGTCGATACCTGCGGCGCGTTCAAGCGCTCCGTTTTCGATCAGTTGGGTGATACGGCCATTCAGTGCACCCGGATGCTGTTCGCGGGTGACGGTGGGCAGAAACATAAACTTGTGCGCGTACTCGGCCAGGTAATCACGCTGCATCAATTCGCTGATCAGCGGCTGATAGGCAAGCTCGCGGGACTCGCGAACGCTGTACACCAGAATCACCCGTTCAAATTTCTCCCAGACCTCGAAGTCCTGAAGAATCGAAAGAAACGGCGCAACGCCCGTGCCGGTGGACAGCAGCCACAGGTCGCGACCATCAACGAAGCGGTCCAGGGTCAGGTAACCAAACGCCTGCTTCTCCACCATCAGGCTGTCGCCCTCGCGCAGGCGGCTCAACTCGCTGGTGAATTCCCCATCGGGCACCACGATTGAGAAAAACTCCAGAAACTCGTCGTGCGGAGAAGAAACCATCGAGTACGCACGCCACACCGTCGTGCCGTCAGCCTTGGTCACACCCAGCCGCGCGAACTGCCCTGCGCGAAAGCGAAAGCCGGGGTCGCGGGTGGTGCGCAGGGTAAACAGATTCGTGGTCAGCGGTGTGACACGCTGCAGCGTCTGGCGGGTGAATTTGTCGTCACTGACGGTCATGGTGCGCTTTTAACTCCTGAACAATGGCAAGCAAGACCCAGTGTCCCGCAAAGCAGGCTCGATAAACACCGGTTGTTTGTAGTGGATTGCCTGAAATCGTTGTAGCCGCTTAGAGTATTTGGTTCTTGACGCCCACCAATGCCGGGATGAACGTCTGCACGGCCAATCACCTCGGCCGCTCTTGCTCGGGGCTTTCAGCTTAAACGCCAAGAATGGACTGCCAAGTGCCATCAGCCCATCCGTCAGACCAGTTTCGCAGTGTGCCGATTGCCGGGTATTTGTTCCTAGACTGGACAAACACACAGCAAGGTTTGGCTGTGTGCTGCAAGGAGGCTACATGAGCACCATGGACATCAATTTTACACAGCCCTCACCCACAAAAAATCTGACGCAGAGAGAAATTGAAGTCCTCAAGTGGTCCGCCGAAGGTAAAACAGCTGGCGACATCGCCATGATTCTCTGTTTGAAGGAGCGCACGATTCACTTCCACATCGCCAGCGCCATTCAGAAAATGGGGGTCTGCAACAAGACCGCCGCAGCCGTACAGGCCGCATTGAGCGGGATGTTCTGATAAAGCAGTAGCAGAACAACAATCAGGCGGGTATCAGGGCGAAAAAATACGTAAAATCGTTTGCTTCAGCGAACCCACGTGTCGTCGGGTTCGCTGGCACACTTTCGATTGCACAGAGTTTTCCCGCCAATGCCCCTGCTCATCAGCCGTTTCGCCGAACTTGATCTCATTCGCCAACCCGAGCAACAGGATGAGCCGTTGCAGGCATTCGATGCTGCTGACGAGTACCTGCTCAGCCATGTCGCAGAAACCGGGCTGAGCCTGGACAGCCGCGTCCTGGTGCTCAATGACAGTTTCGGCGCGCTGGCGGCGAGTCTGGCGCGCCACGCCAATGTGGTCAGCAGTACCGATTCGTTTCTGGCAGCGCAGGGGCTGGAAAAGAACCTGGCGCGCAACGGCATGGCCTACGACGCCGTGCCGTTGATCCCGGCCAGTGAGCCATTGAGCGGCCCTTTCGACTGGGTACTGATCCGCATCCCCAAGACATTGGCCCTGCTTGAAGAGCAGTTGATCCGCCTGCAAGGCCAACTGGCCCCCGGTGCTCGCGTTGTTGCGGCCGCGATGGTCAAGCATTTGCCACGCTCGGCCGGTGACTTGCTGGAAGAGTACGTGGGGCCGGTGCAGGCCTCGCTGGCGGTAAAAAAAGCCCGCCTGCTGTTTGCGACGCCGCGGCCCCAAGAGGTACGGACGTCGCCTTATCCGACGCGTTACACGCTGGACGAGCCGGCTATCGAATTGCTCAATCACGCCAACGTGTTTTGCCGCGACGGGCTGGACATCGGCACTCGCGCCCTCCTGCCCTGTCTGCCGAAAAACCTCGGCGCGGCAAGGGTCGCCGACCTGGGCTGCGGCAACGGTGTACTGGCCATCGCCAGCGCGCTGGAAAACCCCGACGCGCACTACACGCTAGTGGACGAGTCGTACATGGCGGTGCAGTCGGCAACAGAAAACTGGCGGGCACATCTGGGCGAGCGAGACGTCGTGCTGCGTGCCGCCGACGGGCTGGACACCCAGCAACCCGACTCGCTGGACGTGGTGCTGTGCAACCCGCCCTTCCACCAGCAACAGGTGGTGGGGGATTTCCTCGCCTGGCGCATGTTCCTTCAGGCCCGTGCAGCATTGGTTACAGGCGGTGCGCTGTACATCGTCGGCAATCGCCATCTGGGGTATCACACCAAGCTGTCGCGCCTGTTCCGCGGCGTCGAGCAGGTTGCGGCCACACCGAAATTCGTGATCCTGAAAGCACGTAAATAGCACACAAAAAAAGACCCTCTTGCCGCAGTTGGCGGCAAGAGGGTCACAAAACGTGTCTGGAAGACACGAACGGGAATTGAGTGAGGGTCAGTGAGTCGTCAGGCCCGCAGCGCTCATGAACATGCGCATCAGGCTGGCGACGATAAACAGCGCAAACACGCTGCCCGCCCAGATCCCGACCAGCCAGGCCAGTCGTTGCCAGAGCGGTTTGCTCAGTGCCGGATCCGGGTCGTGCAGGGGATTTTTGCCAGACATCGTCGTTCTCCTCGGTTCGGACTAGTGATAACCGTCTTCAGCAGTCACCTTGCCGCGGAACACGTAGTAGCTCCAGAAGGTGTACCCCAGAATGAACGGGATGATGAACAGCGTGCCCACCAGCATGAAACCCTGGCTTTGTGGCGGCGCAGCGGCCTGCCAGATCGATACCGACGGCGGAATGATGTTCGGCCACAAACTGATGCCCAAGCCGCTGTAACCGAGAAATATCAGCAGCAGGGTCAGCAAAAACGGCGTGTAGTGGGCATTGCGGGCGACAGCCTTGAACAGACCGTACATGGTCACCAGCACCAGAATCGGCACTGGCATGAACCAGAACAGGTTCGGCATGCTGAACCAGCGATGCGCGATGTCTGCGTGGGCCAGCGGCGTCCACAGGCTGACCACGGCCATGACCACGAGCACTGCCGCAGCCAGAGGGCGAGCCAGATCATGCATTGCCTTCTGCAACGGACCTTCGGTTTTCATGATCAGCCAGGTGCAGCCCAGCAGCGCGTAAGCGACAATAAGGGCCAGGCCGCAGAACATCGGGAACGGCGACAGCCAGTCCAGTGAACCGCCCGCGAACTGGCGATCGACCACCGGAATGCCCTGAATGTAAGCGCCCAGCGCAACGCCCTGAAAGAACGTCGCGGCAAGCGAACCGCCGATGAACGCCTTGTCCCACAAGTGTTGCTTTTCTTCGGTTGCCTTGAAGCGGAACTCGAACGCCACGCCGCGGAAGATCAGGCCCATGAGCATGAACATCAGCGGCAGGTACAGCGCCGACAGCACCACCGAATAGGCCAGCGGAAAAGCACCGAACAGCGCAGCGCCGCCCAGTACCAGCCAGGTCTCGTTGCCGTCCCAGACCGGGGCGACGGTGTTCATCATCACATCGCGGTCGGAACTGTCTTTCATGAACGGGAAGAGAATCCCGATGCCCAGATCGAAGCCATCCATCACCACGTACATCATGATGCCGAAGACGATGATGATGGCCCAGATCAGCGGAAGATCGATACCCATGGCTTAATTCCCCTTGCCGAGACGGTCAGGACTGTCGCCATCGTCTTCGCTTTCAACAGCAGCGGAGAGCGGGCGGGCCGGTGTGCGTTGCTGGCCGGGACCACCATGAGGCACATGCTCGACATACGCTTTCGGGCCCTTGCGGACCAGACGCATCATGTAACCGAGACCTGCACCGAACAGCACGAAATACACCACCACGAACAACACCAGGGTGATGCTCATCTGCGCCACGCTGTGGCCGGACGATGCATCTGCGGTGCGCATCAAGCCGTACACGACCCACGGCTGACGGCCGATCTCGGTGGTGAACCAGCCCGCCAGGATCGCAACCAGGCCCGACGGCCCCATCCACAGCGCCAGGTACAGGAACGGACGCGAGCTATACAATGTGCCGCGCTTGCGCAGCCAGAGGCTCCACAGGCCGGTGAAGATCATCAGCATGCCGAGGGCGACCATGACCCGGAACGACCAGAACACGATCAGCGAGTTCGGGCGGTCCTCAGGTTTGAACTCCTTGAGCGCCGGCACTTGCTTGTCGAGGCTGTGGGTCAGGATCAGGCTGCCCAGGTAGGGAATCTCCACCTTGTACTTGGTGCGTTCCTCTTTCATGTCCGGGATGCCGAACAGGATCAGCGGGGTCGGCTCGTCGCCGATGTTTTCCCAATGGCCTTCAATGGCGGCGATTTTGGCGGGCTGATGCTTGAGCGTATTCAGACCGTGGAAGTCACCGACCACTGCCTGAATTGGCGCAACCAGCAGGGCCATCCACATGGCCATCGAGAGCATCTTGCGCACGGCGGGCGTGTCACGACCGCGCAGCAAGTGCCAGGCCGCCGAAGAGCCGACGAAGAAGGCCGTCGCCACGAAGGCGGCAATTGCCATGTGTGTCAGGCGATACGGAAACGAAGGGTTGAACACCACGGCGAACCAGTCGGTCGGGATCACACGACCGTCGATGATCTCGAAACCTTGTGGCGTCTGCATCCAGCTGTTGGAGGACAGAATCCAGAATGTCGAGATCAGCGTACCGATGGCAACCATAACCGTGGAGAAGAAGTGCAGGTTACGGCCCACGCGGTTCCAGCCGAACAGCATCACACCCAGAAAGCCTGCTTCCAGGAAGAATGCGGTCAACACCTCGTAGGTCAGCAGCGGGCCGGTAACGGCGCCTGCAAAGTCGGAGAAGCGGCTCCAGTTGGTGCCGAATTGATAGGCCATGACCAGCCCGGACACCACGCCCATGCCGAAGTTGACGGCAAATATCTTCGACCAGAAGTGGTACAGATCACGGTAGACGTCTTCGCGGGTCTTCAGCCACAGGCCTTCGAGCACAGCCAGGTAACTTGCCAGACCAATGGTGATGGCAGGAAACAGGATGTGAAACGAAATCGTGAATGCGAACTGAATTCGGGCGAGCTCGATAGCCTCTAAACCGAACATAAGATGTTCCTCTCTCAGATGAAACCTGCTGCTGCCTGAAGGCCAACAGCGATTGCCCCCACGGTAATGAGTGCTCTGTTTCTTTTTATGCAGCGCTTTCAGTGGAAAAAGCGCTGGTCGACCCGTCGTTGTTTGAATGAAGCAATGACGTAGATCAATCGACCATGAAAGAGTAGTCCTGTTCAGCCACTTGGGCCGTGTGGTCTATTGTCGCGTGGCGAGTTGTCTCACCGGTCTTGCGGACTTCCGAGGTCGTAACCTCCTGAATCTCCCACGCCCTCCGGGCAGAAGCCCAATCTGCGGACCTCTCAAGACTTGTGTGCCACGAGGGGCACAAAGCGTGGGAACGACAGCCGAAGTATTACAACAACTTATCCAGCGTTATCGGGAACTCACGTATCCGTTTACCCGTAGCGTGGTAGATGGCGTTGGCAATCGCTGCCGGCACACCGACGATGCCGATTTCGCCCACGCCCTTGGAGCCCAGCGCGTTGACGATCTCGTCATGCTCTTCGACAAACAGCACGTCGATATCGCCGATGTCTGCGTTCACCGGAACGTGGTACTCGGCCAGGCTGTGGTTCATCGGGCGGCCCAGTGTGTGGTCCAGCAGGGCTTCTTCCTGCAGTGCCATGCCCATCCCCCAGACAACGCCACCAAGAATCTGGCTGCGTGCCATCTTCGGATTGACCACACGGCCCGCCGCCACCGCGCTGACCACACGGCTGACCTTGATGGTGCCCAGGTCCTCATCGACCAGCACTTCGACGAACACCGCCGAGTGCGTCGCCGCTGCGTAGGCTTCGCGCTTCTTGTCCGGCTCGGCGTCCACTTGTACCTCAATCACGCCGCTGGCCTGAGACGCCGCCAGTTCTGCCATCGACAGCACCTGATCGCCAAGGTACAGCTTGCCTGATTCAAAGCGAGCTTCATCCGGCGTAACAGACGCAAACTGCGGATGCAGCCCTTTGGCCACTTCCAGCACCTGACGCTGCAAGGCCTGACACGCCTGCTGCACCGCCGTGCCCACCGACGACACCGTAAACGAGCCGCCCTGCAAAGGCGCAGTCGGCAATGAAGAGTCGCCCAGCAGGAAGGTGACGTTCTCGACGTCGATACCCGCAGACTCGGCAGCAATCTGAGTCATCACGGTGTAAGTCCCCGTGCCGATGTCGGTTGTGGCACTGCTGACTACCAGCGTGCCATCCGCTTCAAGACGCGCCTTGGCGCTGGCTTTCATCTGCATCGCTTCCCAGACACCGCCCGCCATGCCCCAGCCGACCAGTTGGCGACCCTGACGCATGCTGCGCGGTTCCGGATTGCGGCGCTCCCAGCCGAAACGCTCGGCGCCCTGGGCGTAGCATTCGCGCAGCTCCTTGCTGGAATACGGCTTGTCTTCGTTGCCATTACGCTCGGCGTAGTTGGTCAGGCGCAGGCGCACCGGATCGATGGCCAGCGCGCAAGCCAGCTCGTCCATCGCGCATTCCAGACCGATCATCCCCAATGCGGCGCCCGGCGCGCGCATGTCCAGCGGCGTGAACACATCCAGCGGCACCAGCTTGTAGGTCAGTTGCACGTTGTCGCAGTGATAAAGCATGCCGCTCCATTCCACGACGTGCTCGCTGAAATCCTCGAAACGCGAGGTCTGGCCGATGGCTTCGTGCCCCACGGCCAGTAGACGGCCATTGGCAGCAGCGCCAAGGCGCAGGCGCTGGACCGTGCGCGGGCGATAACCAAAGGTGAACATCTGCTGGCGGGTCAGGGTCAGGCGTACCGAGCGTTTCAGGTGCAGCGCAGCCATCACCGCCAGAGGCAGTTGATACTGCGGACGCAGGCCGGAACCGAAAGCACCGCCGACAAACGCGGCCAGTACACGGATCTTGTCTTTCTCCAGGCCGAAGACCTTGTGCAGGTAGTCCTGACAGTTCTGCGTGCCTTGGGTCTTGTCATGAATCTGCAAGCTGCCGTCTGCCTGATACAGGACAGTCGATGCGTGCGGTTCCATCGGGTTGTGGTATTCGCTGGGCGTGCTGTAGGTCACATCGACACTCAGCGCCGAACTTGCCAGCTCGCCCTCGAAATTGCCACGCGCTGGTGGCAGTTCGGCAGGCGCGTCGTAGGCCGTGTCGAGCATGGCCTGCAGATCGGTTTGGTGGGCCGCCTGTTCATATTCGATACGTACCAGCGAACCGGCATGCCGCGCCAGTTCCAGCGTCTCGGCCACCACCAGTGCGAGCGGCTGGCCGCTGTACAGCACGTTGTCGTTATACAGCGGGCGAAACGGCGAACCATCCGCCGAGTCGGCGTCTTCGTAATTCTCGTCGTAGCTGGCCAGCGACGGGCGATTGCTGTGATCGAGCACCGCCACAACGCCCGGCACTTTCATCGCTTCGCTGCTATCGATGCTGAGCACGCGCCCTTTGGCGATGGTGCTGGAGACCACGCTGCCATGCAGCAGGCCCTCTTCCGGGTACTCACCGGCGTAACGTGCGCCGCCGGTCACTTTCAGCCGGCCGTCAACGCGGTCCACGGGTTTACCCATTGGCGAAAATGGCTGATTCATTGGGCGCTCCCTCCTGTTGCGGCATCGCTCAGGGCACGAATGATCGCGCGGCGGGCCAGTCTGACTTTGAAACCGTTTTGCGCAAGAGGCTGCGCATCTTTGAGCATGGCGTCGGCGGCGGCGGCGAAATTCTCGCGGGTCACTGGCTTGCCGATCAGCAGACGCTCAACCTCCTTGTCACGCCAAGGCTTGTGCGCAACCCCGCCCAGCGCCACCCGCACATCGCGCACCACGCCGTTTTCCAGGCTCAGTGCCGCAGCGGCTGATATGAGGGCAAACGCATAGGACGCCCGATCACGTATTTTCAGGTAGGCGCTGTGGCTGGCGAAGCTTTCGGCCGGCAGCTCGATGGCGGTGATCAGCTCATCGGCGGCCAGCAGGTTGTCACGCTGTGGCTCATCGCCAGGCAAACGATGGAAGTCTGCGAACTCGATAGTCCGCTTGCCGGCACGCCCTTCGACATGCACCACGGCATCCAGCGCAGCCAGCGCCACGCACATGTCCGATGGGTGCGTGGCAACGCAATCGTCACTGGCACCGAGGATCGCGTGGTTGCGATTCAGGCCATCACGTGCGGGGCAACCGGTGCCGGGCTCGCGCTTGTTGCACGGCACGCCGGTGTCGTAGAAGTAATAGCAACGGGTGCGCTGCAACAGGTTACCGCCCGTGCTGGCCATGTTGCGCAACTGCGGCGAGGCACCCGCCAGCACGGCCTTGCTCAGCAACGGATAACGCGCTTCGATCAACGGGTGATACGCAAGGTCGGCGTTGCTCACCAGCGCACCGATCATCAGCCCGCCAGACGCCGTCTCGCTGACATCGCGCAACGGCAGGCCGGTGATATCAATCAGGTGCTCGGGCTGGGTAACGTTTTCTTTCATCAGGTCGAGCAAATTGGTGCCGCCCGCAATAAAGCGTGTGGCGGGCCCGCTCAGGTTGACGGCCGCGCTGACGTCGGTCGGCTTGCTGTAGGTAAACGGATTCATGCGCTCACCTCCGGCTTGGGTGCCGCATTGTGAAACTGTGGCAGCGCTTCTTCGACGGCGGCCAGAATATTGCTGTAGGCACCGCAACGGCACAGATTACCGCTCATCAGTTCCTGAATTTCGGCGCGGCTGCTGGCGCGGCCTTCGTTTACAAGGCCGACGGCCGAGCAGATCTGCCCCGGCGTGCAATAACCGCACTGGAACGCGTCGTGCTTGATAAAGGCTTGCTGCATCGGGTGCAGTTCCTCGCCATTGGCCAGGCCTTCGATCGTGGTCAGCTCGGCGCCGTCACACATGATCGCCAGCGTCAGGCAGGCATTGATGCGCGTCCCGTCGCGCAGTACGGTGCAAGCGCCGCACTGGCCATGGTCGCAGCCTTTCTTGGTGCCGACCAGATCAAGCTGATCACGCAGCAGGTCCAGCAGGGTGGTCCAGGGCAGCACATCTAGCTGGCGGGGCTGCCCGTTGAGGGTCAGCGAGATCGCGTGGGTCGCGAAATCCTTCGGGTTCGGGGTTGTTGCACTCATGGAAACCTCACGGTAGGCGTTCACTTAGCGCATTTTTATGCGTCTTGAGGGTGGGACTTCGTGAGGTATGCAACGTTCAGGCTTTATGGATGAGCGTACTGATCATCGAAAGGGCGTGATCCACAGGCAGCCATCCCGACACGCTGCTGGTATGATGCGCGGCTTTTTCCGACCCGCAAAAATCAAACGGGCTGCCGCTGCAGTCTGTGCTTTGCTGTTGGAGTCGATCATTCACGACGCGCGCCGCGTCACGGAGAGCCAGACATGCTGGAAAGGCTGTTTCAACTCAAGGCACACAACACCAACGTGCGAACCGAAATTCTCGCGGGCGTCACGACTTTCCTGGCGATGGCCTACATCCTGTTCGTCAACCCGAGCATCCTCGGCGAAACCGGCATGGACAAGGGCGCCGTGTTCGTTGCCACCTGCCTGGCAGCGGCCATCGGCTCGACAGTGATGGGCCTGATCGCCAACTACCCGATCGCCCTGGCACCGGGCATGGGCCTGAACGCCTTCTTTACCTACACCGTTGTGCTGCACATGGGCCACAGCTGGCAGGTGGCGCTGGGTGCAGTGTTCATTTCGGCGGTGATGTTCTTCATCCTGTCGATCTTCCGCATTCGCGAATGGATCATCAACAGCATCCCCCTGCCCCTGCGCTCGGCCATTGCCGCCGGTATCGGCCTGTTTCTGGCACTCATCGCCCTGCACAACGCCGGCATTGTGGTCAGCAACCCGGCCACCATCATAGGCATGGGCGACCTCAAGCAGCCTGCTCCGGTGCTGGCCACCCTGGGTTTCTTTCTGATCGTAGCGCTGGACCACCTCAAAGTGCGCGGCGCCGTGCTGATCGGCATTCTTGCCGTCACTCTGGTGTCCATCGGACTGGGCTTCACGCCGTTCGGCGGCGTGGTGTCGATGCCGCCGTCGCTGGCACCGACCTTCATGCAGCTGGACATCATGGGCGCACTGGATGTGGGCCTGGTCAGCATCATCTTCGCGTTCCTGTTCGTGGACATCTTCGATAACTCCGGCACGTTGATCGGCGTCGCCAAGCGCGCCGGGCTGATGGGCAAGGACGGGCACATGCCGAAGATGGGACGTGCGCTGATCGCCGACAGTACTGCGGCAATGGCCGGTTCCCTGCTGGGTACTTCGACCACCACCAGCTACATCGAATCGGCTGCGGGCGTGAGCGCCGGTGGCCGCACCGGCCTGACTGCCGTGGTCGTCGCCGTGCTGTTCCTGCTGGCGCTGTTCTTCGCCCCGCTGGCTGGCAGCGTGCCTGCTTTTGCCACCGCACCGGCGCTGCTGTTCGTCGCGGTATTGATGGCTTCCGGCCTGGCCGAGATCGACTGGGACGACATCACCATTGCGGCACCGGTAGTGATCACCGCGCTGGCGATGCCGTTCACCTATTCCATCGCCAACGGCATCGCCTTTGGCTTCATTTCCTGGACAGCGATCAAAGTGCTGTCGGGACGCTGGCGCGAGCTGAATTCCGCGCTGGTGATCCTGTCGATTTTGTTCGTGATCAAGCTGGGCTGGTTCAACGCATGAGTGTTCCTTTCGACCCTGCGAGCTACGACCGTCAGCTCGAAGAAAAAACCGTCCGCCTGCGTGAGTTGCTGGCACCGTTCGACGCGCCCGAGCCGCAGGTGTTTGATTCACCGCGCGAGCATTACCGGCTGCGCGCCGAGTTTCGCCTTTGGCGCGAAGACCAGAAGCGCTACTACGCAATGTTCGCGCCGGGCGACAACAAGACGCCGATCCTGCTCGAAGGCCTGCCGATTGCCAGCGAGCGCATCAACGCGCTGATGCCGGTGCTGCGCGAGCGTTGGGAAGCCAGCCCGACGTTGAACCACAAGTTGTTCCAGGTGGATTTCCTGACCACGCTGGCGGGCGATGCCATGATCACAATGTGCTATCACCGGCCACTGGATGATGAGTGGCTAGCCGCTGCCGAGCGATTGGCTGTCGAGCTGGATGTAAGCCTGATTGGCCGTTCCAAAGGTCAAAAGTTGATCATCGGCCATGACTACGTGACCGAGAAGCTCGACGTGGCGGGCCGCACCTTCAGCTATCGCCAGCCGGAAGGTGCGTTCACCCAGCCCAACGGCACGGTGAACGGCAAGATGCTCAACTGGGCCTTTGATGCACTGGGCGAGCGGCAAGACGACCTGCTGGAATTGTATTGCGGCAATGGCAACTTCACCCTGCCGCTGGCCACCCGCGTGCGCAAGGTGCTGGCGACCGAGATCAGCAAGACCTCGGTCAACGCTGCGCTGAGCAATCTGGATGACAACGGCGTGGACAACGTCACGCTGGTGCGTCTGTCGGCAGAGGAATTGACCGAGGCGCTGAACGAAGTGCGTCCGTTCCGCCGTCTGCAGGGCGTGGACCTGAAAAGCTACGATTTCGGCAGCGTCTTCGTCGACCCGCCCCGCGCCGGCATGGACCCGGACACCTGCGAACTGACCCGCCGCTTCGAGCGCATTCTGTACATCTCCTGCAACCCCGAAACCCTCGCCGCCAACATCGCCCAACTATACGACACCCACCGGATTGAACGCTGCGCCCTGTTCGACCAGTTTCCGTATACCCACCATATGGAGTCGGGGGTGTTGCTGGTCAGGCGTTGAGGCTTATCTGACTGACTATCGTGCGACGCTCCGCGTCGCATGCCGTTCTGGACGCTCTGCGTCCTATCCTGAATGCGCGGCGCGGCGCAGATTTGTGACGCAGAGCGTCACGCAAAGCATTCCACTGGAGCGTGAGGAACGATAGGTGTCTGGGCCGGAGCGTGAGGAACGATAGGCGCTTCACTGCGAAACTGTCAGTTTATTTATTAGCTTCCTATCGATCCGCTGAGGTATAAATCGAGACCCGATTTACACGCCCGATGGGATCCGATCTTGAGCTCTGAGTTCTCCGCTGCCTCTGCCCCGGTCAAGTTGTCCAGCCAGCCCGGTTTCGTCAGTTTTATCCTCTCGCGCCTGATGGCTGTGTTTGCCATGCAGATTCAGGCAGTGGTGGTTGCCTGGCAGGTCTATGACATGACCCGCGAGCCGATGGCGCTGGCGTATGTCGGCCTTGCTCAGTTCATCCCCATGTTACTGCTGTTGATGCCTGCCGGGGACCTGATCGACCGTTACAACCGCAAGGTTATCCTGATGATCAGTTGGGGCGTACAGGCGGTGTGCGGCGTCATTCTGTTCGTGTTCTCAGCGCTGAAACTGCACGACCTGCGGCTGATCTACGGCGCGCTGATGCTTTACGGCTGCGCCCGCGCGTTCACCGGCCCGGCCCTGCAAAGCCTGCTGCCGCAGATTGTCCCGCGCGACCAACTCGCTTCAGCCATCGCCACCAACAGCGTGATCATGCGCTGCTCGACCGTCGGCGGCCCGCTGATCGGCGGTTATCTGTATTGGTTGGGCGGCGCAGAGCTGACGTATTCGGTGTGTGTGGCCGCATTCATCGCCGGGATCCTGTTGCTGGCCCGGGTTGCCACGCCCTTTGCCGGCAAGCCTGTGGATCTGGGCTCCAGCGCCTGGGGCCGGTTCACGGCGGGCATTGCCTTTATCCGCTCGCGGCCGATCATCCTGGGCACCATTTCACTGGACCTGTTCGCCGTGCTGCTCGGTGGCGTGGTCGCGCTGCTGCCAATCTACGCTCATGAAGTGCTGAACCTGGGCCCGCAAGGGCTGGGTATGCTGCGCGCTTCGATGAGCCTGGGCGAACTGGGCGTCGGGATTTACCTGAGCATGCGCCCGCTGGACCGCAATGTCGGCATGACCATGTTTTTCGCCGTCGGCCTGTTCGGTGTGGCGAATCTGGTGTTTGCCCTGTCCACGCTGTTCTGGCTGTCGTGCCTGGCATTGCTGGTCGCGGGCGCGGCGGACATGGTCAGCGTCTACATCCGCTCGGCGCTGGTACAGTTTTCGACGCCAGACAACATGCGCGGCCGGGTGAATGCGGTGAATATGCTGTTTATTGGTTCCTCCAACGAGCTGGGCGAATTCCGGGCGGGCACCAGTGCCTCACTGGTCGGCGCAATCCCGGCCGCAATCATGGGCGGCGTGTGTACACTGGGCGTGGTTGGTGCGTGGATGGCGGGCTTCAAGTCGCTGCGTCAGGTCGATCGTTTCGCCGATGCGTCGCCGCTTGATGTGTTGCAGGCGCAGGCGGTGAAAAGCTAGGTACGGACTTCCCGAACCAATCGCCTCTCTCGCACCTCTATACCCTCGCATCCTGCACACGCTGGCCGGACCGCCGGACTGGCGCAGACGTGCATCAGCAGCGACACTTATTGCACGAAAAGAAGAGGGATCCGACATGCTCTGGAAAAAAGGCCGACGCAGCGACAACGTAGTCGATGCACGCGATGGCGGCAGCAGTGGGGGCGGCGGCGGTATGCGCATCGGCGGTAAGGGCCTGGGGCTGGGCGGCATTGTGATCATTGTTGCCATCGGCCTGCTGACCGGCCAGGACCCGATGCAGATTCTTGGCCAGTTGACCGGCCAGGGCACCGAGCAAAGCGCGCCACCCAGTGCGCAGACGCGACAGGCGCCACCGGCCAACGATCAGCAGGCTGAATTTGTGCGCAGCATTCTGGGCGATACCGAGGACACCTGGCGCGCCGTATTCGCCCAGAATGGCCGCGAATACAAAGACCCGACCCTGGTGCTGTTCAGCGGTCAGGTGAACTCCGCCTGTGGTCGCGCCACCTCGGCGACAGGTCCGTTCTATTGCCCGGCAGACCAGCAGGTTTATCTGGACCTGGATTTCTTCCGTGAAATGTCTCAGCGCTTCTCGGCTGCCGGCGACTTTGCCCAGGCTTACGTGATCGCCCACGAGGTCGGCCACCACGTGCAGACCCTGCTCGGCATTTCGGCCAAGGTCGACAAGGCCCGTCAGGCCGGTCAAAAGATGGAAGGCAGCAACGGTTTGCTGGTGCGCCAGGAACTGCAGGCTGACTGTTTTGCAGGCGTTTGGGCCTATAACGCACAAAATCGTTTGAACTGGCTGGAGCCGGGTGATATTGAAGAGGCGCTGAATGCGGCGAATGCCATTGGCGATGACCGCTTACAGCAGCAAGGCAGTGGTCGAGTCGTTCCGGACTCCTTTACGCACGGAACCTCCGCCCAGCGCGTGCGCTGGTTCAAGACCGGTTTTGCGCAAGGCCAAATCAATCAATGCGACACGTTCGCCGCCAAGAGTCTCTGAGCACATGATTAAACCGCTTCTGGTCCTGTTGTTGAGCACTGCCTTCGTGAGCCTCGGGGCGCATGCCGAGGATCAAGCGGTTACGTCTATCAGCCCGGATCGTCTGGCGATCAACGGCGCAGAGGCGACACTGGGGCTGAGCCAGGAGTGGGTGCACCCCAAGCCGAAGATCGAGCGCGTGGTGATCGTGCTGCACGGTCGTCTGCGCAATGCGCAAACTTATTTGCGCAGCATCGAGCGTGCCGCCAACCAGTCAAAAGAGCGCGGCAAGACCCTGCTGATTGCGCCGCAGTTTCTGGATGAGAAGGACATCGTCGCGCATCACTTGCCAGAGTCGATCCTGCGCTGGCGTCAGAACAGCTGGATGGAAGGCGCAACCTCCACCGGTCCCAAGCCCGTCAGCTCGTTTCTGGTACTGGACCATATCCTCAAGCGCCTGAGCGACAGCAAGCTGTTTCCGAATCTGAAGGAAGTGGTCATCGCCGGGCATTCCGGGGGTGCTCAGGTGGTGCAGCGCTATGCAATGATCGGTGGCAAGGAAGATGCCTTGCTGCAGCGTGAAGGTGTGAAGCTGCGTTATGTGATCGCCAACCCGTCGTCCTACGCTTATTTCGACGCAGAGCGGCCTGAACCGGTAACGGCGCAGAGCTGCCCTGATTTCGACGAATGGAAATACGGCCTGAACAAGATGCCGTTCTATTCGGGCAAGGAAAAACCGGCTGACATCGAGAAGAATTACGTAAAGCGCGACATCACTTACCTGATGGGCGAGCTGGACGCCGACCGCAACCACCCTGCCCTGGACAAGACCTGCGCCGCCGAAGCACAAGGCGCGTATCGCCTGATTCGTGGCCAGAACTACTTCAACTACCTCAAGAAACGCCATCCTGAAGGTCTGAATCAGCGCTTGGTGATCGTGCCGAAAGTCGGCCACAACGGCGACGGTATCTTCACCTCGCCTGAGGGGCAGGCGGTGTTGTTCAAGCCGTTTTGAGGGGGTGACGTCCGAGCACTATAACTATCGTCCCCACGCTCCGCGTGGGGATGCATGTCGGGACGCTCTGCGTCCTATCCTGGTGTGCAGTGCTGCGCAGAGCTGTGACGCAGAGCGTCACGAAATGCATGCCAACGCCGAGCATTGGCACGATAGGCGGGGTCAGCCTCCCGCCTTCACCCCAACATCCCGCGCAGCGCCGTGCAATCAACCGCATGCCAGTCGGTCAGTTCAGGCCAGGGATTATCCGGCAGGTTGACCAGGATCGTTTTCGCCCCAGCCGCACGGCCACAGCTCAGGTCGTGCAGGTAATCGCCGATCATGACCATGCGTTGTGGCTCGACACGCCAGGCGCTGGCCAGCTTCAGCAAGCCCGCAGGATCGGGCTTGGGCGTTGCTTCGTCGCGGCCCAGTACATCGTCGACAGCAAAGCAGTCCGCCAGGCCGATAGCCTGCAGGGTGATGTGCGCCAGCTCCCGAGCGTTACGGGTCAGTATGCCTAAACGATAGCCACGTGCAGCCAGCTCGCGAACCAGTTCAACTGCCCCGTCGGCAGGCAGCGAGCCCAGCGCCAGCGCTCGCTCGTGCTCCAGCAACCAGGCATGTTTGGCCGCCGACTCGTCGGCAGGCAATGCCGCAAGGTGGCCCAGAATGTCGTCGCCCTGCGGGATGCCCAGTTCACGCTTGATCGCCGGAAAGTCGTGGACCGGGACGGTCAGGGTGCCGTCCATGTCGAACACCCAGTGCCGAATGCCGTCGAGTGTCATGCCCAGTCCTTACGGTGGCGGATCAGCCCTTCCTGGCTGACCGATGCGACCAGTTGCCCGGCGCGATTGAAGATGCTGCCGCGCGAGAAACCACGGGAATTACCTGCCCAGGGGCTGTCCATCGCGTAGAGCAGCCAGTCATCGGTGCGCAGGTCGTTGTGGAACCACAGCGAGTGATCGAGGCTGGCGACCTGCATATCGCGCTGCCAGACCGTCTTGCCGTGGGGCAACAGGGACGTGGTCAGCAGGTTGAAGTCTGAGGCATAAGCGAGCATGTAGCGGTGCAGTGACTGCACGTCTTTCAAGCTGCCATCGGCGCGAAACCACACATGCTTGACCGGCTCGCCAGGCTTGGGATCGTAAGGATCGTCGGCGGTCACCGGGCGAAACTCGATCGGTTTGGGGCGCAGAAACTTGTCATGCATCGCATCAGGAATCAGGTGCGCGCGACGAGTCGCCAGTTCCAGCTCGGACGGCAGGTTTTCCGGGCCGACAATCTGCGGCATCACCGTCTGGTGCTCGAAGCCCTCTTCGTCGTACTGGAACGAGGCGCTGCAGGTGAAGATCGGCTTGCCCTTCTGAATGGCGGTCACGCGGCGTGTGCTGAAACTGCCGCCATCGCGCACCCGGTCAACCTGATAGACCACCGGCAGACCGGCATCGCCGGGGCGCAGGAAGTAGCCGTGCAACGAGTGAACGTGCCGGTCCTCTTCAACCGTCTGGCTGGCGGCAGACAAAGACTGCCCCAACACTTGACCACCAAATAGCTGGCGAAACCCCAGATCCTGGCTGTGGCCGCGAAAAAGGTTTTCTTCGATAGCTTCAAGCGTCAGCAACGCAACCAGATCATCCAGCACTTGGCTCATTCTCACTCCTCGCACACATCGACGCTGCATCCGCAAGGAAACAACAGTCGACGCAGGTCCTGGCAGGCCCCGGAGCCTGCACTATTAATTAAATGGAATGATACAGTTTTAAGAGGGCGAACCTGCGCGCAAATCCATCAGGGCTTCAGCGTATTGAGCCATTGTTCACGGCTGATGCGGTACAGCACGTGTGGTTTGAGCGGGTGGCCGTCAGGCAGGTTGGGGTGGTCGAAATCGTCCGACTCGTGGTACTGCATACCGATCGCCTGCATGACCTTTTGCGACGGCTCGTTGCTGACCGCAGTGAACGACACGATCTCGTCCAGCTTCAAACGCTCGAAACCACAGCCCAGCGCCGTCCACGCCGCCTCGCTGGCAAAGCCCAGCCCCCAGTGTTCACGCGCCAGGCGCCAGCCGATCTCGACAGCCGGGGTAAAGGGAGCCTTGAAACCCACCACGTGCAGCCCGGTGAAACCGATGAATTCCCCCGTGTCCTTGCGCTCCAGCGCCCAAAAGCCAAAACCCAGCTCGGCGAAATGCCCACGCAGTCGCCCGATCATGGCCGCGCTTTCAAGGCGGCTCAGCGGCTCAAGGAAATAGCGCATGACCTGCGGGTCCATGCACATGGCGGCAAAGGCTGGCAGGTCGTCGTCACGCCACTGGCGCATCAGCAACCGAGCGCTATCAAGCTTGAGTATCGGTTCCATCGATTCCCCCGTGTAACGAGACGTGAGTGGGCACCAGTGTACCCACCCGACACGCCAGGCAACTGGGCGGGAGGACGCATTACTGGCACTATCGGGCTTCAAACCCATCATCCGACGCAATAGAACGGACGCAAAATGTCCCTGCCGCTTATCTACCATGACGACTACAGCCCTGCATTCGCGCAGGACCATCGCTTTCCGATGGACAAGTTTCGTTTATTACGTGACTACTTGGTCGACAGCGGGCTAACCCGCGACGTTCAATTAATGCGTCCCGAGTTATGCCCGGTGGACATTCTGGCGCTGGCTCACGACCCTTCCTACATCAGTCGCTACCTGAGCGGCGACCTGTCGCGTGAAGACCAGCGGCGTCTCGGCCTGCCCTGGAGCGAGGCACTGGCGCGTCGCACCATTCGCGCCGTGGGCGGCTCGCTGCTGACCGCCGAGCAGGCCCTGACCCACGGCCTCGCCTGTCACCTGGCGGGCGGCACCCATCATGCGCACTATGACTACCCGGCGGGCTTCTGCATTTTCAATGACCTGGCTGTGATCAGCCAGTACCTGCTGCAAAGCGGTCGCGTGGGCAAGGTGTTGATCTTCGACTGCGACGTGCATCAGGGTGACGGCACGGCGCGGATTCTGGCCGACACCGAGGACGCTATCACCGTCTCGCTGCATTGCGAGAAGAACTTCCCGGCGCGCAAGGCCCAGAGCGACTGGGACATTCCTCTGCCGATGGGCATGGGCGACGCGGATTACCTGAACGTCGTCGACGACCTGCTCAACTACCTGCTGCCCTTCTATAAACCGGACCTGGTGCTGTATGACGCAGGCGTGGACGTGCACAAGGACGACGCGCTGGGTTATCTGCAACTGACCGACCGAGGCCTGGCCAATCGCGACGAAGCCGTGCTGCGTCATTGCTTGGGCCGCGACATTCCGGTCATGGGCGTAATCGGTGGCGGCTACAGCAAGGACCGCCACGCGCTGGCGAGGCGGCACGGCATTTTGCATCACAGCGCGCAGAGGGTCTGGAACGACATGGGGCTGTGACCAAACGCTGTACGTCACCTGAGTTGCACACCGGAAAACAACCCTCGGGTAGAATGCCCCACCCTTCTGCTGCCGATGCTCTGCTGACCATGACCGACCTCGCCTCCCCTGCTTCCCGATCCGTTGCCATCATCGGAGGCGGCCCTGCGGGCTTGATGGCGGCCGAAGTATTGAGCCAGGCCGGTTTCAAGGTAGACCTGTACGACGGCATGCCTTCGGTGGGGCGCAAGTTTCTGCTCGCCGGGGTTGGCGGGATGAACATTACCCATTCCGAAGCCTACCCTGCGTTTCTGGCGCGTTATGCTGAACGATCGGCGATGATCGCGCCCATTTTTCGTGCGTTTGATAGCCATGCGTTGTGCCAGTGGATTCATGAGCTGGGAATCGAGACGTTCATCGGCAGCTCCGGCCGGGTGTTTCCTGCCGACATGAAAGCCGCGCCCCTGCTGCGCGCCTGGCTCAAGCGGCTGCGTGATGCGGGCGTGGTTATTCACACCCGGCATCGCTGGCTGGGCTGGAATGCCGATGGCAGCCTGCGCGTCGCACATGCTGATGACGAACTGGCGCTCAGACCGGCAGCCACCTTGCTGGCGCTGGGCGGTGCCAGTTGGGCGCGACTCGGTTCAGATGGCGCCTGGCTGCCGTGGCTGCAAGCACAGCAGGTAAACGTCGCGCCCTTGCAAGCCGCCAACTGTGGTTTTGAGGTGAGCGCGTGGAGCGATCTGTTGCGCAGCAAATTTGCCGGTGCGCCCCTGAAGAACATAGCTATGGGCCTGACCGGCCAAGCGCTGCGTCTGGGCGAATGCGTGCTGACCGAGACTGGGGTTGAAGGTAGCCTGGTTTATGCACTTTCAGCGCAGATTCGCGAACAGATCAACCTTCAGGGTTCAGCAGTTGTGCACATCGACCTGCTGCCCGGTAAAGCGCTGCCAGACGTCCAAAAAGCCCTGAACAAACCCCGCGGCTCGCGCTCGATGGCCAAACACCTGCACAGCCAATTGGGGCTGGACGGCGCGAAGGCCGCACTGTTGCGCGAACTGGCGCCTCGTGAGGCATTTGCCGATCCGCTGTTGTTGAGCGAGGCCATCAAGGCCCTGCCGCTGAACCTGATCAAGCCGCGCCCGATCGACGAAGCCATCAGCACAGCGGGTGGCGTGACCTTTGAAGCCATGGACGAGCGCCTGATGCTCAAGCAACTGCCCGGCGTGTTCTGCGCAGGCGAAATGCTCGACTGGGAAGCGCCCACCGGCGGCTACCTGCTGACCGCCTGCTTCGCCAGCGGCCGCGCTGCGGGGTTGGGAATGGTGGAGTGGCTGAGTTCACAGTGATTCCTGTGCGTAGGCTCTGCGCTCTGCGCTCAGCGTTATACATAAATCCTTTCTGTGGGAGCGTCGCCCGGCTCGCTCCCACATGCGTATATCAAGGCTTCTTCTTGCGTGGCCCGGTGTTGAAGACTGGCACTTTACGCACTGGCTTGACCGCCGGCGTTGGCTCGGACTCGCCGCTGTCTACCCATTTGCCCAGATTGCGCTTGCTGCTCGATACCTTGGGCTTTTTCGGCTTCTTGGGCTTTTTGAGGATCTGGCCGCTGGCATCCGTGCTCGGCACCCGGTGTTCCGGCTCGAAGTCAGGTTCTTCCTTGCGTTCCAGCGTCTGGCGGGTCAGCACTTCGATGGCCGACAGCAGTTCCACTTCATCGGCACACACCAGCGAAATAGCCTCACCGGTCTGGCCCGCACGACCGGTGCGCCCAATACGGTGAATGTAATCCTCGGCCACGATCGGCAGGTCCAGGTTGACCACGGTCGGCAGGTCGTCGATATCCAGACCGCGAGCCGCCACGTCGGTGGCGACCAGAATCTTCACATCGTTGCTCTTGAAACGGTCCAGCGCACGCTGACGAGTGGCCTGTGGTTTGTCGCCATGAATGCCGTCGGCGTTCAGGCCCAACCCCTGCAAACGGTCCACCAACTGATCGACGCCCACGCGGGTCTTGGCGAACACCAGCACCTGGCCCCAACGATGCTTCTTCATCAGGTGGATGAACAGATCCGCCTTGCGCTTCTTGTCCACAGTCACGACCCATTGCTTGACCGAAGACGCCGCGACATTGCGCGGGCTGACTTCGATGGTCAGCGGGTCATTGAGCATCTGCGCGGCCAGCAGACGAATCTCATCGGAGAACGTCGCGGAAAACAGCAGCGTCTGACGCTGCTTAGGCAATACGGCATAAATGCCGCGCAGCTCCTCGGCAAAGCCCAGGTCAAGCATGCGGTCGGCTTCATCAAGAATCAGGGTCTGCAACTGGGAAAACCTGATCGCCTTCTGACGATACAGATCGAGCAGGCGACCCGGCGTCGCAACCAGCACGTCCACGCCCTTGCGCAGCTTCATCATCTGCGGGTTGATGCTCACACCGCCGTAGGCCGCATACGTGCTCAACGGCAGGTGTTCGGCGTACTGACGAATGCTTTCATGAACCTGATCGGCCAGCTCGCGGGTCGGTGCCAGCACCAGCGCACGAATCGAGTTGGGCGCGACTTTCGGGCCTTCCATGGTCAGGCGTTGCAGCAGCGGCAGGGCAAAACCGGCGGTCTTGCCGGTGCCGGTCTGGGCCGCTGCCATCAGATCGCGGCCCGCCAGTACCGGAGGAATTGCCTGCGTCTGCACAGGCGTCGGTGTCTGGTAACCGAGCGCTTCAAGGGCGCGCAGCAAGGGTTCGATCAGGCCAAGAGAGGCGAATGTCATGGGGATACCGTAGGGAAAATTCACGCAAGGCGCGCAGTTTAACCTGTCCGGCCCGCGTCGGTTAGCTTGTGCGTGTCGATCCGGCTTATCTGACCAGACAGAACATGCCCGGGATCAAAAGCCACGCTGACGCTTGAGCGTTTCGCCGATTTTTGCGGCCGGGACTTTCTGCAGCGAGCACAGCATCTGGTGGGAGATCCCGGCGATGCCGTGGGTGTTGCGCAGTTCGTTGGTCAGGTACGCCGTCAAGTTGGCGGCCATTTCCGCATCGGCCATCGCCCGGTGAGCCTTGCCGGTGTTGGGCAGGCGTGCGTAGCTGGTCAATGTGCCGAGCTTGTGATTCGGGGCGCCGGGCATCAGGCGTCGGGCCAGCAGCATCGAACAGGCAAAGCTTTGTTCGCGCTTGCGCTGGATGCGCGACAGTTCGTAATCCCAGAACTTCTGGTCAAACGAGGCGTTGTGCGCCACCAGCGGCGTCGAGCCGACGAAGTCCGCCACATCACCCATCACCCGCTCGGCGCTGGGGGCGGTGCGAATCATGTTGTTGCTGATACCGGTCAGCCCTTCGATGAACGCCGGAATGCGCACGCCAGCGTTCATCAGGCTCTGAAAGCGCTCGACGATACGCCCCTGCTCCATGATGACCACGGCAATCTCGGTCGCCCGGCAACCGGGGTTCGGCGAGATTCCGGTGGTTTCAAAGTCGATGACTGCAACACGTTCCAACACTGGCCTGACCCTGTAAATTCATTTCAACAACAATGCGCCTTCGATGGGCACATAACGGCTTGCAGCACGGATCAGCGAATTCGCGGTCAGCCCCGGCACCCCGTAGGCCACCGCTTCGACACCATGCTTGCTGATCACCCGATCAAGCAGCATATCGAAATCGCCATCACCTGACGCCAGCACCACCTCATCCACCTGAGGCGCGAAGTCCATGATATCGATGGTGATGCCGACATCCCAGTCCCCTTTGGCCGAACCATCGCTGCGCTGGATGTATGGCTTGAGCCTGACGGTGAAACCCAGATTGCGCAGGATCTGCTGGAACTGCTGCTGTTTGCTGTCGCCCCGGTCGATGGCGTACGCAAACGCGTGGACAATCTCGCCACGCTTGCTGATGTCCGCCCACAGCGCGGCGTAGTTGAAATGACAGCCATACGCCTGGCGCACGGTGTAATACAGGTTCTGCACGTCGGCAAACACCGCGATCTTCTTCACCGCAATTCCTCATGGCGGGCAACAAGCCCACTGGTTACAGCGATCCGGAATGTGAATCGGCGACCAGTATGCCAGCTTGAGGAAGGAAGTGAGCTTCAACTATCGTGCGACGCTCCGCGTCGCATGCATTTCTGGACGCTCTGCGTCCGATCTTGAATAGGCGGCGCGGCGCAGACCTGTGACGCGGAGCGTCACCCAGGGCATTTCCACGCTGGAGCGTGCGCAACGATAGTTGTCTGTTCTGGAGCGTGAGGAGCGATCACTGCGCTCTCAAACAAACGAATCATCATCCGAAAACATGTCGCCACCCTCATCAAAGCTGTCATCGGCCGTGTACTGCTGATCCGGCTGACCCCAATTGCCCTGGTCATTGAACGAACCGCTGTCCTGTACCGGCGGCGCATCATGAATGACCTCGACGATCTCCTGCGGCTGGCTGTGATGGCTGAACATGCTGCTGATGCCCTCCGCCAGCAGCACGCCACCCGCCACACCGGCCGCGGTTTTCAGTGCGCCGCCGAGAAAACCACTGCCCGCAGCAGGCGCAGGTGCGGCGTAACCACCCTGCGGCGCGGCGGGCGCAGGTGCTGGATTGAAGCCAGCCCCATCACGCCAGCCGCCACCGGAAGGTTGACTCGGCTGAGCCTGAGGCGCGCGCGGTGCGCTGCTGCCAAAGATGCTCGACAGAAACCCGCCGCTGGCCGGTGCAGATGAGGATTGGCCCTTGGCCTGTTGAAGCTCGGCCTGCAACTGCTGAATCTGCTCGTCGCGCTGTTTCACCTGCTGATTCAGCTGATTGACCGCCGCTTCCTGCACCAGAATCGCCTGAGTCATGTAATAAGGAGCGGCGGGCTGACGGGTCAGGTGCTCTTTGATACGCGCCTCGGCCGCCGCATCGCGGGGGGCGGATGCCGTTTCGGCGTCTTTCAGTTTCGAGAAAAGACCATCGATCAGGGTTTGCTCTTCGCTGTTCATGACCACCTCACTGAGTTGCCACTGGAATTTTCCCGCCGCACGGGCAGGACCATGCTCAGAAAATGGGGCCTCATCAACGCGCTTCAATGACATGAAGAAAAAGATAAGAAATCCCCTGCCTACCGCCACTGCGCTTGGTTCAGCAAAGGGCATGGGCTAAAGTGGCGACCTGCTTTTAGCCTGCGATCTATCTACATGAACCCGTTGAACGTCATCCAGGATTCGCTTTATTTTTTCCGTCGCCATCTGGTCAGCATTCTGGTGCTGTGCCTGCCGTTGGTGATCCTCGAAGTCCTCGCCAAGCAAGCCCTGAGCAGCGCCATGCCCGCCCAGGCCTCATCGGCCTACACGCTGGTGATCGGGCTGTTTTTCTACCCGATCTACACGGCGGCCCTGATTCTGTTTCTCGACTCGCGCAGCCGCGGTGAAGAAGCCACCACCCGCGACCTGCTGGCCATGGCGTTGCGCCTGTGGCCGACCTTCGCGGTGCTCTCGGCCATGAGCACGTTGCTGATCATGTTCGGCCTCTCGCTGTTCGTCGTTCCCGGCATCTGGGTGATGGTCAAGCTGGCGTTCAGCGAATACTTGCTGGTGCTGCGCAAACTCACGCCGTTCATGGCCATGCGCGAAAGCATGCAAATGACCACCGGGCATTTCACGCGCATTCTGGTGTGCGTGCTGAGCGTCTACATTCCGCTGTGGCTGCTCGAAGGCGCGAGTCTTTACGCCTTCCCCGAGCCACAGAGCCTGCCGATTTCAGTCGCCATCGACAGCCTCAGCAGCTTCCTGCAACTGTTCACCACCATCGTAATGTTTCGCCTGTTCATGCTGGTCAGCGAGCCTGCGCACAGGGCCTGATCCGAAGGCTGGCGTCAGGCCCCTCTATTCGCGGTATGCTCAAACCCGAATCCCTCACCGAGCGCCAGGCGCTCCAAGTCGAGCCGATGCCCCGTGTTCTGTTACGCCTGACCCTGTCCTGCCTGCTGCTGATCGCCGTGGCGCTGCTGCTGGTCTACCAATTGACCTGGCGCCCGCCCGCTCACGAGTTACTGACTACCAGTTGCAGTAATGCGGTCCAGGCACCAAAACTGGTGCCTGGCCAGGCCCTGAAGGTCATGACCTGGAACATCCAGTACCTGGCTGGCAAACGCTATGTGTTCTGGTACGACATGGCCGACGGCAGCGGCCCGGACGAACGCCCGACGCCTGAAGACCTCGCCTACAACCTGGATGAAGTGGCACGGGTGATCCGTGACGAAAAGCCAGACATCGTGCTGCTGCAAGGTGTCGACGATGGCGCCAAGAACTCCGACTACCAGGACCAGCAGAAACTGCTCCAAGAGCGCCTCGCCGACCTGTACCCGTGCAGCACCCAGGCCTTCTACTGGAAAGCGGAATTCGTGCCCAGCCCGCATATCTGGGGCAGCGTCGGCAGAAAACTGACCACCCTCAGCCGCTTCCACATCGACAGCGCCGAACGCCTGCAATTGCCAATGCCCGACGCCAATATCATCAGCCGCCAGTTCCAGCCAAAAAACGCATTGCTGGTCAGCTACCTGCCCTTGCGCGACGGTGGCAAGCTCGCCGTGATCAACACCCACCTGGCCACCGCAAAACCTGGCGACGGCACCGCACATAAGCAAATCGCCGCCACCGAAACCCTGTTGGACAAACTGGAAGGCGGCGGCACACCCTGGCTGATCGGCGGCGACTTCAACCTGCTGCCGCTGGGTCAATACCAACGCCTCCCCGAACAACAGCGCCACGGCTACGCAGCCGACAGCGAACTGCACGCGCTGTGGGAAAAATACCCGATGATCCCCAACAACACCGAATCCAGCGGCACCGACCGCAGCCAATGGCTGACCCACTTCCCCAACGACAACCGCATCAACGGGCCGGACAGGACCGTGGACTATCTGTTTTACAGCCCAAGCTTGAAGCGCGTCAGTGCGAGGGTAAGGAGGGATGACACGTTGTTGATCTCTGACCACTTGCCGGTGATTGGGCGGTTTTTGTTGCCGGTTTTGCCTTGAGGGGGCAATCGGCATTCAGGTTTCAACTGTGCCCAACATAGAGTCGAGTGCTTGCTCAAGCTTCGATAGCTCCACCTCAATACCCTCTCCGTAAACCGCCGTACCGCGACCGCAATCGATAGTCACCGTTATTCCAGCGCCGGTGAGCCGTCCGGGATACTTACGCAGTTTCAGCTCAACACAAGAGCAATCCAGCCAGCGTGCCTGATCCGCTGACCAGCCATTGTCTTCGAAAGCAAACACGCGCATGTCGCGCCTGATGTCGATTATCTCGGGTGGATAAATCCAGTGCGTGGCAAGTGCCTCGTAAGGCGTCGCCTGAACACGGTAGCGAGCGCTGGGCGACAGCGCGATGACTTCAATATGTTCGCGGCGCATGATGTCGCCTGCATGCTCAGTGCTACCAAATACAGGCTCATAACCTTTTCCGGTGAACGTAAAGAATTTCGTTTTTCCATCAGCCTTCAACTGGGCAAGGGCTGCGCTCACCAACGGAAGGGACTGATCGTCAGACTCAAGCGCACGGTCATATCCGTCGAACTCGATGCCCATAAAGTTAGCTTCATCAGCATCATCCGTGTAACAACGGGCGACGAGGGACAAGGTGCCTTCGGTGAAGTAGTACATATCGTACTCATAGTAATAGTCATAGAAGCCGTCCTTATCCTGCGTGCCAGCGTCGATGTGGTGATACCGCTCCATGCGGATTGCACCCGGGCCCTGGGATGTCCACTCGGGTTTGAGCTCGCGGTTGCGGCTGTCATCCCGGCTAAAGAGGTTTTTTATCCAGCGCTTGATAAGCGATTTGAACATAAACATGGCAGTGCTCAATTTTCCCCTTGATTACCCGGTGGCTGGGCGGCTTTCCGTGATCCGTGAATATTACCGTACCGTGCCTTTCTCCCTCACATCGCGTCGCGTTGAATGCCTGAAATGTGCAGGATCCTGTGTCATCGGCTAAAGGCGGAGCGTGGCTGGCTAGTTTGATCAGGGGCCTGACCGCGTGCGTTTTCAGCGCTGAACGTGGCCAGGCATAAAGCGAGAATCAGGCAAGAAAAGCGTCAAATCAGGTCTAGTAACCCTACCCCCTTCCGGTGAAATATGGCCTGCGCCCCGAGCGATATAGCGCAATCCCCTAGGCTGCACATTCTGCCTGCTCGCCTTTCGAGCGCTAATGGAAAGCCATGATGAAAGTCCACGTCCAAGAGACTTACGCGCTGAAAAACTCTCAAGCCTGTGTTCATCGTCGCCGGAAATTACCGTTGCCTCACCAACCAATTAGCCCTGTAACGCCTGTCAGGTGGACTATGCTCGACGAGAGTGAAAAAAATAATAATGCGGTTATCAGGCAGCGTATTTACAGGGAGCGTCAGCGCGCTGAAGGTTTCAAGCAGAATACGGTATGGATAAATATTGAGGCGGAAATGCAAAGAAGAATGGCTGCGCGAGAGGGTAAACCGTTATTGCCCATGCAATCGACTCATCCTGCAAGCTGGGCTTTCGGCTGGATTAATGAGGTGTCGAGAGCACGCTGATGACACGCTAAATAACCGCCACCCGCAGCATAGGCAGGACCCGTCTCCTGCCGCCGACACCGTAGCGCTACTGCGGTCGCATACGTTTGATGTCGCGTTGCGGCGGCTCGCCGAAAAGCCGACTGTATTCTCGACTGAACTGCGACGAACTTTCATAGCCGACCAGCCCACCCGCGCTGCTGGCGTCCACGTTTTGGCTGAGCATCATTTGTCGCGCCGCCTGCAGTCTGAGTTGCTTTTGATATTGCAAAGGACTCATACCCGTAACCGTGCGGAAATGCTGTCGAAAAGTGGACGGACTCATGCACGCAGCCGTGGCCAGATCATCAACTTTGAGCGGTTCACGAAAGTGCAGTTTCAACCACTCCACGGCTTTCGCAATATGTTGACTGGGCGAACCTGCACTCACAATGTGCAACAGTTGAAGACCATGCGGACCGTTCAGCAGCCGTATCACGATCTCTTCAATGATAAGCGGTGACAGAGAACTGATCAGTTGGGGTTCATCCAACAAACCGACAAGGCGTTCCAGCGCTCCCAGGATGCTGGACTCCAGTGCATGAACGGTCACGGGCCTGAAACTCTCATCTTTCATTCGCTGAGACAATTTCAGACGCTCAGCCACTTGTACAACCAGGCCCCCGTCCAGCTTGAGGATCATGCCGATAAAGGGTTGGGCAAAACTGGCCTTCGTCACATTGGCGATGACAGGGATATCCACGCTTGTGACCATCGATTGTCCGGGGTCGTAGGTGAGAGCGTCATCTCCCACCATGACCTGCTTGCCACCTTGCAGCGTCAGGCCCAACCCCAACGAGTAGATACAATGCAACGGCACCGTGACAGCGCTGCGACGGTGGAAGCTGAGGCCCGGAATTTCACTGAAATGGTCACCTTCACTGTGAATGATCTGCCCGACTCGTTCGGCCAGACGAGCAATATCGGTTGCGGTGGTGGAGTGTCTAGAAGCTGAGCTCATTGTCTGTTTCCAGGTATCGCCGCTACAGGGCGCTTTTGGTGATGCCGTTACTCACACGAACGATATCGGACATTACCGCCAGTGCAATCTCCGCTGGCGTCTTGCTGCCCAGATTAAGTCCGATAGGTGCGTGGATACGGTTCAGAAGTGCGTCATTCAGCCCACCGATGCGCCTGACCCGTTCCAGGCGCTTTGCGCTGGTTCGTTGCGAGCCCATTGCCCCAATGTAAAAGGCCGGCGTTCTGACTGCCTCCATTAGCGTCAGGTCGTCCAGGCGTGGATCATGAGTCAGCGCGACCACCGCAGTTGCAACGTGACACCCACCTTGAGCAATGTAGGTGGCAGGCAATGTTTCGATCAAAGCAGCGCCGGGTAGTCGAAAACTGGACGTCCACTCCGGACGCGGATCACAGACAATGACCTCATAACCCAATGCCACGGCGAAGCTGGCGCAGTATTCGGCCACGGGCGATAAGCCTGCAATCAAGAGCCTGCGCGCCGCGCCTATGCGCAGACGTACACGATCGGCTCCGACCATGACAGCCGCGCAATCCATGCCTGTGTTTTCAATGCGCACCCGGCGCGTTCCCAATGTAACTTCTCGCACAATCAGCTGGCGGCCCTGAATCGCATGTTGAACGCTTGCAAAATGCTCACTGCCCGTGCGAACAGGCTCGAAGTACTCAATAAGCACATCGAGCACCCCACCGCACGGCAGCGCCAACGTCGGAGGCAAACCGCCTTCTCCATAGCGGATAATCTGGGCATAAGACTCAAACTCGTGGCGGCCCAGTCGCTCCAGAAAGTCGTCCTCCACGCAACCACCCGAGAGCGACCCACAGAACTCTCCGCGTTCCATTACTACCAGCATGGCGCCAGGGCCACGAGGGGCAGAGCCGAACGTGGAAAGAACTGTGCAGAGCCAAATGCCGTGCCCTTGTGCCAGCCACTTCAGAGCCTGCTGGATCACCTGCAGATCGAGACTGTTCATAGGTCAGGCAAGCAGCTTGTCCATGGTGATAGGCAGATCACGAATGCGCTTGCCCGTCGCGTGATAAACCGCGTTATTGATGGCAGCAGCCACTCCCACAATTCCGAGTTCACCCACGGCCTTGCCTCCCAGGGCGCTGGCCTGCAGATCAGGTATGCCGACATCGATGGTGATGATTTCCGGCACATCGGCATTTACCGGGACGACATAGTCGGCAAGGCTTGCGTTGACGATACGGCCATCTCGGCGATCAATGTGGCCCTCTTCGAAAAGCGCCTGACCGATCCCCATGATCATCCCGCCCATCCACTGACTTTCCGCCAGCTTGGGGTTGTACACCCTGCCACTGTCGAAAGCGCCGACCATGCGTTTGACTTTGACCGTGCCGAAATCCTCATCCACCCGCACTTCTACAAAATGAACGCCCCAACTGTGAGCGGAGACGCCGCCATGGGTTGCAGGCAACATCTGGCTGAACCCGTGTGCGGCTGCGCTACGATCAGCTTCAGTCGCCCCCGCAGTGAAGGTGTCAGTCGAGACCTCGAATCGCTCCTTGCCAATGGCCCTGAGCAAGTCCGCCAATGTCACACCATCGCCCGGGCGGTGCGAGGGTTTGATGCGGCCGTTCCTGAACACTAGATTACCGATATCCATGCCGTGCAAAGGCGACTTGGGGTGAGTTGTAGCGACCCGTAAAAGTTCGCTTCGCGCCAGTTTTGCAGCCTTGTAGACCGCACCAGTCAGATTATTCGCAAGCTGCGAGCCGCCTGCGATGGGCGCACGAGGAAGATCTGTATCGCCAAGGCTGACTTTGACTGAACGCGTAGGCACATCGAGCACCTCAGCGGCTGTCTGCGCCAGGATCGTATAAGTGCCTGTTCCCAAGTCAGTGCCTGCACTTAAAACGTCTATTCGCCCATCCTGATGAATAACGATTTTTGCCTCGCCGGGCGTGCGCCAAACCGGATAAGTGCCTGCGGCCATTCCCCAGCCGATCAATTCTCGCCCCTCACGCATTGAGCGCGGCTTGGGATTGCGATTAGCCCACCCAAACGCATTGGCACCTGCGATGTACCCCTCTCGCAGACGGCGGGTGGTCCAGGGGATGTTTGCCTTCTGGTCACGTGACGCCCAGTTCCTAAGCCTCAATTCAATGGGATCAAGGCCGAGCGCCACGGCCAGTTCGTCCATGGCCGTCTCAAGTGCATAGGTGCTGATGTTCTCACCCGGCGCGCGCATCCAGCCAGGGTTCACCGTGTTCACCGGGATGATGCTGTGGCGGGCAAGCATATTGGGCGTGGCGTACATCAACGCCGTTACACCGGTTGTGGGTTCCAGGTGAATATCATCGATGGCGGTCTCGTTCCAGCCCTCATGCACCACCGAGACAAGCATGCCTTCCTTTGTGGCGCCCAACGCCAGCCGCTGGCTTGTGCGAGGCCGCCCGCCATAGCTGGTAAACGTCTGAGGGCGTGTCAGCGAAACTTTCAAAGGTTTCCCCAATGCCCTGGCAGCAGCGCAGGCCATTGCGACGTGAGGATGTGGCGCAACCTTGCAGCCAAACCCGCCGCCGATGAAAGGCGAGACAACACGCACCTTGCCCATATCAACGCCCATCCACTGAGCGATCACGTTGCGTGCTCCGCCCACCCACTGGCTCGACTCATAAACCGTCAGCCTGTCCGCTTCCCAATGCGCAATGCATGCATGCGGCTCCATCGGGACGTTGTATTCACGAGGCGTGGTGTAGACACCTTCTATCCTGACCGCAGCAGACGCCAGCGCTGCCTCAGCGTCTCCCCATTTGGCTTGCAGGTCATCGATACGCTGGGGTTTGGCACGCGCATCATCAGGATTGATGATCGCGCTGGTTTGTTTATAACTGACCCTGAGCAAATTCGCCGCTTCGGTGGCCTGTTCAAAGCTCTGGGCAACAACCAGCGCAATATGCTGACCATTCCAGCGCACCTGGTCATCTTGCAATGGCGTGAAGTTTTCGGTCGCCGCGCCACCTTTGATAAATGGCGTCGCGGGTTTGATGTCGAGCGGTTTCTGATGCGTATAGACAGCAACCACACCAGGGGCCTTTTCGGCACTGCTGACATCAATACTCGCTATTTGCCCTGCGGGAATGGTGGACTGCACGGCCACACCGTAGAGCATGCCGTCAATGGCGTGCTCTATTGCATAACGAGCCTCTCCCCTGACTTTAAGGCCGCCGTCCTGCCGAGGCGCACGCTCACCCAAAGAGCCATTTTGCTCCCGCTCAACCAACGGCGCGGCTTCACCGGTCAGCGGGTTCAGCGCGATGCCGGTGTATGCGACAGCGGATCCTGCCGCGGCGGTCTTAAGCAGTGTCCGGCGATAGACCTTGGGATTGAAAAGATCGCTCATACCAGGCCTCCAGCAGTCATCAATGCCCGCGCAACCACGCGAGGGGCCAGAACCATCTTGAAACCGTTGTGCTCGCGAGCCTGAGCACCGTCCACAGAGTGGCGGGCAGCATCACGAATAACCTTCTCGGTGAAGGCTTTTCCAATCAACGCGTGCTCAACGCCTCGCGCTCGCCAAGGTTTGGTGCCTACGCCCCCCATAGCGATCCGAACATCTTTGATCGTGCGACCGTCGTCTTCGAACTCGACCCCAACAGCTGCACTTGCAGCAGCGAACTCATAGGACGCGCGATCACGCACCTTGAGGTAATGGGAACGTTTGAGAGCCGCGACCACCGGCACCTCAATGCCAATGATCATTTCTCCGGAAGACAGATCGTGCTCAATGTCAGGTCGCGCACCGGGCAGGCGGTAGAAGTCTTCAACCTTGACCTGGCGATCGGTGGCGCCGCGAATCAAGACCCTGGCATCGAATGCAACCAGCGCCACGGCCAGATCACCCGGATAAACAGCGATACAACTTTCGCTCGCCCCCAGTACCGCATGGTTACGATTGACGCCATTAAGTGCTGCACAGCCCGAGCCGGGGTTACGTTTATTGCAGTCGGGATAAGCACTCGGGTCGCGAAAATAAGTGCACCGCGTACGCTGCATCAAATTGCCGCCGATGGACGCCATATTGCGCAATTGCGGGGAAGCCGCTCGCCAGAGCGCCTCACTGATAACAGGGGCATGTTGCAGGATATGAATATCCACTGCGACGTGGCTCATCTTCGCCAGAGCGCCGATTCGAATCTGCTCAGCGCCGACTTCAATATCGCTCAGGCCTTGCAAATGACCGATATCGACCAGCCTTGCGGGACGCTCCACGCCACACTTCATCAGGTCGAGCAGCGTGGTGCCCCCTGCCAGAAAACGGGTTTCCGGCAAACCGTTCTGCTGACGCGCATCCGTAATATCACTGGCGCGAAGGTAGTCGAATGCTCTCATGCCTTGCTCCCCTGCAAACGAGCGGCCGCAGTGCGCACCGCTGTGACGATGTGCGGGTAAGCGCCGCATCGGCAGATATTGCCGCTCATGTACTCGCGGATTTCGTCGTCAGACCGGGTATGCCCCTCGCGGATGCAAGCAACGGCAGACATGATCTGGCCTGGCGTGCAGTAGCCACACTGAAAGGCATCAAACTCGACGAACGCAGCCTGCACCGCATGCAACGTGCCGTCTTCGCTGGCCAGGCCCTCAATCGTTGTCACATCGCGGCCTTCAACTTGAGCGGCAAAAGTCAGGCAGCTCAACACCCGCTCCCCATCGACATGCACTGTGCAAGCGCCACACTGCCCCTGATCGCAGCCTTTCTTGGTGCCGGGGAGAAACGCGTGTTCGCGCAAGGCGTCCAGCAAGGTAGTACGCGAGTCGAGCTCAAAGGCTCGCGACGCACCATTGACGGTAAGCTGAAGTTTGTGACGATCTGCCATGATGGCTCTCCAATGATGTCCGCCAGCGCCAAGCCAACTGATCGAGCGCTTTGCTGCGCTCAAGTATGCTCAGATCGCGCTATCAGGAATTGCCTGATCGGCCGTTTTTATTGCCTGATCCAGTGAGTTGCTGTGATCAAGGCCAGCTGTAACCGAGTATTACAAAGCCAGGGAGTGCCTGAAATGACGAGCAGGATGGCCAAGCCTACTGAAAGGTGTTCAACCAAAAAACGTTGGAAAAATCAGCACTGAGCTCGTACTTCGGCATACATGATAAATGTGCGGAATATCATCGACTGCGCCTGAAAGTCGCGCCCGAGCTGGAACAGATCCAGCTCACCCTCCTTAGGGTGAGCCAGGGCATTCTCACTCGCCATTCTGGATAGCCAGTACAACTCGAGCAGAACTGCGCTTTGGTGTTCGCTCACCCGCAGGCTAGCGCTGACGAAACCGGGATGATGAGAGGTAAGCTGTTCAACCCGGTTCCTGAGCGCCTGGACCAAAGCTGAAACTGAAGACGGGCTGACGAGAATCTCCAAAGACTGACTGAAACCTGCTTCGCTGAGTGACTCGGTCATGGGTTACTCCAGCAACCTCTTTGACAACAAGGGCAATCGGGATCCTCGTACCTGGCGGCGTGCTCACTCATATCAAAACAGGCACGCCACCTGTAATCAGCCACCCCAATTCTGCAACCAGTACGCATAAGGCGTAGGCAACACCGAGGCGGGGTCAGCGATACCCAACGTCCGCGCAGCCTGAAATGGCCAGTGAGGATTGGCCAACAAAGTTCGTGCGAAGTACACCAGGTCGAGCGAGCCAGAACGTATGAACTGGTCTGCTTCGCGAGCATCCGTAATCATCCAGCTGCTACCAACAGGCAAGCCGGTTTGCGCGCGCACGCGCTCCGCGAAAGGCACCATGAAGTTCGGCGCCCATGGCACAGGCTCACCTGGCACAGTAAGGGAGAGGGAGCAATCTACAAAGTCGACGCCAGCCTCCCTCAGCCACTGAAGCACCTGAATAGACTCTGATATTGACTCTTCCAGGTCCTCTTCAAAATCCAGAATGCCAAAGCGTACTGTCAGCGGCAGGTTATCCGGCCAGACCTGCTTCACTGCAGCAACAGTCTCCAGCAGGAAACACGCTCTGCCGGAAAGCGAACCACCGTATTGATCGGTACGCACATTGGCCTTGGGAGACAAGAAGCTTTGGGCCAGAAACCCGTGTGCAAAATGGAGTTCCAACCACTCAAAACCTGCACTGAGGGCGCGGGATGCGGCATGTGCAAAGTCAGCGTGAATCCGCTGAATTTCTTCGACTGTCAATGCGTCAGGGGTGTAGGAAGAATCAGGCACATACGCAATTGCACTTGGCGAAACGGGCGTCCAGCCCAGAGCATCAGCATTCCCCAGTGGGTGCCCGCCCTGCCAGGGAGGCGTACACCCAGCCTTACGCCCGGCATGACCCAGCTGGATACCAGGAACTGCACCAGCCTTTTTGATGACTGCGGCAATGTCCGCGAAGCTGGCAATGTGAATGTCGCTCCACAAACCGGCATCACCTGGCGTAATTCGGCCTTCAGGGTTAACAGAAGTGGCTTCAACCATCACCAGACCAGACCCACCCTTCGCGAGGGTTTCGTAGTGAGTCTTGTGCCAGCCATTCAGTACCCCATCGACGGCCTGATACTGACACATTGGCGACGCAACAATCCGGTTGCGCAACGTGACGCCCTTTAATTGATAAGAAGAAAACAGGGAGGTCATCGGCTCATCCGCTCAGTGATTTGAATGGGCAAATTATGAGGGTGAGAAGAGCGACGATAGTTGCCTGATCAAATTGAAATACTGCACAAAATGACGAGCTTCCTGCCACGCCCGCTCGAGAAACCTAGCATTGCTGAATATCCCCCGCGGTCTGGAATGCCTGAATCAAGCGTAAACGGTTGCTCGATCGCTCGTAAAACAGGTGCAGCGCGAAATTCGGGTCGCGGGCAGTTTCAGGAATCATTTAAACCTTTTCAACCCTATAAACGGTCAGCACATTTCCGCCGATTCGTCATTCCAGGCAATATTTCAAACGAAGTCTGCAAACCCTCTGACCGCCGTGGCGAGAGAATGATGATAAGCATTCGGGGGCACAGACATAGATCTGTCCGGCCCACGCCGTTTTTATAAACGAGGAACATTGCATGGCTCAGAAACAGGTTTGGATAATCACCGGCGCAAGCAGAGGTCTGGGAGTCCATCTGGCCAAGGCCGCACTGGCATCTGGACATACCGTGGTCGCAACAGGACGCGATCCCAAACGGGTAGAAGCCGCTATTGGCCCCCACGCAGATTTAATCAGTCTGGCGCTAGATATCACCAAGCCGGAGGATGCAGAGGTCGTTGCGGCGTCAACTATCAGCACAGTTGGCCATATCGACGTGCTGATTAACAACACAGGCAACTTCTACGCCGGGTTCTTTGAGGAACTCAGTCAAGAACAGATGCGCCGTCAGATCGAAACATTGTTGTTCGGGCCAATCAATGTGACGCGCGCAGTGCTCCCGGCTTTGCGCAAACAACGATCTGGACGGGTCATCACCGTTTCATCCACCGCCGGAATTGTTGGCGGCATTGATGCGGTTGAGGCTTTCGAGGCGAAAGCAAAGCTGCTCCTCGATCAAGCCAATGCTCATCGGGCACTTTCCTGCTCTTTGGCGCACGACGAGTAATGACTGCGCAGGGTCAACGTTGCGGGATAAGAAACACGATCGGAAATCACTACGTGATCGCTCTGATGGTGGTCACTCTTGTCGTTGGTCTGGGCGCCTTCATGCTGGTACGGGCCCCGACTTATGCAGAAAACCGTACCTCTACTCCCAACGACGGCATACCGCGCGAATATGTGGTTTTTTACTATTCCCGCTCTGACTATTCGCAAGCTGTCGCACACGAAATAGCGGTGGACCTTAATGCCCATATCGCGAAGATAAGTGCGGATTACCCGTTAACCTCCGAAGGGCACCGCAAGGCAATCGCAGACGCCAGGAACGAGGCTTTTCCAATAATCGAAGTTGAATCCTTTGAACTCCGGTCTGCAAAACGCGTTTATCTGGTGTCGCCCACCTGGATATCTCGACCCGCCCCACCTCTGTGGACATTCGTCAGAAACAGCAATCTTTCGGGAAAAGAGGTGGTATTGATCATGACAGGCAACAGCCGTATCAAACCGGAGGAAGTCGATAGATTTTCACAGCTTATTGAATCGCGTGGTGGTCATTTCCTTTATCAAGCGTCCATTCGGCGCAGCCGGTTTTGCTGGCTAATGAGCCGCGCCGAAGAACTCGATTCGGGCAAAAACCGTATGGACGAACCTGACCTGCAGGATTGACAAGCTCAGGGCCTATACCAACAGTCAGTGCTGTCGCGCTACCTCAGAACGGTGGGGTGCCCGAACAGGTACTCTGAACGTCATCGTTCAGCGACAGATCTGATCAAAACAGTTTGAACCGTTTCTGAGCGCGCTCGCCTAATGATTAGCCTGTGGATACTTCCGCAGGCGACGTGCCAATACCGGCATACACCAAAGGGTGATCAACGTGGCTAAAGACGACAAGAAAAGCAAAGGCGAAGCCTCGAAAGCCAGCAAGGACCTGAAAGACAAGAAGGCCTCACCGGCAAAAAAATCTGAAGCGGCCTCGACGCTTTCCAAGTCTTCTGAAAAGAAAGACAAGAAAAAAGACGCCGAGCCAAAGAAAGCTGCCAAAAAAGCTGATAGCAAGCCAGAAAAGGCCAAGAAATCAGACAAGTCAGAAAAAGCGGAAAAGCCCGCTAAAAAGAAAAAGTGATACCTGCTGCCTGCCGGGGCTTTGCGCCCTGGCGTTCATCTCATCGTTTGACGAGCGCGGAAACGGAGGTTGCAGGCTTCTGCCTGCAGGGCATGGGAGCGACCGGGGCGGCGATCCGCATTGTTCGCGAAGACTGTGTTTCACGCGACCCGATTTCTGTGACTGTACTAGCCATTTCGCGAGCAAGCTCGCTCCCACGACCTCCAGCGGAGGTGTGTACAACCCAGAGGGCGTTCTCTGGGTAACGTTTTTGCCGATACGCTAAGTTGCCAGAATAACGCGGTGCACAAGCCCCCTCTGGAGATCAACTCAACGTTGCACGCCCTGGATTTTTTCGAGGCGCATTTCATAACCTTGACCCGGCTGCGTGACAGTCTCTGTTTCCACAGTCTGCACAACGCGACCCGAAGCGTCCTTGGTGACTGCGATGCTCTTGCTGTAAGCAGTCTGAACGCAGCCCGAGACAGATATGACTGCCAGCAACAACAGAGTGAAGTTAGTTTTCATTATGGACTCCTGTCCAATGGGTGAGAGCGGAGTAGCTTAACCGCAGCAGTGGCATATTACTATCGCCTTCACGCGTTACAGGACTATCTTGAACGGCAGAGTCACCTGCGCCAACCTTGCGCAGGTGGCAATACGAATTACGTCAATAGCAGAAATCGTTAACATTGACTCACCAGGATCTGATCGACGCCCAAGGATAAGACGACTTATCCTTTACTCACCCAAACAGCTAGCTTCCTGAAATACGCCATTAAGTTCCAAGCGAGTGCTGCTCCCACAATTGCGCCCAATAAGCCTGCCTTGAACACGGATTGCTGCCAATAATTTCCACTGTCCATCAAGAGATGACCAAACCACATAATCCCTAAGTCAAAGCGGGTGCGGTAAGTCACCAAAAACGCCAAAGTACAAGCTGATAAAGATAAGCAAAAAAGCACGAATCCTATTCGGTTGACTGGCTGTTCAAAAGCTTTGAGTCCCATCAGATGTTCCCTCATGATTTCTGCCCCTAGAACATCACACCTGATTAGCCTGACGCAGCTCAAAGTGATCAGTTGCCAGAGCTTGACGGCTGGCGCCTCGATATCTTGAGCCTCTTGGTGCATTGCCCTTACGAGCCGCTGCACCCAGACCTCATGTCCCCCTCGGCTTCACCCGCGCCGTCGCCTCCGCCACCAACGGGTCATCCGGCCAGTAATGCTTCGGATAGCGCCCCTTCAAATCCTTCTTCACCTCAATGTAAGTCGACCGCCAGAAGTTAGCCAGGTCCTGCGTAACCTGCACCGGACGACGCGCCGGGGACAGCAAGTGCAGTTTCAGCACCTGCCGCCCATTGGCAATGCGCGGGGTATCAGATAATCCAAACAGCTCTTGCAGCCGCACAGACAGAATCGGCGGCTGTTCGCTGTAGTCGATGCGGATGTTCGAGCCGGAGGGCACCTGGATGGTCTGCGGGGCCTGTGCTTCCAGTTGTTGCGGCAGAGGCCACGGCAGGAGGTTGCGCAGGATGGATGATAGGTCGAGCTGGCTGAAATGACTGAGCCGGGTGACTTTGCCCAGGTAGGGCATCAGCCAGTTTTCGAGTGTCGCCAGCAGTTGCGCGTCGCTCAGGTCGGGCCATTCGCTGGTTGCGCTTTTGTCGATATCGAGGCTGCGCAACAGCGCGACACGCGCTTGCCACTGGCGCAGTTCCGGCGTCCACGGCAGCAGTTCCAGGCCTTTACGACGCACCAGTGCGAGCAGCGCCTGGCTGCGGGCCGCGTCGTCGAGGCCGGTGAGTGGTTCGCGGCTGACGATCAGCTCGCCCGCTTTGCGCTGTCGCTCGGCGCGGAACACGCCTTCGCGTTCGTCCCAGTCTATCTGGTCCACGGTGATGACCTGCTCGGCCAGTACGGACTCGAACAGCGCCGGATCGAACTCGGCGGCAAGGTAGATGCGTTCTTCGCGCTGGCCCTGACGACTGCCCAAATCTGCGATGACCAGCCACGGCTGTTTCATCAGTGCGTCGGCCTCGGCAAACAGTGCCGCACGACCGTTAGCCAAGCGATATTCAGCACCGCCGGGGCGACGTTGTTGTGCCACGCGATCCGGGTAGGCCAGCGCCAGCAGAGCGCCCAGCCAGCGTGAATGATCGGGATCGCTGACCGGGCTTTTCGCAGTGCCGCGCAGGTATCCGCGATATTGCCGTGCCAGCTGTTTAGCCCGCTGCACGCTGCCCTGTGCGCCACGCGCAGCACGCTCGGTGCCCGCCAGCAAGGTCAGGCGGCTGTGCAGGTCCGCGCCGCCACCGCGCAGGATGTCGCGTTCGCCCAACAGCGCAGCCACGTCACAGGCCAGTTCGCCCAGACCCAAGGCATGGCCGCGCAACAGCAAATGAGCGATACGTGGATGGGCAGGCAACTCGGCCATCGCCTGACCGTGGGACGTCAGGGCTGGCGGCTGACCTGGCTGATTACTCAGCGCCTCAAGCCGCACCAGCAGGTCCTGCGCCTGTGCATAAGCTGCTGCGGGCGGCACGTCGAGCCACACCAGTTGCGCAGGCGTAACCCCCCAGCGCGCCAGTTGCAGTGCGAGCCCGGCGAGGTCCGCCTGAAGAATTTCTGCCGCGCCATAAGCGGCCAGTTGATCGTGTTGCGCCTCGGACCACAGCCGGTAACACACGCCTGGCTCCAGCCGCCCTGCCCGTCCGGCGCGCTGAGTGGCGCTGGCGCGGGAGATGCGCTGGGTCTCAAGCCGCGTCATGCCGCTGCCTGGATCGAAACGCGGCACTCGCGCCAGCCCGGCATCAATCACCACACGCACGCCGTCGATGGTCAGGCTGGTTTCCGCGATATTGGTCGCCAGCACCACCTTGCGCGTGCCCTTGGGCGCCGGTTCGATGGCCGCACGCTGCGCACTGAGGTCCAGTTCGCCATGCAACGGGCAGAGCAGAATATCGGCGCGCTCGCCCAGCGCTTCCACCAACTGCTGGTTGACCCGACGAATCTCGGCCTGCCCCGGCAGAAAGACCAGCAGGCTGCCGGACTCGCTGCCCAGCGCATCCAGCACCGTCTGCACGACTCGCGGTTCGACAAACTCACCGGGCTGAAAAGGACGCCCCCACTGCATCGTCACCGGAAACATTCGCCCGTCGCTGCGTACCACCGGCGCATCGTCCAGCAACGCCGCCAGCCGATCGCCTTCCAGCGTTGCCGACATCAGCAGAATCTTCAGCGGCTGGTCGTCACGAAACAACTCGCGACCATTGAGGCTCAGGGCCAGCGCCAGATCAGCGTCCAGACTGCGCTCGTGAAATTCGTCAAAAATCAACAGCCCGACGCCTTCCAAAGCCGGGTCGTCCTGCAAGCGCCGCGTAAGAATCCCCTCGGTGACCACTTCAATACGCGTCTTCGGGCCGACGCGGCTTTCCAGACGAATGCGATACCCCACGGTTTCGCCCACCTTCTCGCCCAGCTCACTGGCCAACCGTTCCGCCGCCGCACGCGCGGCAAGGCGGCGCGGCTCCAGCATCAGAATGGTCTGCCCGGCCAGCCATGTTTCCTCAAGCAGCGCGAGCGGCACACGCGTGGTCTTGCCCGCGCCGGGAGGGGCTTCGAGCACGGCTTCATGGCGTGTGGTCAGGGCCTGGCGCAGGGCTGGCAGGACGGCATCGATGGGTAACGAAATCATGGGGGCTCCCGGAGAGATGCGGGGGAGTATACCGGCGCGGGAGTGCGTAATCAGGCGGCGTGTTTTAGCTTAAGGGCAGTTGCCACTAACAACACGCTGCACAGCGCCATACAAATAGCGTTGGTGCCGCCCCAACCTACTGTGCTGAGCAATAGCGCGGGGCTGAACGCACCGATCGTTGCAAAGATGGCGATGGCCAGATCGTTTTTGCCCTGCATGTTCATGGCCTCAGGACTGTTTTGTAGCGTCTGTGCCAGCAGTGCGCCGCCTCCGACATAGGTCAGGTTCCAGCCCAGCCCCAGAATAATCAGCGAAAAGGTCATTACCCCGTAACTGCTTGACCCCATATTGACGGCCGCACAACCGATCAGCATGATCAGGCCCAAGCAGATTGTGGCTTTGGTCCCGAGTTTCTGAATGATCGCTCCGGTGAAAAAAGACGGCGCAAACATGGCAATCACATGCCACAGAATCGCAAGACGGACGTCCGAGAAATCCTGATGCATATGCTTCATGTGCATCGAAGCCTGAATCATCAGCAGGTTCATGACTCCGTAACCTACTGCGGCGACCGACAGGGCGATCATGACCGTTGAAGTGGTCGGATTATGGCGTGCGTTGGCAGGCTTTTCGTTTGCGCTGAAAGTTGCGGGTTTCACCGAGTCGTCAGGCAGCAAAGCAGCGATTAACAGCGATAGCGCCGCCAGGCCGATGAACGATGCATAGCACATCGAAAATAAGGAATAGCCGTGCAAGTCCCGGAGCAACTCTGTAAGTGTTGGCCCGACGACGGCAGCGATGACTCCGCCGGCGACGACCAGCGAGATCGCTTTGGGCTTTAACGTTTGATCCAGATTGTCGGTTGCAGCAAATCGGTTGAAGTTGGCAAACGCAATATAAACCCCCAACGCTGCATGGCTGAAAACCAGCAGTGGGAAATGCTGATATTCAACGGCCCAAAAGCCGCTCAGGCCAGATATCACCAGCGGGATGGCGCCAAGCATGAAAGCATTTTTTCGGCCGATGCGGCTCATCATTCTTGAGACAGGATAGGTAGCCAGCATCAGGAATAAAAACTGAAACCCGTACGGAACGGTCGAGAATCTGGCTTCGGGTGCGAGCGTGGCACCGACAATACCGGCCATTGTCACTGACATCACCGCAGTGGTCAGGTTGATGGATTGCGCAGCAAAATACAGGTAAGTGCGACGGGGAAGCGTGCTCGTCATGGGGCTTGCTCTGGGTGGGGAAAGAGCTGTGGTCTTTCAGGACAAAAACGTCGTTTCGATAGATGCCTCACCTGCTCTCGGCTTAGGCACCGACAGACGCATGTTCGCATCTGTCCGACGTCCATAGGCGCACACTCGACAAGCTTTTCGATTAACTGTTAGGGTGTTTTTTCTATCAGCCTGCCGAAGCCCCCATGAGCCTCAATGCCCTCTATAACTCACTGAAGCAGCGCCTTGAATCAGGCGAGTGGCTTGCCGGGCAACGCATGCCTTCAATCAGAAAACTGGCCTCGACGTCTGAGGCCAGCTATCACGATGCGGTGACAGCCTACGCGCGTCTGGTGAGTGAAGGATTGCTATCAGCTTCTCCAGGCCGAGGCTATTTTGTAAACAGCGGTGCATCGCAAGCGGTAAGCCCGCGCGAACCAGAGTGCATGAGTGCGGACCCGCTGTTCAGGCTTCTGCAAGCCGGGCCGCAATACACCAAACTGGGGGGTGGCTGGCTGCCACCGGCATGGCGAGATACGGAATTGCTGGCCAAGGCCATTCGGCGCACGGCGCGGCTGGAGCAGAGTTCGCTGGCCGAGTACGGTGACATCTCGGGGTATCTGCCCATGCGCAAACAGCTCTGTGTGCACATGAAGCGGCTGACCCGTATCGATATTCGCCCGAGTCAGGTGCTTAGCACTCTTGGGGCGACACAGGGCCTGGATCTGGTCGCACGATTGCTGATCAAGCCGGGCGATCATGTATTCGTGGACGAGCCAGGCAATGGAAACCTGATCAGGTTGATCCAGTTGGCAGGCGGGCACGTGGTCGGCGTACGTCGGACTCAGGACGGGCCAGACATTGCCGAGATGGAAAGCTATCTGGCGAAGCACACCGTCAAAGCGTTCTTTTGCAATAGCACCTTTCACAACCCGACTGGCAGTAACATCAGCCCGCACAACGCCTTCAAGGTTTTGCGCCTTGCAGTAGAGCACGAGTTCTTTGTGGTCGAGGATGATGTCTATGGCGACTTCAGCCCTACTGTCCGCCAGACGTTTGCTGAACTGGACAATCTGGACCGGGTGATTTACATCGGCAGTTTTTCCAAATGCCTCTCCGCTTCGCTACGTGTTGGCTACATCGCCTGTTCGCAAGAACTCATAGAACCGCTTACACGTCTGAAGCTGTTGACCTGCGTGGCAGTTCCAGCGTTTTGCGAACGGTTCGTCAATACCATTCTGGCAGACGGTACTTACGCACGGCATATGCAGAATGTGCAGCAAAGGCTTATCAGCCAACAGGTACAGACTCAGCGTTCATTGCTCGCACGGGGCTGGAAGTTTGATATAGCGCCGCAAGGCGGCATGTTCATCTGGGCCTATCACCCGGACATCACTGACCTGCAGCCCTTCATGACAAAACTTGAACAACACAGGATCCTGCTGATGCCGGGCTCAGCGTTCTCGGTGATGCGCGATTACCAACGTTTTGCGCGAATAAACTGCACGCATTTTTCCGAGGCAGTGGAAGCGCACTTTTCGGTGTGATCGGCGAAGAGCAGCGTTTAGTTATCCTGACTGCTTACGCGCGGCACCCACCGCTCAACGGCACCGCCGTGAGCGTGGAGTCAGACCGGAACATCTACTCATGCCCTATTACCAGCCTCATTGATACGGCCGTTGTCGTATGCTTTGCGCAACTCCGGGTCGGATAAAATCTTGTACGCATTTGAAACGACTTTGAAGCGCTCGGCCGCCTCGGCCTCGTTGCCGCGGTTTTTATCAGGGTGGTTCTTCAGCGCGGCATCTCTGTAAGCCTTTTTAACGGCGGATATGTCTACCGACATGTCAGTGAGGCCCAAGTGCTCGTACAACGGCTTGACGGGCGGCTTGGCAGGTGCGGAATCGCCCACCCTGGCAGATGCGTCAGCAGCCGATGTGTTATTGGGCCGCGCCGTTGAAGGCCGTTCGCCGCCTGCGGTGGGTTCTGCTTTGGGCGGCGGAGGCGGCGCGCTGTTCGCTTGGGGGCGAGTGCGAGGTGGCGTTTCCGGGCGTGCTTGCTGTTGGGTGCCGTCAGGCCGGCCGGACGCAGGTCGTGGCTCTGCTTTGGGCGGCGGAGGCGGCGCGCTGTTCGCTTGGGGGCGAGTGCGCGGTGGCGTTTCCGGGCGTGCTTGCTGTTGGGTGCCGTCAGGCCGGCCGGACGCAGGTCGTGGCTCTGCTTTGGGCGGCGGAGGCGGCGTGCTGTTCGCCTGCGGGCGAGTGCGCGGCGGCGTTTCCGGGCGTGCTTGCTGTTGGGCGCCGTCAGGCCGGCCCGACGCAGGTCGTGGCTCTGCCTTGGGCGGCGGTGGCGGCGTGCTGTTCGCCTGCGGGCGAGTGCGCGGCGGCGTTTCCGGGCGTGCTTGCTGCTGGGCGCCGTCAGGCCGGCCCGACGCAGGTCGTGGCTCTGCTTTCGGCGGCGGTGGCGGCGCGCTGTTGGCTTGGGGGCGAGTGCCGGGAGGCGTTTGCGGGCGCGCTTGCTGTTGGGCGCCGTAAGGTCTCCAGAATGGTTCTGGCATGGGTCGTCGCACGCGATCACCGTTCGACTGGCGAATCTTGTTGAAAACCTGGTCAGTGAGGTCGTTCATCAACTTGTTCAGTTTCAAGTTGCTGGAGAAATAGGCATGGCGCGCATTAGTGGCCTCACTGTTGTCCTTGCCAGGCTCAGGCTTGGCCATTGCATCCGCCAGCTTCTTGCCCAGAGAGAACAACATCTTGCCCTTGCTGTCGCTGACGCCCAGAAAGCTCATCACGTTATGCATCGACTTGTCGCGCTCCCAGACAACGCTGGCCACGTCGAAGGCGGCTCGCGCCAGATTGAATCGGCCTCCCCCTTCGTGCGTCTCGACATTGTTCACCGGCTCCTTGCCGCTCAAGGCCTTCAGAATCATCGAGAGCCCTTTCTGCTGACGCTCGTTAAGCAGACCTTTCTGCTCCAGTAATGAGCTGGTGACCTGCAGCGCGACTTTGCCAGCGATGTGGCTCGCGACGTTTATCGCGCGCTCCATCTTCGGCTTTGTCGAATCGCTGAGCGCTGCCCGCGCCAATGAAGACGCAATGTGGGTGAGGTTGATCATAGGCTTCCCCGGGAACTGATATCGCCTTGGTGGCAAGTAACGAGATCTGGTTCCACGGTCGAGTCAATATTCGATGCCGGGCTCAAGCGCTCCACGCTATACAGGTCTTGGAATGACTATCGTGCCAATGCTCTGCGTTGGCATGCAGTTCGTGAAGCTCTGCGTCACAAATCTTCAGCCTGACCAGACAGCCAGGTAACCGAGGTTAAGGCCTGACTGGGGCCTTCATCTCATACGCCGTGAAATAGGCGTCAGGGCTTCAATGTGTGACGCAAAGCGTCACGAACTGCATTCCCACGCGGAGCGTAGGAACGATCATTGTCGTAGTCTGAGACACGTTTTCCGGGGCTATAGAGACTCGTGTATCAAGACGCAGGGCTCACGGTGTACCGTTTCGGCCATGCAGGCGGTAGCCGGGGCGTTCGCTCAGTCGTTCGTAATAGGCATTCACGGCCGGGAAGTCCGAATGGGTCAACGGGGTTTCAAACCAGCGATTCACTGAGAGGCCTATCGGAATGTCTGCCAGCGAAAACTCGCTGCCGCTGACGTACGCGCCCGTAGCATCGAGTTGTCGATCCAGGATCGCCATGTGCCTGGTCCATTGACGGCATCCGGCAGCCAGCGCGTCGGGGTCTTGATGGGCGGCGCATTGCCTGACCAGCGACATGAACGCATAGCCCCAGGATTTGTTGAGGTCAGTGGCTTGCCAGTCGATCCATTGGTCCACTCGGGCTCGGGCTATCGCCTCTGCGGGGTAAAGATGCAGGGCGCTGTTGCGGTTCGCCAGGTACCTGATGATCGTGTTCGACTCCCACAGAACGAAGCCATCGTCCTCAATGACCGGTACCATCGCATTGGGATTCAGTGCCGTGAATTCAGGCGTGTTCGTTTCCCTGAAACCAGAGCCCCAGTCTTGTCGTTCAAACGGGATGTCCAACTCTGTGCAAGCCCAGAGCACTTTGCGCACATTGATTGATGAGGCTTTGCCCCGTATTTGCAGCATTCCATCTCCTTATGCTCGGGAGCGCATCACTCATCAGAAACGACGGGCATCAGCCCGCCTTGGCCGCCATGGCCGTGACTTCAACGCGCATGCCCTCAACCGCCAGCGATGCCACGCCCACGGCTGCGCGCACTGGCCACGGTTTTTTGAAGAAGCGTTTGTACACTTCATTGAATGCCGCGCGATCTGCCATGTCGGTCAGGTAGATGGTCAGGTGCAGGACTCGATCCATCGAGCTGCCGGCCCGCTCCAATGCGTCTTTCAGAGCCCGCAGGGTGCATTCGCTTTGTTCGGTGATGCCGCCCAGTTCAAGGCTGCCGTCGGCGCGGGCCGGGATCTGGGTGCTGACCAGCAAGCCGTTGAAGTCGGCGACGTCGGAGGAGATAGAGTCCGCGTCAGGGTCGGGGGTGAAGGTGATGTCTGCGTTTGCCATGGGCTCTCTGCTTTGCCAGGGACGGAAAACGGCAAGCCTACGCGAGCGAAAGGTACGGGTCGAACCGCAGGCGTTGTCGCAGAAAGTTGAAATGCGCGACGTTGCTCTACAGAATCGCGCCCGGACCCGGCCACGCTGCCGGACGCTTGCGCTGAAAGGGGTTGCCGTTGAACGAACAGAGATTGTCCATGCGCCTTGAGCGTGTGGCGACGCACGTGCCCGCCGGTGCGCGACTGGCCGATATCGGCTCGGATCACGGCTACCTGCCGGTGGCGCTGCTGAACCGTGGCGCCATCTCGGCGGCGGTGGCGGGCGAAGTAGCGTTGACGCCGTTCTACGCGGCCGAACGTACCGTGCGCGAGAACGATCTGGATCAGCAGATCAGCGTGCGTCTGGCCGATGGGTTGGCGGCGATAGAACCGGCTGACGGGATCACTGCGATCAGCCTTTGCGGCATGGGCGGCGAGACAATCCGCGACATTCTTGAAAGCGGCAAGGCGCAGTTGAGTGGTCAGGAGCGGCTGATTCTGCAACCCAACGGTGGCGAACAGCCGCTACGTGTGTGGCTGATGGAACATAACTACCGCATCCTTGACGAGGAAGTGCTGCGAGAGAACCGTTTCGACTACGAAATCATCGTCGCCGAACGGACCGGCCCGGTGATCTACACCGCCGAACAGCTGTATTTCGGCCCCATACAGATGCAGACGCGCAGCCCGGCTTTTTTGCTCAAGTGGCAGCGCCTGCTGGGCAAAAAACACAAGGCCCTGAGCAATTTCGCCCGCGCCCGGAAGGCTGTGCCTGAAGAGAAAATGCAGGACCTTGCGCAGCAGATCCGCTGGATTACCGCGTTGCTGAATTAAACAGCTGCTGGCCTGAAAATCGAACTCACGCCCCAACCAGCTCTCAAAACCGCATGATCAATGCCTGGCGTCAATCAGCCTGCGCATCCCACATCCTCATCAACGGGAGAAACACGACCATGCATTCAGACGCACTTTCCTGGGGCCACGGGCCTCGCTTGTTCGAAGTCTTCCTTGAGCCAACCTGCCCTTTTTCCGTGAAGGCGTTCTTCAAGCTTGATGATTTGCTGGCGCAGGCCGGGGAAGACAACGTCACGGTCAGAATCCGTCTGCAATCCCAGCCTTGGCATATGTTTTCCGGCGTTATCGTGCGCTGTATTCTGGCCGCGGCGACACTGGAAGGCGGCAAGGAAAGCGCCAAAGCGGTGATGACAGCGGTTGCATCGCACCGTGAGGAATTCGAGTTTGAACACCACGCGGGCGGGCCGAATCTCGATGCAACGCCCAACGACATCATCGCGCGCATCGAGCGTTACAGCGGCCTCGCGCTGGCTGAGGCGTTCGCCAATCCCGAACTTGAGCACGCCGTAAAGTGGCACACCAAATATGCCCGACAGAACGGCATACACGTCTCGCCGACCTTCATGATCGACGGCCTCGTGCAGCCCGGCATGAGCAGTGGCGATCCGGTGTCCAAGTGGGTGTCGGATATCGGCTGATGAACGTTTAAGGCCGTCCTTCCATCCTCGCGTTTATCCACTCGTGGCTGCGCGCAAGTACCTTGCGCGCCAAGGCAGTCGGGAAGTGGATGAACCCATGTGGAGACTCGGGCAGAAGATGCATTTCAACGTCTGCCGAGTTTTGCCAGCGAGCGGCCATTTCCAGCGTGTCGTCCAGCAGTGGGTCGAGTTCGCCGACAAACATCAGGGCGGGCGGCAGATCCGTGAGGTCGCCATACAAGGGCGATAACGGTGGCTCGCGGCGCTTCTCGTCGCTTCTGTCCGGGGCGAGCAAGCGCATTGCGCCGACCATGCCCGGGCCGTCGAGCACCAGCGTTTCCGGGCCTGCGGTACGAACGCTTTTTGTCCCGGTCAGGTCGTACACTCCGTAATACAGAACCGTGCCGACTAAGCGCTTGAGCAAGTCGGGCCGGGCTTTCAATTTGAGCAAAGTGGCTGCGGCAAGATGCCCGCCCGCGGACTCACCGACGACAATAACCGGCAGGCCGGCAAACTCCTTACAGTCGCTACCCAGCAGCCAGCATGCGGCAGAAAAGCAGTCATCCATAAGCCCTTCGACGGGGGTCGATAAGGCCAATCTGTAATCAACGGACACGACCGCCACGTTGCACGCGTTAACGATACCGATATTGAGGTCATCGTTCATCTGGGCGTTGCCGATCACCCAACCGCCGCCGTGAATATCAAACACCACGCCTTTGGGTTTGCCTTTGGGCCTTATGATTCGCACTGAAACAGGGACGTTACCGGTGCTGACGATGGTTGTTTCAATCCGCAGGTCATGTTTGACCGGTTTCAACGCGCGGCCAATCTGAGCCGCCCGCAGCAGCGCCTGAATCAAGCGGGGCGTGAGGCGATTGCGAACCTGGAAACGCGGCAGCCGGGCGAGGGTTTTGTTAAACCGTCGGACTTCTACCAACTCCTGCTCACTGGAAGGCCAACGTTTTTTGATGTCCAATTTCTGCTCTCTAATCAGGCTGACGTATGCAAAAGCGAGCAGGCTGCTCGCTTTTGCTTATACCTGAGAGGCTATCAATCGTAGAACGGTTCAACGGACGCACGGCTGCCCACAAAAAAACTGTCCGCGACCAGCCTGAGTGGTTGCACGTCCAGATCGCTGGCGTTGCTATTGATCAGCTGTTGAAAGTGTTTATACACCGCTGCATATTCGCCCTCCTCCGACACTGCCTGACGCACGCCATCGATGCTCAACAGTGCGCCGCCGTTGTCCAGTCGCAAAGTACCTTCGGCGCAGCGGATCTCGATACTCCAGAGTTCATCATGACCGTGATCGAAGTCGAACTCTGCGCGGATATCGAGTTGGCGCGTATCGGACATCTTGATAGAAGCAGCGATTGGCGACTGGCAGTTGCCGGGCACGCACAGTTCGGCAGACTCGACGAACAGGGGCCGCGGCAGCAAATGGGTGACGATTGACAGGGCATTGATGCCTGGATCGAAAACACCCAGACCGCCAGGCTGCCAGATCCACGCCTGACCGGGGTGCCATTTGCGCACGTCCTCTTTCCAGTCAATCTGGACGCTTTGCAGGGTGCGGGTGGACAGCCAGTCACGCGCCGCCTGAATGCCGGGCGCATAGCGCGAGTGCCAGGCAAACAAACCGCTGACGCCCTGCTCTGCTGTTTGCTGCACCAAGGCCATTGCTTCGCCCAATGTGGCGCAGGGTGGCTTTTCCACCAGCACATGCTTGCCTGCGGCCAGCGCCTGCTGCACCAGCGCAAATCGACCTTGCGGCGGCGTGCAGAACGCAATGGCGTCAACGTGCAGCCCGCTTTCGAGCAATTCGCCTAGAGACTTGAAGTTCTCGACGCCTGCGCACGGCTGCCCTTGCGTCGCCACGGCCACCAGTTGAAAGGCGGGGTTGGCGTGGATCGCCGGGACGTGCTGATCCTGGGCAATCTTGCCGTAGCCCACCAGCCCGAGACGAATCGGTTGCATACATGACTCCTGAGTTTTTGTAATTGTCTTGGGCACAGTAAACCAGATGCATGGCATGGCCGGTAAGGGGGAGCCACCGCTCGCTGATTTCAGGCCTGCCTCATCGAGATGGCGGGCAATACGTCGTGCTTACCGCTTTCTGCGTCCGCCAGCCTACTTTGTGAGTATAAATTGTTTCGAGATGTAAGTTTATGACCTGTGAAGAAATCACTCTCAAAAAGCGGAACAAATTTGGTATGGATGAGTAATCTTCATCAAAAATAGCTATGATCCACCCAAGGCAAAACGCCATCATTGGTTATCGTTCTATATACCGAGGCAGTAACATGAGGCGATGCTACTCTGTCAAGATGCTACTAACTCTCTACGGAAACTGTTTTAATGACTGGTACTTTTTTAAAAACCTCTTTGTGCCGTGCAGCGGATGAAGTCGCGCGACACCATAATTTTGAACGATCAATAGAATCACACTACGCAACCTTACTGAAACATTACAACAAGCGGCCATTCTTCTACAAACGAGCATTGCAATTCAATCGCCTGCTAATTGCATTTAGCCTGCTGAGTCATTATTTCACCAGCACTACGCCACTGCTGTCCCAGGTTAGAGATTTTTGTGCTGAACGCAAACTGTGTTCTCATAACAGCATTCAGTCAATTTTCCTGTCATTGAGGGTTTTAGGGTTTATAGACGTAGCGGCGCACGCCTTGGATGCACGCCTTCGCGTGTTCAAACCCACTGACAAAGCCTGCAAAGAAGTCAGGGCAATGATAGCATCCGTCATTGACCCTCTGGCCGACATGGGCGCTGACAGCGATTCGGTTCATACGTTATCGACGCTGAATGACTATGATTTTCTAGCCATTTATTTCAGGGGCTTTTCAGAGTTACAGAAGAACAACGTGACCATTGATATCGTATTTCCAGAGTGCCACTGGCTGATAAAGAAAGAGGCCGGGCATATGCTGATTCTGGCTATTTACCTCGACGCTCGCAGCAGCGATATCGACGGATCAGGGTTTAAATCATCCTCGTATTTAACTTTGGGAAAACAACTATCGGTGTCAAAAACACACGTAATGCGCCTGGTTCAGGAAGGTGTCGAGAGGGGATATTTTAAAGCGCACCCTAAAAACAATCTTGAGGTTCTGCCAGCTTTTGAAACGATGGTGAGACGATTCATGTCGCTCTCTTTCGCTGTAGGGCTGCATTGCATGAACCTGAATTAGATTAACATGTCCTGCATCAAGCGCTTTCCTGGAGAACGTAGATGGATAAAGATCTTAAACTCCGACCCCGAATCAAAAGGTTACTTTCACCCGCCGTCATGCAGGCTGAGTTGCTTGGCGGCGCAGCTTGGTTATGGGTGTTGATGATTGGCCCTTCCGTAAAGATTAATCTATTCACCTGCTTTCTGACACTGAGCCTTGCCTGTATTTGCTGGATACAACACACCACGACCGCGTTTTGCATCTGGCGCTTGCTAGGCATTGCCTACATGCTTTTATTGGCCACAGGATTTTTCTACCTAATGGACGGCGATCCTGAGATAAATATATTTGCCCTGCCGCTGACCATAACGCTGGCGATCAGCAGCGCGTTGTTATTTGTTAAATTTTTAGACTACCTACTTTCGGCAGTTTTCGTCTGGCTCCTGACCTGGCTGTGTTGGCAAGAAGGCGTCTACGGAGAAATAGGGATTTACGTCTGGATTTTTTGTGTGGCCTCCGTGTGCATTGGCAGTGTGCTGAATATCTCATACATCAAAACCTTGCGAGCTGTGCTGTCACTTGAAAGCAAGTTCAGAGAGCTGGCAGAAACCGACTACCTCACGTCTATTCCAAATCGTCGCGCCTTCATGGAAAGCTTTGACAGCTTGATCAAGGGGGGAGAGTCTGGTTATCTAATCATGCTGGACATTGACAACTTCAAGCTGATCAATGACAGACACGGTCACGAAATAGGTGACAGAATATTGTGCTCCATGGCTGCATGCCTTAGAGCAACCAGCGGCAGCCATTGTGCCGGCAGAATTGGCGGGGAGGAGTTTGGAGTTTTGATCACGGGGGGCGATGAGCTGACTGCGTGTGACTACATATTAAGGCTGCTGGAGACGGTAAGAGCAAATTTCGATCCGCCCTATAACTACAGCTGTAGTGCGGGAATGGTCAGGTTTTCGGCGGCATCAACAATGTCTGAAGCACTGAGCATGGCGGACAAGAGCATGTACATTGCTAAAAGAAACGGCAAGGACTGCGCTTACTTTGAAGGTCAGGAAATTGTCTCTTTCCTTTTCGACGATTCAAAGCTTAAAGAAAAATACCCGACTGAAACGCTCTCTGAGAATACTTACCAAACTGATACTCAGTGATCTGCAGTTTTCACCCTGACCAACGAGCGGTAAACGATCAAAAAGCCACACAACTGCCGCATGGCCAGGCTGCCGTATTGCCGTGGCGTGAAACTGCAGCATCTGATCCTGCTCACTCACAACAGACCTGATTACCCAACGTCGGGCTTTATCTACTCAATCGAAACATAGCTCGGGCGTTGTCATGTTTAATAATGATGTAAAAAGAAAGCTGCGTGAGCACACGGCAGAACTGCACGTGTTGCATCAACTGCTTGGCAGGATTGATCAAGACATGCTGACGGTTCAAGTGGACGGCAACTTCACGATTTCTGCCGCTAATCAAGGTTTTGCTAAAGCCTTGGGATATACGCCAGATCGCTTGTCGGGTTTTCCGCTATCCAGCATCGCTGCGTTTGACTCGAAAGGCATGCCATGGTTTCACGGCCTGAAAACAACGCTGCTCCGCTTTGAATCGATGACAAATGAATATCACTTCATCCGTGCAGACAACACCATCGCATGCTTGAAACTATTCTGGTTCCCGGTACAGGCCGAAAACGGCGGTTTGTCTCACATTCAATGCTATGGCCATGACGTCACCAAAAGTGCTGAGAGCGCTGCTGAAAACGAGGCATTGATTGACGCGCTTTTCAGATCGACGGCGGTGATCCAGTTTAATCTCGACGGAACGGTCATCACCGCCAATCAGCAGTTTTTACAGGCGATGGGCTACACCCTCGCGCAAGTGGCAAATCGTAGCCACCGGATGTTCTGTCATGCCGGCGATGCTGAGTCCCCCCAGTACACAGCGTTCTGGAAGAAGCTTAACCAAGGTGAATATGTCGAGGGGCGCTTCAGGCGGATGGACAGCCGAGGCAAGGAAATCTGGCTGCAAGCCACTTACAACCCCGTGCATGACAGCGCTGGTCGTCTTTACAAAGTCGTAAAGTTTGCCAGCGTGGTCACTCGTCAGGTGGCCAGAGAAACTGAAGTCAGAGAAGCAGCGGTGGTGGCCTACAACATTTCGCGACAAACCGATGTCAGCGCTGAACGCGGAGCGTCTGTGGTCCAGCAAACGGTGCACACCATGGACAATATTGCTCAACAAGTGCAATCAGCCACTAAAAGTATTGGCGCGCTCGGCAAACAATCTCTGTTGATCAGCTCAATCGTGCAGACCATCAGCAGCATAGCGTCACAAACCAATCTTTTAGCGCTCAATGCTGCCATCGAGGCGGCACGTGCTGGCGAGCATGGACTCGGCTTCGCGGTCGTGGCCGACGAAGTCCGGCAGCTTGCCAGTCACACCAGCAGCGCGACGGAGGAGATCGTCAACGTTGTGCTGCAAAACCGAAGACTGGCTGACCAGGCCACCGAAGAGATGACCAACAGTCAGGAACAGGTCGAACGAGGTTTTGCACTTGCCAGCCAGGCGGGCGGGGAAATTATCGAAATACAGAAAGGTGCCAAGGAAGTTGTAAACGCAGTAAGAAGGTTTGTTGAGGAGATTACGTAGGCAAACACCCCCACTCGGTTTATGTCATGGCGCAAGAGCCAAAGGTCACCCTGACGCGTCAAGCGAATTTAAAACCCCTCTACGTACTGGATTTTCAAATGCTTACGCAGCATGAAATGGAAGCAGTCGGTCAACTTGCCGGCGGCCTTGCGCATGATTTCAACAATCTGCTCGCAGGTATCTCTGGCTCGCTGGAATTGATGCACGCTCGAATTCGACAGGGTCGTTTAAGCGACGTTGATCGCTACATGACATCTGCTCAGCGTGCAGCCGAACAAGCCGCCGTATTGACGCATCGCCTGCTTGCGTTCTCACAACGGCAAATCCTTGATCCCAGACCTGTAGACGTCAACCGGCTTCTCAGTGACATGCATGAACGGATTCAACATACGCTGGGCCCGGATATTTCTTTTGAAATCATCAGGGCATCGAAGTTGTACGCGGTTCTGGTGGACTCTTCACAGCTTGAAAATGCGCTGCTGAATGTGTTCGCTAATGCTCGGGATGCAATGCCGGGCGGCGGGCGTATAACAGTAAAAACGTCCAACACGTGGCTCGACGAAACCGCACGCGATGTGCAGGACCTCCCTGAGGGTCGGTATGTTTCGTTGTGCGTAACCGACAACGGGGTTGGCATGTCATCGGAAACGCTCAGCAAGGCGTTTGAACCTTTTTTTACGACTAAACCTATGGGTGGAGGGAAGGGGTTGGGGCTTTCCATGATTTATGGTTTTGCCCGGCAATCAGGAGGCCGCGCGGGTACGCAACATGCTTGAAGCAGAGAGCTGATCAGTATTCCCGGCATTGAAACCGGAAAGAGTTTGTCTCTAGACTAGGGTCATTACGCAGAGAGACTGTAAACCGGCAGCCGACATAAAAAGGGCACGTCCTTGAACAAGAAACAACGCGACGAGATCAGCAAGCTACTCAGCTACGTTCTGCGCCACGCGCCTGAATCAATGGGCCTGACCCTGGACCGCGACGGCTGGTGCGAGGTCGATGATCTGGTCGGCAAGGCAAACGCGAACGGCCACAGTTTCGACCGCCAGGCGTTGGAAGAAGTGGTCGAGACCAACGAGAAAAAGCGTTTCACGCTATCCGAAGACGGCCAGCGCATTCGTGCAGCGCAGGGCCACAGCACCGGGCTGGTTCAGGTGCAGCACATAGAAAAGGAACCGCCAGCCTGGCTCTACCACGGCACCGCCAGCCGCTTCATGGCATCCATCGATACCCAGGGGCTGATCGCTGGCAGTCGGCATCATGTTCACCTGACAGAAGATCCCGAGACCGCACTGAGCGTTGGAAAACGTTACGGGCAACCGGTGTTGTTGGCCGTTGATGCGAAGGGGATGTTCGAGGCAGGGGTACAGTTTTTTCAGGCAGACAATGGGGTTTGGTTGGTGGAGGCGGTGCCAATTGAGTGGCTGACCAAAGTCGCAGATACCGTTTCGTAGATACGCCTGTGCAAGAGCAGACCGGTCGGCGCGTCGCTTGTGTGGGACCGGGCGACGCTTCGCTTGTCCGCGAAGGCTTTGGCAGGGGCGACAACCTTCCGCGAATGTACCGTTCTTTTCGCGGACAAGTCCGCTCCCACGGGAAACCCGCTCCACCTGAGGTCAAGCGCGGACAAGCGCGGACAAGCGAAGCGTCGCCCGGTCCACTCCCGCCAGAAGCCAGAGAAATGGGCTTATATCTTCAGGACTTGTGTATAACGCTGAGCGCTTACCCGCGACACGAGCATCAACCGCAGAACCACCCCATCACTCAATAGTCTTAGCCTTGCAGCCATTGCCTTGTATAGTTGCTCTCTTCATCTCAGGAGCTTTCCATGCGCATTCCTTCTCGCTTGATCGGTGGCGTTCTGGTCGCCAAGTTGCTGACCCAGATTTCTGCCTGCGGCAGTATTTTCTATCCGGACCGTCGGGGTCAGATTGATGGCAAGGTGGATCCGGCGATTGCAGCGCTGGATGCTTTCGCGCTGTTGTTCTATATCGTTCCCGGTGTGATCGCGTTTGCGGTGGACTTCGCGACAGGTGCGATTTATTACGGACCTGGCGAGCATGCGCAGATTGATCCGCAGAAGCTGCAAAAAGCCCTCAAGGCTGACGGCAGTGTCGACAACATCAAGCTGCAAGCCATTATCGAAACCGAGCTGGGCCGTTCCCTGCCATTGAACGACCCGCGTCTGATCCAACACAAAGGCAGCGTGGAGCAACTGGCGACACTGGGTCTGATCCCGGCAGCCTGACAAGAAGGAAGCGTCATGAGCACCACTGCCGAACATTCCCGCCTGCTGCGTCTGGCGACACGGGCTTCGCTGGCGGTTGCCGTGACGCTGATTCTGGCCAAAGGCGTGGCCTGGTGGCTGAGCGGTTCGGTCAGTCTGCTGGCAGGGCTGACGGACTCGTTGCTCGATGGCGCGGCCTCGTTTCTTAATCTGCTGGCGGTGCATTACGCGCTGCGCCCTGCCGACGATGATCATCGTTATGGTCACGGCAAGGCGGAAGCTCTGTCAGGCATGGCGCAGGCGCTGTTTATCACTGTCAGTGGCGTGCTTATTGCCGTTCAGGCAGTCGAGCGCATCCAGAACCCAGAGCCACTCGGCGCGCCGTTGTTGGGCATGGTGGTGATGGTGATTTCCATTGCGCTGACGCTCGCGCTGCTCAGCCTGCAATACCGGGTGATCAAGGCGACCGGCTCTGCAGCCATCCGTGCCGACTCGCTGCACTACCGCTCTGACCTGCTGCTCAACGCAAGTATTCTGGTGGCCCTGACCCTGGCGTATTTCGGCTGGCAACAGCTGGATGCCTATTTTGGCCTGGGCATCGCGCTGTACATACTCTGGAGCGCGCTGCAGATTGCCCGCGAAACCGTGTCAGTGTTGATGGACGAAGAGCTGCCGGCCGATGTCAGCACGCGCATGCTGGAACTGGCGCGCAGTGTGCCGGGCGTACTCGGGGCGCATGATCTGCGCACGCGGATTTCCGGTAATCACTGGTTTGTGCAATTGCACCTGGAACTGCCGGGAACGCTGACCCTGTCAGTGGCGCACGCACTCTGCGATCAGGCCGCCGACGCTATTCACGAGCAATTCCCCAAGGCCGAAGTGCTGGTGCACGCCGACCCTCAGGAAGTGGTCAGGCAGGCACACGCCTGACCCCTCTCAATTGACGCTGTAACCGCGCCCCGCCAGGCACGCACCCATCGAACGACGGTAAAGGTCCACCACCTCAGGTTGCGGCTGCGAGGTGATATTGGCCGGATCGAAACCGCTCTGCTCCGCGGCCCAGCGGTAGCACTGGTAACGATCCAGCTCGACCTGCTGCTGGCTTTGACCGTTCTGCGGGTAGGCAACCGGATCGTAGCCATTGCCCTGCTGCTCTGCCGGGGCCTGATAAACCGCCTCGTTCTGCGGCGGGTTGACCACCACATAATCCTGACTGTCGGGCTGATACGCATAGTAAGTGCCCGCCGCCAGAAACAGCAGGCTGCTGCCGATCCACACTTCCTGCGAATAAGACGGCAGCCTGCTCACCCGAACGCCATAAGGCGGGGTTACCACGACATAGCGTGGGCCTTGCGGGCGATACCAGTAGCCTCCGGAATAAAAATAATCCTGCCCGCGATAAGGGATGCGCGAGTAACCGCCAGGCACTCGGTCTATCGCATAGCCAGGCCGATATTGCGGGCCAGGGCCCCAGCCGTTGCCGTGTCCATCCGGGCGACCTTCCCAGCGGTCATTGGGGCGGCCATTGCCGGCCTGCCAATTGCGGTTGTTACCGCGCGGAATGTCTTGATAGTAGCCCTGACGCGGCTGCTGGGTTTGCCACGCCTCTCTGGGGCCACTCTGGATCGGCAGGTTGTCCTGGCTCTGGCGCAACTGCTGACGCTGCTGGTTTTGCTGCTGTTGAATCTGCCGCTGCTGGTCACGCTGTTGCTGATCGATCTGCTGTTGCTGCTGACGCTCCACATTGCGCTGCTGCAACTGTTGTTGCTGGATCTGCTGCTGTTGCTGGCGCTCGACCTGGCGCTGCTGATTCTGCTGTTGCTGAATCTGACGCTGCTGGTTGTCCTGCTGCTGATTGATCTGCTGTTGTTGCTCGCGCTCGACATTACGCAGCTGGTTTTGCTGCTGTTGTACCTGACGCTGTTGATTATTCTGCTCTTGAAAGCGCTGTTGTTGCTGCTGACGCTCCACATTGCGCTGCTGATTTTGCTGCTGCTGACGCTGCTGCCCGTTGTCATTGGAGCCGCCGTAAAGCTGGTTTTGCCGCGATTCATCGCGTTCATCAGCCAGCGCCTGAGCACTGATGCCCAGACACAACAGACTTACACCCGCGAACTGCCAGATGCCAGATTTCATGCTTTCCTCACTAGAGCGCGGGTTGACGTAGTTAAGACTGCTTAAGCGTAGCGCCGTTCTGCGCACTTTATCAGCAGAGCGCATTATCGGCAGACAAAGAAAAGGGGACCAGAGGGTCCCCTTGAGATGCTTCGTCCTGGCGCAACGCTTTTGACGTCGGCTCACCTCATGCCGTCTTCTGGACAGTATGTAGCCCGGGGGCCTGGCACACCCTGTTGGGTGGGAGGCCGCAACTGGCCTGATTTGGCGAGTCGCTGGACGCTGTGTCCGGGCAGTGATTCTGTTTAAAAGAATAGGCCTGAGGCAGTGGCAGGGGATTGCTAATATTGCCGATTAAAACATCACTTGCGCAATTTTTGACTTCAGATGAATAATCCAGCGCAATTCAACTCATAAAGGGGTGCATCGTGAGCAAGCTCGACAGATATGACCTGAGCATTTTGGCTGAACTGCAACGGGACGCACGTATTTCCAACCAGGAATTGGCCGAACGCATTGGTCTGTCACCTTCGCCGTGCTCGCGCCGGGTCAAGCAACTGGAAGACGACGGTTATATCGTGCGTCAGGTTGCCCTGCTCGATCGCAAGAAACTTGGTCTGAACCTGACCGCCTACGTGCTGATCGGCATGGACCGCCACACGCCGGAGCGCTTCGAGAACTTCGAGCAGCACATCCGTAACCTGCCTCAGGTGCTGGAATGCAGCCTGGTGACCGGCATGGACGCGGACTATCAGCTGAAAGTGGTGGTCCCTGACATGGATCACTATCAGAAATTGCTGCTGGGCCACCTGACGCGTATCGAAGGCGTGACCAGCGTCAAATCCAGCTTCGTGCTCAATCAGGTACTGGCCAGCACCGAAATGCCGCTGACTCACCTGCGCAGCTGACTGATGCCTGCAATCACAGCTTTGCAGCGACTTCCCGGTATTGGCCCTGGTCCAGACCATCCAGCGTCCAGTCGCCAATCCTGACCCGCACCAGCCGCAAGGTGGGTAGCCCGACTGCGGCGGTCATGCGCCGTACCTGACGGTTGCGACCTTCCTTGATGACCAGCTCCAGCCAACTGGTCGGCACGCTCTTGCGAAAGCGCACCGGCGGGTTGCGCGGCCAGAGTTGCGGTTCGTCGAGTTGCCGCGCCTCGGCGGGCAAGGTCGGACCGTCATTAAGCTCAACGCCGTCGCGCAACTGCTGCAACTGCTCTGGCGTTGGCTCACCCTCGACCTGCACCCAATACGTCTTGGCCAGCTTGTGTTTCGGGTCGGCAATCCGCGCCTGCAACTGGCCATCATTGGTCAGCAGCAACAAGCCTTCACTGTCACGGTCCAGCCGGCCTGCCGGGTAAATGCCGGGGATCTTGATGAAGTCCTTGAGCGTGGCCCGGCCTTCCTCGTCACTGAACTGAGTCAATACATCAAAGGGCTTGTTGAACAGAATCAGCTTCGGCTCGGCCGGTGGCGCTTTGGCGACACGGCGGGCAGCGCTTGCCGGATTGGGCGCAGGACGGCGGGAAACGGGGCGTTGGGTGCGAGGCATGGGAATTCGGTAATCGGAAAACAGAAAGGGCCACTTTAGTGGCCCTTGGTGCAAATACCAACCTGTTAACGAGCAGCCATCAACGGAACGGTGGCTCATCGAAGCTGCGCAGCTTGCGTGAGTGCAGCGAGTTCAGTTGGGTGCGCATCAGGTCCAGCGCGGCAATGCCGATCTTCAAGTGCTGACTGACCGCACGTTCGTAGAACGCATTGGCCGAACCCGGCAGCTTGATTTCACTGTGCAGCGGCTTGTCGGAGACGCAGAGCAGCGTGCCGTACGGCACACGCAGGCGATAACCCTGAGCGGCGATGGTGCCGCTTTCCATGTCCACCGCCACGGCGCGTGACAGGTTGATCAGCGGACGCTCCTGGGCCCAGCGCAGCTCCCAGTTGCGGTCGTCGTACGTCAGAACCGTGCCGGTGCGCAGACGCTTCTTGAGCTCTTCGCCACGCTCGCCGGTGATCTGCGCGGCAGACTCCTGCAAGGCCAGTTGCACTTCGGCCAGCGCTGGAATCGGGATATGCGGCGGCAGTACGCGGTCGAGAATCCCGTCGCGACGCATGTAAGCGTGCGCCAGAACGTAATCGCCGATGGTCTGCGACTGACGCAGGCCGCCACAGTGGCCGATCATCAGCCAGCAATGCGGACGCAGCACCGCCAGGTGGTCGGTGATGTTCTTGGCGTTGGACGGGCCGACGCCGATGTTGACCAGCGTCACGCCGTGACCGTCTTCGGCAATCAGGTGATAAGCCGGCATCTGGTAACGGTGCCAGACCACGCTGGCGACAATCGCCTGGGCCTCGTCGACGCCCATGCTCTTGTCGACCACCACGTTGCCCGGCAGGACCATGCGCACGAAACGCGGGTCTTCGCGGAGTTTTTCCAGGCCATGCAAGATGAACTGGTCAACGTAACGATGGTAGTTGGTCAACAGAATCCACGGCTGCACATGACGCCAGTCGCTGCCGGTGTAGTGCACCAGACGACGCAGCGAGAAATCCACTCGTGCGGCATCGAACAGCGCCAGTGGCAGCGGGTCAACGTTGGCCCAGTCATAAAGACCGTCGGCAATGCCGTCGGTGGCGGCCGACAGGTCGGTGCTCGGGAACACGCGGGCCAGCGCCGCAGCGGTCACGCCGGTGCCCGCCAGCTCATCGCCCTGCTCGACCACGTAAGGATAAGGAATGCTCTGCTCGCTCATGCCGACTTCGACCGTGACGGTAAAGTCGCTCATCAGCGGGACAAGCTGCTCCAGCAGGTATTTCTTGAAGGCTTTGGGCTGCGTGACCGTGACGCTGTAAGTGCCGGGCAGCTGGACCTTGGCGTAGGCGCGGGTGGTCAGCGGCACTTCACCGTGGCATTTGTAGACAAGGCGCAGTTGCGGGTAGCTGAACTGCGCTCGCTCTTCGGCGGTGGGCTCGACGCGGTCTTTCAGGTAGCGCTTGAGCGCCTGACTCAACGCGCTGGTGGCGCGCTCGTGCAGCTCGGCAAGCCGCTCGACGGCTTGCTCGGCGGTGTCTACGACAACAAAGGCTTGGGTCACGATTCATGTCCTGTCTGATCTTGCAGACGTGCATCGTAACGGGTTCGCGTGCTCATGCCACCTGCGGCGAAGGCTTGAACAGCAATGTTTCGACATCAGGGCTTTGCAGCAGGGTGCCATAGTCGCCGAAAAACCGGCGCTTTTGCTGCTTACTTTTGCTGCTTAGCGGTGTCAGGAGCGGCTTACGTGCCCCCACTGAGCCTTGGCTTCGGGCGCCCGGCGTACTGCGCCCGGCACTGCCATCAGCATGGGAATGCTCAGTGTGAAACAACTGCCCTTGCCAGGCTCTGAACGATGACTGAGTTCGCCGCCCTGCAACTCGACCAGTTTCCGACAGATCGCCAGACCGATACCCAACCCGCCGTATTCGCGGGTCATGGAGCCATCGACCTGCAGGAAGTGCTGATACAGCAAAGCTTCGTCCAGATGGCTGAAACCAATCCCGCTGTCCATCACTTCAACGCGCAGGTGCATGCGCTCCAGATCCTGCGGCTGCCCACTGAAACGCACCTGCACTGCGCCCTTGCGGGTGAACTTGATCGCGTTGTCCACCAGGCATTCAAGGCACTGGTAGAGCTTGCCGGCATCGCCGCGAATGCCGGGCGGCAGCTTATCGTCCAGATCAAGCGTCAGTGTCAGGCCCTTGGATTGCGCTGCCCCGCTGAAGCGCTCACGCAACCTGTCAACCAGATCGACGGGCGCAAACGCGCTGCATTCGGCATACAGCACACCGGCCTGAAGCTCGGTGAGGGTCAAAATGCCGTTGATCATGCTCATCATGTCCCGCGCAGAACTGGCCGCCGTTTGCTGGTACATCTCGACTTCGTCGTCCATGTCGAGCGTCTGCATCACCTCCAGCGAGCCGATCACCCCGTTCATCGGCGTGCGCAATTCGTGGGTGAGCGTGGCAAGAAATTCGTCTTTGAGCCGGTTGCTGGTTCAGGCGTTCCAGATCCTTGCCGTAAGCCAGCAAGGTTTGTTCCTGTTGGTAACGGGCATGGTTGATGCGGTCCGCCAGCGCCATCGACAAGAACGCCATTTCCAGCAATGTGCCGATGTGCGAGGCGTACATGGTCAGGAAGGTGTTGGGCAGGTAACCCATCAGCATCAGCCCGAAGACCAGCCCGCCGATCATGAAGACCGACCAGGCAAGCACAAAGTAGCGCCCCACACGCTCACCTTTCACGACGGCGACGATGCCGGCCAGATAAATCGTCAAGGCGCCGGCCATCACCAGCTGCGTGGCAGCGCGCAACGCCGGCCCGTAGCTGAGGAACAAGGCGATGCACATCACCAGCACGGCAGCGCCAATGAGGGTCAACAGCGAACGATCGAGCCAGCGGCCCAGCCGCACAGTGCCCAGAAAGCTGCGTGTGAACTGACAGGCAAACAACGTGGCCAGCGCCATCAGGAACGGCGTTGAGGCGTTCGCCCACCAGGGGCTGTCAGGCCACAAGTACTCGATGGCGACCCCGTTGATCGACATCTGATACAGCCCGAAGGCGGCCACGTACAACAGGTAATAAAGGTAATCGGGCTCGCGCACGCTGAGGTAGATGAACAGGTTGTAGACCAGCATGCCGAGCAGCACGCCGTAGATCAGGCCAAACACGTAGATCTTGGTGGGCTGCGCCTCTAAATAGGCGTGTGTGGACCAAAGGTTGAGCGGTGCCTGTACCGAACCTTCGCTGCTGATACGCACATACAGGGTGCGCGTCTGGCCTGGCGGCAGCTCCAGCTGAAAGAGGTAGTTATTCTGGGCGAATTGACGGCTGGCGAAAGGCAGCATGTCGCCGGTCTGCCAGGTCAGTGTCGGACGGCCGTTGGCATCTGGCGCGTAAAAGTCGACCCGGTCCATCGGCGGATACGCCAGCTCCAGCAGCCAGTCGTTGTGAATATCGGCATCGGCGGGACGATACGAAAGCTCGACTTTCAGCCAGAACGCAGAGCGCGAATAGCCTGCATTGAAGGTGCCAGCGGGTGCGGGCCGAAAGGCTTGCGCCCCGGCTGGCGAACTGACGCTGTCGATGGTCGCTGTGCCGGTCGGGTCTTCAAAAACCTGAACGGCACGGCCCAGCGGCAGAAAACGAGTGTTCTCATCAAACTCGACCGCGTGACTCTGCAACGGCAGCCAGAAAGCCAGGATGATCAACAGATAGCGCATTGAAGCCCCAAGGTAGGTCGTCGCGTTCAATCCATCCGTTGATGACGACGTCCTGCAGATTTCTATCCTTGAAACAGGCTAATGATTCAAACAGACCATTGAACGTGGAAATGCACCAGCAGACATCGCTATAAAAACACCCGCAAACCGCCAACAACCGGCCTGCCACTGAAGCATAGTCGCTAATAGCGTAAAGACAGTATCGCGATAAAAATCAAAGCAATAGCTCTATATCGGTCATTTCAGAGCAAACGTGAGTATTTTTGCGCGTCGCCGGGCACGCGTAGAGTGCGGCTGGCAGACGCATGCAGAACGTATGCAAAACACGTGCAAATCGTAGGCAGCACTTATGCAAACTACATGTGCAATAAAAAGCGGGTGCACCAGCGGTCCGTGAAAGGTTTAGTGATAAGCTCGCGCACCATGAATATCTATAGCTCCCGCCCCGTTGTCCTCTGCCTCTCCGGCCACGACCCTAGTGGCGGCGCCGGTATACAGGCCGATATCGAAGCCCTGCTCGCCCAAGGCTGCCATGCCGCTCCCGCCATTACTGCGCTCACCGTGCAAGACACCGTGAACGTCAGTGATTTTCGGGTGCTGGACCGTGAATGGGTCATGGCCCAGGCCAATGCCATCCTGAATGATTCGAGCGTGGCCGCGGTCAAGCTGGGCATGCTGGGTTCACTGGAAATGGTCGACACCGTTGTTGAACTACTGCAGGCCAACCCACACGTGCCAGTGGTCTGCGACCCGGTGCTGCGTGCCGGCGGTGGTGGGCGCCTGGGCAAGGATGAAGTCGGCTATGCCATGCGCGAACAACTGCTGCCGCTGTCAACCATCGCCACACCCAATCTTCCGGAAGCGCGCATTCTGGCCGAATTGCCTGAAGGCACGGCAGATGAGTGCGCAGCTAAACTGCTGCCGTTTTGTCAGCACCTGCTAATCACGGGCGGGCATGGCGACGAACAGCAAATCCACAACCGCCTGTACATCCGCGGTGGCCAGACCCACACCTTCGTCTGCGAACGGTTGCCGGGCAGCTACCACGGCTCCGGCTGCACATTGGCCAGTACGCTGGCCGGGCGTCTTGCCCAGGGAGAAGAACTGGTCAGCGCCGTGAAGTCGGCACTCGACTACACCTGGCGCACACTGCGCGATGCCGAACAGCTGGGCCGGGGGCAATTTGTGCCTCGTCGCCTGCCGCTGGATTTTTGCTCGTAACGCACTGCCATGAGGCTCGATTCATGAAACTACGTGGCCTGTATGCCATCACCGACAGCCAGTTGCTGACCGGCAAATTTCTGTCTTATGTCGAGGCTGCGCTGGACGGCGGCGTGACGCTGCTGCAATACCGCGACAAAACCGGTGACGACTCCCGCCGTCTGCGCGAAGCGACCGAACTGCTCAAACTTTGCGAACGCTACAAGACGCGGCTGATTATCAACGACGACGCCGAGCTGGCGGCTCGTCTGGGGGTTGGTGTGCATTTGGGGCAGACCGACGGTTCTTTGCCGGATGCCCGCGCCCTGCTGGGGCACAAGGCGATCGTCGGTGCTACGTGCCACGGCCAGCTTGAGCTGGCGGAACAAGCCAAGGCTGACGGCGCGACCTACGTGGCGTTTGGCAGGTTCTTCAATTCGCAGACCAAGCCCGGCGCACCGGCCGTGCCGCTGGACCTGATCGCCCAGGTCCGCGCCAGGGTTCATTTGCCGATTGCGGTGATCGGCGGCATCACCCTGGAAAACGCCCCGCAACTGGTCGAGCACGGCGCTGACCTGCTGGCCGTGGTGCATGGCCTGTTCGGCGCCGAAACCCCACAGGAAGTCACCCGTCGGGCGAAAGCGTTTATGGCGTTGTTGTAGAGCGCAATCGCTGCCACAAAACTCGTGCTCCCATGCTCGGAGCATTGGCATGATAGTCATATGTGCGCGCTTCATTTGATATAGTGCGCGTTCCTGCGCCTGCTCTGGCTCATGCCACTCAATAAAGCAGCCCGGTATAAAGCTGCCCGCCTCGGCTGACCCCAGCGTAGACACGAATTCCCCGTTTCAAAGCAGAGACCCGACCATGTCCCGTTCCGAAACACTGTTCGCCAATGCCCAAAAACACATTCCCGGTGGCGTCAATTCGCCAGTTCGCGCGTTCAAGAGCGTGGGGGGGACGCCGCTGTTCTTCAAGCATGCTGCTGGCGCTTACGTGACTGACGAAGACGACAAACGCTACGTTGACTACGTCGGCTCCTGGGGCCCGATGATTCTGGGCCATAGCCACCCGGACGTGCTCGATGCCGTGCGCAATCAGCTGGAACACGGTCTGTCTTACGGTGCGCCAACCGCGATGGAAACCGAGATGGCCGATCTGGTCTGCGAGCTGGTGCCGTCCATGGAAATGGTGCGCATGGTCAGCTCGGGCACCGAAGCGACCATGAGCGCGATTCGTCTGGCCCGTGGCTTCACCGGCCGCGATAGCATCATCAAGTTCGAAGGCTGCTACCACGGCCACTCCGACAGCCTGCTGGTCAAGGCCGGCTCCGGCGCACTGACGCTGGGCGTGCCAAGCTCGCCGGGCGTACCGGCGGCCTTCGCCAAACATACCCTGACCGTACCCTTCAACGACCTGAACGCCGTGCGCGACCTGCTGGCCGAAGTGGGCCAGGAAGTGGCGTGCATCATCGTCGAGCCCGTTGCAGGCAACATGAACTGCGTCCCGCCCGCGCCAGGCTATCTGCAAGGGCTGCGCGCCCTGTGCGACGAGCATGGCGTGGTGCTGATTTTCGACGAAGTGATGACCGGTTTTCGTGTGGCCCTCGGTGGTGCACAGGCTTACTACGATGTGAAGCCTGATCTGAGCACGTTCGGCAAGATCATCGGCGGCGGCATGCCGGTGGGCTGCTTTGGCGGCAAACGCGAAATAATGTCGCACATCGCGCCGCTCGGCCCGGTCTATCAAGCCGGCACCCTGTCGGGCAACCCTCTGGCGATGGCCGCTGGCCTGACCACTTTGCGCCTGATCAGCCGCCCAGGCTTTCACGATGAGCTGAGCGACTACACTCGCCGCCTGCTCGAAGGCCTGCAACAAAGGGCTGACGCCGCGGGCATCGCGTTCGTGACGACTCAGGCAGGCGGCATGTTCGGCCTGTACTTCAGCGATGCAAGCGAAATTGTTACGTTTGAAGATGTGATGACCAGCGATGCCGAGCGCTTCAAGCGCTTCTTCCACCTGATGCTGGAAGGTGGCGTCTACCTTGCGCCAAGTGCCTTTGAAGCCGGTTTCACCTCTATTGCCCACGGCGATGCCGAGTTGAAACTGACACTTGATGCCGCAGAAAAAGCCTTCGCTGCGCTCAAATAAGCACGCCAGACGCACTTGCGCGGTGTGTCATTGAACCGGCGCAAGTGAAGTCTGTGAATGAAACGGAACGTTAAGTGCGTATTTTGCTTCTACAATGCAGTGCGAAAGCTGCAAATACACGGCACTGGAAGTTTGGTTTCAGGCAATACACCCGTAAAAACGGGTTTTTCCTCGCCGTGCAGCAGAAAATCCGTAAAGACTTTGTAAGGTTGGCTCTGCTTATTTCATAATGCGCAGCCAGCACGTTTAGCTGGTCGGGCATGCCCGCACCTTTTTCAGAGGTAAGTCGACTCCCATGAACCGCACCGGCCGCACCCTTGTATTGGGCTGCCTGTTGCTTGTCTATCCCCTGCTGGCGACTGCCGGCGGCAACTCGTTGTTAATCCCGGCGATGGGTCGTTGCACCCTCAATACCCAGCCAGAGAACCTGCCTGCTGCGCTCGCAGCCTGTCAGCAGGCCGCTCAGGGCGGGGATGCTCAGGCGCAATACGAGTTGGGTGAGTTCTATTACGAGGGCAGAAATGCACCTCGCGATTTGCCGCAGGCGCTGAATTACTTCGAGCAGGCTTCATTGCAGGGCCACGCTCAGGCGCAGTACCAGCTGGGCTTGATGTTCAGCCGGGGAGAAGGGGTGCAGGCCAATAACATTCAGGCGTACATCGTGCTGAAAATGGCCGCCGTCAATGGCTCGGAAGACGCGCTGGACGCAGCAGACGAAGTGTCGGCGAAAATGAAGCGCGAAGACCTCGAAGTGGCCACTCAGGTACTCGGTCAGATTTTCCGCAAATACCTGCTTGAACTGCAAACCGCCGAAGGCCGCAGTCCCTTCTCGCCACTGCCCTGATCCGCGTTAGCTCAGGGCAATCGCTGCTCATACCCCAGGCAACTATTTTTCCGGCATCGGCATGGGAAACGGCATCACATTGCTGGTGCCGCGTGCTTCGCTGATCTTGGGCACGCCCATGCGCTCGACTTCATCGATACGCACAATCGAATGCATCGGCACAAAACTGCGCACCACGCCTTCGAACTGGGCCTTGAGCTTCTCTTCGCTGGGGTCTACCACGACAGTCGTGCGCTCGCCGAAGACGAATTCTTCCACTTCCAGAAAGCCCCACAGATCACTTTGATAGATCTGTTTGGCATACATTTCAAACACCTGTCCCTGGTTGAGGAAAATCACCTTGTAGATTGGAGCTTCGCGTTTGGTCATAACGGGCGGTTAACGATCAGAGATGAAAAAGGGGCGCGGACTATAGCATGTCCATCAGACAGCCAACGCTAGGAACCGGAGCCCTTCATCCTTATAATGCTCGGTTCACTGAATCGGTTGATGATCACGCATGGCCAAGAAGCTTTACATCGAAACCCACGGTTGCCAGATGAACGAGTACGACAGCTCGCGCATGGTCGATCTGCTGGGCGAACATCAGGCTCTGGAAGTCACCGCTCGCGCGGAAGACGCCGACGTGATCCTGCTCAACACCTGCTCGATTCGCGAGCGCGCGCAAGACCGGGTCTATTCGCAGCTCGGCCGCTGGCGTGAGCTGAAACTGGCCAACCCCGAGATGGTGATTGCCGTCGGCGGCTGTGTTGCCAGTCAGGAAGGTGCGGCCATCCGCGACCGCGCGCCCTACGTGGACGTGGTCTTCGGCCCGCAAACATTGCACCGCCTGCCAGAAATGATCGACGCAGCGCGCATCACCCGCTTGCCGCAGGTCGATGTTTCATTCCCCGAGATCGAAAAATTCGACCACTTGCCCGAGCCGCGCGTGGATGGCCCGAGTGCTTACGTGTCGGTGATGGAAGGCTGCAGCAAGTACTGCACCTTCTGCGTGGTGCCCTACACGCGCGGCGAAGAAGTCAGCCGACCGTTCGATGACGTGCTGACCGAGGTCACTCACCTGGCCGAACACGGCGTGCGCGAAGTCACACTGCTGGGGCAGAACGTCAACGGTTATCGCGGCACCACCCATGACGGGCGAGTCGCCGACCTGGCCGATCTGATTCGGGCAGTTGCCGTCGTCGATGGCATCGACCGCATTCGTTACACCACCTCGCACCCGCTCGAGTTTTCCGACAGCCTGATTCAGGCGCACGCCGACGTGCCGGAACTGGTCAAGCACTTGCATTTGCCGGTGCAGTCAGGTTCGGACCGCATTCTGGCGGCCATGAAACGCAACCACACCACGCTGGAATACAAGTCCAGGCTGCGCAAGCTTCGGGCGGCAGTGCCGGGTATCAGCATCAGTTCCGACTTCATCGTTGGCTTCCCCGGTGAAACCGAAAAGGATTTCGACAACACCATGAAGCTGATCGAAGACGCCGGTTTCGACTTCTCGTTCTCGTTCATTTACAGCCCGCGCCCCGGCACACCGGCCGCCGACCTGAAAGACGACACACCGGAAGCGCTGAAAAAAGAGCGACTGGCCGCGTTGCAACATCGCCTGAACCAACAGGGTTTCGAGATCAGCCGACAGATGGTTGGCAGCATCCAGCGTATTCTGGTTACAGATTACTCAAAGAAAGACCCCGGCGAACTGCAAGGTCGCACCGAGAACAACCGGATTGTCAATTTTCGCTGCAACAATCCCCGCCTGATCGGGCAATTTGCCGACGTACACATTGATGATGCGCAGCCCCACTCGTTGCGTGGCTCGCTGCTACAGTAAACCTTTAGTGTCGGTGCAGAAGCGAATCGGCGAATGAATTCGTTTCTGCGCGGTCCCTACCATTGAGCACGGTGAACCCTTGGCACAGCCTTTAACACGGCAAAGCTTTCGCACCACCACTGCCAGGGGGTATTCTTCAATACATCTCAATTGCCGCCGGACGGCCATTAAACGACCTTGAACGCACCCATAGAACCTCATCGCTTCACCCTCGAGCCATTCGAGGCCCATCGTTTCGCCAACTTGTGCGGGCAACTCGACGAGCACTTGCGCCTGATCGAACAACGCCTGGACATCGAGATCCGCAATCGCGGCAATCAATTCGAACTCATCGGCGAAACCACTCAAACCCGATCCGCCGAGAACCTTCTGCGCCGCCTGTACCGGGAAACCAAGGGTACCGAGCTGACGCCGGACATGGTCCACCTGTTTCTTCAGGAATCAGGCGTCGACGGCCTGGACAACCACCCTGCCGCCGAAGTCGGCGTCTCGCTGCGCACCAAAAAGGGCATGATTCGCCCGCGCGGCCTGAATCAGCAGCGTTACGTCAAGGAAGTCCTCAGCAACGATATCAACTTCGGTATCGGCCCTGCGGGGACTGGCAAGACGTACCTGGCGGTTGCCTGCGCGGTCGATGCGCTGGAGCGCGAGCAGATTCGCCGCATCCTGCTGGTGCGCCCGGCCGTTGAGGCGGGCGAGAAGCTCGGCTTCCTGCCTGGCGATCTGGCGCAGAAGATCGACCCGTACCTGCGCCCGCTGTACGACGCACTTTACGAGATGCTCGGCTTCGAATACGTCGCCAAACTGATCGAGAAACAGGTCATTGAAGTGGCACCGCTGGCGTACATGCGCGGACGCACCCTTAATAACAGCTTCATCATTCTCGACGAAAGTCAGAACACTACCGTCGAGCAGATGAAGATGTTCCTGACCCGTATCGGCTTTGGCTCCACGGCCGTGATCACCGGCGACATTACCCAGGTCGACCTGCCCAAGGGCTCGCGGTCGGGGCTGACGCATGTCATCGATGTGCTCAAGGACGTGCCAGGTATCAGCTTCACGCATTTCAAACCCAAGGATGTGGTTCGCCATCCGCTGGTGCAGCGCATTGTCGAGGCCTACGAGCGCTTCGATGACCAGCTCAGCGACGGCCCGTCGGGCAACAACGGTTATTCACGGGACAAGAATCGCAATGCTTGAGCTGGACCTGCAGGTTGCGAGTGAAACGCCCGCCCCCGATGAAGCCCGATTTCGCCTCTGGTGTGAAATGGGCCTGCGCCAGCGCAGTGCCGATTCCGAGCTGACCATCCGGCTGGTTGACGAAACCGAAGGCCGTGAGCTCAATCACACCTGGCGACATAAAAATTACGCTACAAACGTGCTTTCATTCCCGGCGGATGTTCCAGACGACATGCTGGACATCCCGTTGCTGGGCGACCTGGTCATCTGCGTCCCGGTGGTCAACCGCGAAGCCGCTGAACAAGGCAAGTCCATCGACGCGCACTGGGCACACATGGTCATTCATGGCTGCCTTCATCTGTTGGGTTACGACCACATCGATGATGAAGAAGCCGAAGAAATGGAAGCACTGGAACGAACGTTGCTTGAGGAGCTGGGCTACCCCGATCCTTACGCCGACGACGAAAGTGCCGACCACCCCCATTCAGACACACCCAGCAAGGACCACGAGTAAGGGCTATGAGCGAAGACCGATCGAGCAACGGGCAAAAGTCATGGTTGGGTAAACTGACCCAGGCCTTTGTCCATGAGCCGAAAAACCGCCAGGAGCTGCTTGAGCTGCTGCGCGAAGCCCACCAGAACAAACTGCTGGACAGCGAAGCGCTGGCCATCGTCGAGGGCGCCATTCAGGTGGCTGACCTGCAAGTGCGCGACATCATGGTGCCGCGTTCGCAGATGATCAGCATCAAGGCGACCCAGACCCCCCGCGAGTTCCTGCCTGCGGTCATCGACGCAGCGCACTCGCGCTACCCGGTGATCGGCGAGAGCCACGACGACGTGCTCGGCGTGCTGCTGGCCAAGGACCTGCTGCCACTGATCCTCAAGGCTGACGGCGACAGCGACGATGTCAAGAAGCTGCTGCGCCCGGCGACCTTCGTCCCCGAGTCAAAGCGCCTCAACGTGCTGCTGCGTGAATTCCGCGCCAACCATAACCACATGGCCATCGTCATTGACGAATACGGCGGCGTGGCGGGTCTGGTGACCATCGAAGACGTGCTTGAACAGATCGTCGGCGACATCGAGGATGAGCATGACGTCGAGGAAGACAGCTACATCAAACCGCTGCCCAGCGGCGACTTCCTGGTCAAGGCGCTGACCCCGATCGAGAATTTCAACGAATTCTTCGACAGCGTGTTTTCGGATGACGAGTTCGACACAGTGGGCGGCCTGGTGATGAATGCCTTCGGTCATTTGCCCAAGCGTAACGAGATCACCGAAATCGGTGCCTATCGCTTCCGCATTCTGAGCGCTGACAGCCGCCGCATCCATTTGCTGCGCGTGAGCCCGATTTCTCGCCCGTAATCACCGACTGCACACACCTGATGTTGCGTTAAGGAATCTACATGCGCTGGATAACCCGCCCCGGCTGGCCCGGTAACCTGCTGGCCCTGGCGGCTGGCGGGCTCACGACCCTGGCCCTGGCGCCTTTCGACTTCTGGCCGCTGGTGCTGGTATCGGTGGCGATGTTCTATCTGGGGCTGCGCGAGTTGAGTCCGCGCCAAGCACTGGCTCGCGGCTGGTGTTACGGCTTCGGTCTGTACGGCGCAGGCACCAGCTGGATCTACGTCAGCATCCACACCTACGGCGGTGCTTCCGCGCTGCTGGCAGGTTTGCTGATGCTGCTGTTCATCGCAGCCATCGCGCTGTTCTTTGCCCTGCCCGCCTGGGTCTGGGCGCGCTGGCTGCGACGCAACGAAGCGCCACTGGCAGATTCGCTGGCGTTTGCCGCCCTGTGGCTGTGGCAAGAGGCGTTTCGCGGCTGGTTTCTTACCGGCTTTCCGTGGCTCTATTCCGGTTACAGCCAGCTCGACGCCCCGCTTGCCGGCCTCGCGCCGGTTGGCGGCGTCTGGCTGATTTCATTTGCGCTGGGCCTGACCGCTGCACTGTTGTGCAACCTGCACCGCTTGCGGGCACGCAAATCGTTTCTGGCCATGGGCGTGCTGCTGTTGCTGGCACCGTGGGTCGCAGGTCTGGCGCTCAAGAATCACGCCTGGACCTCGCCTTCCGGCCCGCCGCTGAAAGTGGCGGCCATGCAGGGCAACATCGAACAAAGCATGAAATGGGACCCGCAAAAGCTCAACGATCAACTGGCGCTGTATCGGGACATGACCTTTCGCTCACAGCAGGCCGACCTGATTGTCTGGCCGGAAACGGCTGTGCCGGTCCTCAAGGAAAGCGCAGAAGGCTACCTGTCGATGATGGGCAAGTTTGCTGCGGACCGCGGCGCGGCGCTGATCACGGGCGTGCCGGTGCGTGAGCCGACCGGGCGTGGCGAATACCGCTATTACAACGGCATCACCGTCACCGGCCAGGGCGACGGCACTTATTTCAAGCAGAAGCTCGTTCCGTTCGGTGAATACGTGCCGTTGCAGGACCTGTTGCGCGGGCTGATCTCCTTCTTCGACCTGCCGATGTCCGACTTCGCACGCGGCCCGAACGATCAGGCTCTATTGCAGGCCAAGGGTTATCACATCGCGCCGTTCATCTGCTATGAAGTGGTTTATCCGGAGTTCGCCGCAGGCCTGTCGGCGCAGAGCGATCTGCTGTTGACGGTCAGCAATGACACCTGGTTCGGCACCTCGATCGGTCCTCTGCAACATTTGCAGATGGCCCAGATGCGCGCCCTTGAAGCGGGACGCTGGATGATCCGCGCGACCAACAATGGTGTTACTGCGCTGATCGACCCGTTCGGCAGGATCACCGTGCAGATTCCGCAGTTCGAGCGTGGCGTGCTGTACGGCGAGGTGGTGCCGATGCACGAACTCACGCCGTATCTGCACTGGCGCTCGTGGCCACTGGCAATTGTCTGCCTGCTGTTATTTGGCTGGGCGTTGCTGGCGGCCCGGATCTCCAAGACTGTCTGACCGATTGCACAAAGCCGGTTCCAGCTGTTTTCAGCTGGAATCGGCTTCCTCTCAGTGACCGCTTCGATAAATCCACGGGTAAACCAGTAAACCCGCCGCTTCGTTAAGCAACACCCCGCTCTGCGTGAACACACGACTCTCGGGCAACCAGCCGCCAAAGGGCCGGGCATTGTCCACCCCAAGAAAGCCGACCGGCGCACTCACCACGGTAAAACCCGCCTGCTCGAAACTCCATCGCGCCCTTGGCATATGCCAGGCCTGCGTGACCAGCACCACGCGTTTGATGCCCTGAGGTCGCAGAACCGCGGCGGTCATTGTCGCGTTTTCCCACGTGGTACGGCTCAGACCTTCCTGCCAACGCACTGTCACGCCGAAGTCCTGCTGCAGCGCTTGCGCCATGATCGACGCTTCGCTGGGTGGCTGGTCGAAGTGCAAACCGCCCGCGGTCAGTATCGGCAGCCCGGACTCTTTCGCCAATCGGGCTGCCAGACGCAACCGCTCAAGGCCCAGCCCCGTCGGCGTATCGGCGCCCCAGGTGGGCGAGTTGCGCTCACGTCCGTTGCCGAGCACCACAATCGCATCCGCCTGCTGTGCTAGCGTCGCCCATTGTTGTTGCGGCAAGGGCGGGATCTGCTCCATCTTGCGCGCGGCGAACTCCACCACAGCCGGCACGCTCATCAACCATAAACCGCCCAGACCCGCAGCAAAACAGGCTGTTGCCAGACGCGGACGCGAGCGACGCAGCCACCAGCCGAGGATCAGCAGCAAAAACAGAATGCCGGGTGGCAACAAGAGGGTTTTCAACAGGTAGCGCAAAGGCATCGGGGCATCTCCAGAGATGCCCGAAGCCTAGAATGTTTGAAGCCAGGCAACAATGTTTGAAGGCGGATACCTAACCGTTACGGCCCAGCCGTGCCGATGCCCTGGCTCGTCGCTTGTCCTTCAGCCAGATGATCGTGGCTGACATTCTGGACGACTTGACCGGGCTGGCGTGTTCAGACGAATCCGTATGGCTGCCCCTGGAAATATCCATGACAGCCCCGCCTGACGTACCGACGCCTTTCTCCAGACAGGCTTCTATCAACTCGAACTCGGCGCTGCTCAACCCCTTGAGTTCAAGTTCGGCGGGCGATTCGTTTCGCAAGCGTACCGAGGTACTTGCCATTTCAAGCGCAAGCCCGAGACGATCGATCAAACGCTCATACAGCTCAGATGTGCTTACTGCGTGCTGCAACTCTGTCATCTGCTCACCTCATCGAAGATAAACGTTATCCTCGCGCTTGAGCTTAGCGGCGCTGCCGGAACCGGCATAAAACTGCGACCAACGGCCAGATAGAGCGGTCAGCCGGGCTTTGACCGCTGCACGGAGCAATCAGGGTTTCCCTCGATAGATGACCCTCATGTATGCTACGGCGCTTCCTGTAATTCCACTTCCGCGCTCTTGAGCCCGAACGCACCGCACAGACAGTTACAATTGTCAGCCCAGCGGTGCCGACCTGACTCGGCGAAGCAATGAAGAGGTCAAGGGTCACTAATCTTTAGTAAAAAGTAGCCATGCACGAACTCTATCAGCCCCGCGAAATCGAAGCCGCCGCCCAAACGTTCTGGGATGAGCAAAAGTCTTTTGAAGTCAGTGAACAGCCAGGCAAGGAAACCTTCTATTGCCTGTCGATGTTTCCTTACCCCAGCGGCAAGCTGCACATGGGCCATGTGCGCAACTACACCATCGGTGACGTGATTTCCCGCTACCAGCGCATGCTCGGCAAGAACGTCCTGCAGCCACTGGGCTGGGACGCGTTCGGCATGCCGGCTGAAAACGCCGCGATCGACAACAACGTTGCGCCGGCCAAGTGGACCTACGAAAACATCGCCTACATGAAGAACCAGCTAAAGAGCCTGGGTCTGGCGGTGGACTGGTCTCGCGAAGTCACCACCTGCAAGCCTGATTACTATCGCTGGGAACAATGGCTGTTCACTCGCCTGTTCGAGAAAGGCGTGATCTACCGCAAGAACGGCACCGTGAACTGGGACCCGATCGACCAGACCGTACTGGCCAACGAGCAGGTCATCGACGGTCGGGGCTGGCGTTCCGGCGCGCTTATCGAAAAGCGCGAAATCCCGATGTACTACTTCAAGATCACCGCCTACGCCGACGAGCTGCTGGAAAGCCTCGACGAACTGCCGGGCTGGCCTGAACAGGTCAAGACCATGCAGCGCAACTGGATCGGCAGATCGCGCGGCATGGAAGTGCAGTTCCCGTACGACCAGGCGTCGATCGGCGAAGCGGGCGCATTGAAAGTCTTCACCACACGCCCTGACACCCTGATGGGGGCAACCTACGTTGCCGTCGCCGCTGAACACCCGCTGGCGACCCTTGCAGCGCAAGGCAACCCAGCGCTGCAAGCCTTTATCGATGAGTGCAAGGGCGGCAGCGTCGCCGAAGCAGACGTTGCCACTCAGGAAAAGAAAGGCCAGCCGACCTCGTTGTTCGTCGAGCACCCGCTGACCGGCGAAAAACTGCCGGTGTGGGTCGCCAACTATGTATTGATGCATTACGGCGATGGCGCTGTCATGGCAGTCCCGGCGCACGATGAGCGCGATTTCGAATTTGCCAGCAAATACGACTTGCCGATCAAACCCGTAGTACGCACCAGCGCTGGCGATGAAACGCCTGCGCCGTGGCAAGCCGAGTACAACGAACAAGGCCCGCTGATCAATTCCGGCGAGTTCACCGGCCTGCATTTCCAGGACGCGTTCGATGCCATAGAAGCCGCTCTGGTGAAAAAAGCGCTGGGGCAGTCTCGCACTCAGTTCCGCCTGCGCGACTGGGGCATCAGCCGTCAGCGTTATTGGGGCTGCCCGATCCCGATCGTGCATTGCGACACCTGCGGCGACGTGCCGGTCCCTGAAGACCAGTTACCGGTTATCCTGCCGGAAGACGTGGTGCCCGACGGTGCTGGCTCGCCGCTGGCGCGCATGCCGCAATTCTACGAGTGCAGCTGCCCGAAATGCGGTGCACCGGCCAAGCGTGAAACCGACACCATGGACACCTTCGTCGAGTCCTCCTGGTACTACGCGCGCTACGCCTCTCCGCATTACGAAGGTGGCCTGGTCGAGCCAAACGCAGCCAACCACTGGCTGCCGGTCGACCAGTACATCGGCGGCATCGAACACGCCATTTTGCACCTGCTTTACGCGCGCTTCTTCCACAAGCTGATGCGTGACGAAGGCCTGGTGACGTCGAACGAGCCGTTCAAGAACCTGCTGACCCAGGGCATGGTCAACGCCGAAACCTACTTCCGCATGGAAACCAGCGGCAAGAAAACCTGGATCAACCCGGCCGACGTGACCCTCGAAAGAGACGCCAAGGCCAAGGTGATCAGCGCCACGTTGACCAGCGATGGCCTGCCGGTAGAAATCGGCGGCACCGAGAAGATGTCGAAGTCGAAGAAAAACGGCATCGACCCACAGACCATGATCGATCAGTACGGCGCGGATACCTGCCGTTTGTTCATGATGTTCGCCTCGCCGCCTGACATGAGCCTGGAATGGTCGGACTCGGGTGTCGAAGGCTCGCATCGCTTCCTGCGCCGTGTATGGCGTCTGGCTCAGGCGCACGTTGGTCAGGGTGCATCGGGCAGCCTGGACATCGCCGCCCTGACCGATGAGCAGAAGGCCGTGCGCCGTTCGATCCATCAGGCCATCAAGCAGGCGAGCCAGGATATTGGCCAGAATCAGAAATTCAACACCGCTGTCGCGCAAGTGATGACGCTGATGAACGTGCTGGAAAAAGCCCCTCAGGCCACGCCACAGGATCGCGCACTGCTGCAGGAAGGCCTGGAAACAGTCACCCTGCTGCTGGCACCGATCACGCCGCACATCAGCCACGAACTGTGGACGCAATTGGGCCACAATGAGCCGGTCATCGACGCTGGCTGGCCTGTGTTTGATGCCCATGCGCTGGTGCAGGACAGCCTGCAACTGGTGATTCAGGTCAACGGCAAGCTGCGCGGCCACATCGAAATGCCCGCCAGTGCCAGCCGCGAAGAAGTCGAAGCGGCGGCACGCATCAACGAGAACGTCTTGCGCTTCACTGATGGCCTGACCATTCGCAAGGTGATCGTCGTGCCTGGCAAGCTGGTCAACATCGTCGCAAGCTAACTGGATCAGGCGCCTGGCAGCTGCCGGGCGCCGAACATATTTTCAGGGCTCGCAGTGGCGGCCCAAACGGATTCAACGGGAGCATCAAGATGATCAAACGCAATTTGCTGGTGATGGGCCTGGCTGTTCTGTTGAGTGCCTGTGGCTTCCAGCTGCGTGGCACCGGCACGACCGAGTTGGCGATCAAGGAGCTGGATGTCAGCGCACGCAACGCTTACGGCGAAACCGTCACTCAGCTGACTCGCCTGTTGACCAGCTCCGGCGTCAAGGTCTACACCGGCGCGCCCTACAAGCTGATTCTGACCAGTGAGAACGAAACCCAGCGCACCATCAGCTTCTCCGGTTCGGGCCGCTCGGCGGAATACCAGCTGACCAACACGCTGACGTATGAAATTCACGGTGATCGGGACCGCCTCCTGCTGGACAACAAGGTCAGCGCAGACCGCTCCTACGTACATGACGGCAACAACCTGACCGGCTCCGATCAGGAAGCCTCGCAGGTCCGTCAGGAAATGCGCAACGACCTTATCCAGAAACTGATGGCACGCCTGCAACAACTGACGCCGTCCCGTCTGGACGAACTGCAGGCTAAGGCCGACGCAGTTGCCAAAGCCGAAGCCGACGCACTGGAAGCCGCTCAGCGGATCCGCGACGAGACGCCTCAGCAGTCGCCTGTCGAAGTACCGGCCAGGTAAGTGTGCGGGGCCAGTCATATGGCCCCGACATTCTCCAGCCCATGAAACTCGCCCCCGCCCAACTGGCTAAACACCTGCAAGGTACGCTCGCGCCTGTCTATGTGATCAGTGGCGACGACCCGCTGCTTTGTCAGGAGGCTGCCGATGCCGTCCGCGCCGCTGCACGCCAGCAGGGCTTCGATGAACGTCAGGTGTTCAGCGCAGACGCCAGCTTCGACTGGGGCACGTTGCTCCAGGCCGGTGCCAGCATGTCGCTGTTCGCCGAACGCCGTCTTCTGGAACTGCGCCTGCCTTCGGGCAAGCCCGGTGACAAAGGTGCAGCCGCGCTCATGGAATACTGCGCCAGACCTGCCGAAGACACCCTGCTGCTGATCAGCCTGCCCAAACTGGATGGCAGTGCGCAGAAGACCAAATGGGGCAAGGCACTGGTTGAAGGTGCGCACACCCAGTTCGTGCAGATCTGGCCGGTGGACATCGGCCAGTTGCCACAATGGATTCGCCAACGTTTGTCGCAGGCGGGGCTTTCGGCCACACAGGATGCTGTCGAACTGATCGCAGCGCGGGTTGAAGGTAACCTGCTGGCCGCTGCGCAGGAAATCGAAAAGCTCAAGCTGATGGCCGAAGAAGGCCAGATCACTGTTCAGACCGTACAGGCTGCGGTGGCCGACAGTGCGCGTTTCGATGTATTCGGCCTGACCGACGCAGTGCTCAACGGCGAGGCGGCACATGCCCTGCGCATGCTTGAGGGCCTGCGCGGCGAGGGGGTCGAGACGCCGGTGATTCTCTGGGCGTTGACTCGCGAACTGCGTGCGCTGGCCAACATGTCCCAACAGTTCAGCCAGGGTGTGCCGCTCGACAAGGTGTTCAGCTCGGCCCGCCCACCGGTCTGGGACAAGCGCAAACCGCTGATGAGCAAAGCCCTGCAACGCCACTCGGCAAAACGCTGGAGCCAGTTGCTGATGGACGCGCAGCGCATCGACGCGCAAATCAAGGGCCAGGCGGCAGGCTCGCCGTGGAGCAGCCTGAGCCGACTGGCGCTACTGATGGCGGGACAGAGGCTGGCGCTGCCAGCGGAGTGAGTGCATGTCGGACCTATTCTTTCAGCTCTTTTTTGAAATACCGCTTCGTTACATTTGCTACCCCATCGGCTGGCCGATCGTGCGCATCGTCACGTGGGGGAAATACCCCAGGAAAGGCTCTTGGCTCAAAGATAACTGGCAAGCAGGATGGACCAGCGCCACCGGTTTCGTGGTCTTGGTGTTTTCCATCGTTGCGCTGTTCGTGCATTGAGCTGAGGGTAAACGCAAATTCGCGGGAGCGCCGCCCCGGTCGCTCCTACAAGTGTTCACTCAGCCAAGGCCCCGCGCCTTCGCCATAGCACACAACTATTAGACATAACCGCCAATCTGCCCGATGATTTGCAGCGCTTTACAACACCCATCAGGAGCACCCGCCATGAGCAAGCCAAAACGGCCGAACAAGGCCAAATCGATCATCGCCCAGCCCTTGTTCCGCAGTCGTCAGGAACAACCTTCCAAGGGCAAAGGCAGCTACCGCCGCGAAGCCTTCCAGTCTAAAAGCTGGGAGGCTTCCTGCTTTATGGCAGCCTGATATCGAGCAACACCTGCGGGGCGCTTTCCACCGCTTAGCCGTGTTATGGTCTGCACCTAACGGTAATACCCTTGGACTCAAGCATGCCTTCTCGTTTTACCCATCGCCCGCAGCTGCGCCAACTCATCGCTGCCTCCAGCCTTATCGCCCTGGTAGCTTGCGCAGAAAAACCCACTGCTGCCGATGCCACGCCCCTTCAAACCAGTAAAGCGCAAACAAACGCTCCGGCCGTGGCCCCCACGCCAGCACTGGTCGTCGATGACACGCTCACCATTCAGCCCGCCGTCAGCTTCAGCGAATGGCAAGCCGGTTTTCGTGCTCAGGCGCTCAAGGCAGGCATTCGGGCGGACGTATTCGACCTGGCGTTTGCCGGTGTCACGCCCGACATGAGCGTGGTCAAAGCCGACCGCAGCCAGCCCGAGTTCAGCCGCCCGGTCTGGGAATACCTGGACGGTGCCATTTCCGCTGTACGCGTGCGCAAGGGTCAGGCGTTGCTGTCGCAGTACGCTGATGATCTGCAGAAGATCGAGCAGCAGTACGGCGTGGACCGTCAGGCATTGGTCGCGGTGTGGGGCATGGAGAGTAATTTCGGAAGCTTTCAGGGTTCGCAATCGGTGATTCGCTCACTGGCGACGCTAGCCTACGAAGGCCGTCGTCCGGGTTTCGCGCAGAGCCAGTTGCTGGCCGCGCTGGAGATCATCCAGCATGGCGACATCACCCCGGACAAAATGCTCGGCTCGTGGGCCGGGGCAATGGGCCAGACCCAGTTCATCCCGACCACTTACAACACCCACGCCGTCGATTTTGACGGCGATGGCCGCCGCGACATCTGGAACACCCCGGCCGACGCCCTCGCCTCCACTGCGCACTACCTGCAAAGCTCCGGCTGGCAGCGTGGTCAGCCGTGGGGCTTTGAGGTGGTGCTAGGCTCCGGGTTTGACTACTCGCTGGCCGATTCGACAACCCGCAAGAGTCTTGCTGAATGGCAGCAACTGGGCCTCAAGCAACCCGACGGCTCGGCGATTCCGGTCGCGGCCAGCCAGCAGCAGGCGGTCTTGTTGTTGCCCGCGGGTTATCGCGGCCCGGCCTTTCTGGTGCTGGATAACTTCCGTGCGATTCTCAAGTACAACAACTCCACCTCCTATGCCTTGGCGATCAGCCTGCTTTCCGACCGTTTCAAGGGCGCAGGGTACGTGGTCGGTGCCTGGCCACGCGCAGACACGCCGCTGAGCCGCTCTGAGCGTATCGAGTTGCAAAGCCTGCTCTCGGCCCGCCAATACGACGCAGGCGCGCCAGACGGCATTATCGGCGCCAATACGCGCAAAGCAATCCGCAGCGCACAGCAATCCTTCGGCTGGCCGGCCGATGGCTATCCGACGCATGAGTTGCTGGAAGCTCTTCGCAAGCCTGCGGGGCAGTAATCGGGAGGACGCAGAGCGTCCAGAACGGCATGCCAACGCGGAGCGTCGGCACGATAGTGTTCTTACGGACGCCTATCGTTCCTCACGCTCCAGCGTGGGAATGCATTTCCGGACGCTCTGCGTCCAATCTCGACCAAAGATGCGGCGAAGTGTGTGACGCGGAGCGTCACGAACTGCATGCCAACGCGGAGCGTCGGCACGATAATCAACCGCAAAAAAGGGCCAGGTATCGCAACCTGGCCCTTATTGTTTTGCGGCTCGCTGTCAGAGCATCGCTTTGGCGATCTTGGCTTGCTCGTCGGCGTGGTACGACGAGCGCACCAGCGGGCCTGAAGCGACGTTCTTGAAGCCCATCTTGTAACCTTCCTCGGCGAACCAGGCGAAGGTGTCCGGATGGACGAAACGCTGCACCGCCAGGTGGTTGCGCGATGGCTGCAGGTACTGGCCCAGGGTCAGCATGTCGATGTCGTGCTCGCGCATGCGCTTCATGACTTCGATGACTTCTTCGTCAGTCTCGCCCAGACCCAGCATCAGGCCGGATTTGGTCGGTACGTGCGGGACCATCTGCTTGAAGCGTTGCAGCAGGGTCAGCGACCACTGGTAATCCGAGCCAGGACGCGCGGCCTTGTACAGACGCGGCACGGTTTCCAGGTTGTGGTTGAACACATCCGGCGGCTCGGCTGCAGTGATTTCCAGCGCTACGTCCATGCGCCCACGGTAATCGGGCACCAGTGTTTCGAGCTGAATGCCCGGCGACAGCAGGCGGATCTCGCGGATGCAGTCGGCAAAGTGCTGAGCGCCGCCGTCACGCAGGTCATCACGGTCTACCGAGGTGATCACCACGTATTTCAAGCGCAAATCGGCAATCGCGATGGCAAGGCTCTTCGGTTCGTCGGCGTCGAGCGCCTTCGGACGGCCGTGGCCCACGTCGCAGAACGGGCAGCGACGGGTGCAGATGTCGCCCATGATCATGAACGTCGCGGTGCCGCCGGAGAAACATTCGCCCAGGTTAGGGCAGGATGCCTCTTCGCAGACGCTGTGCAGCTTGTGCTTGCGCAGCAGTTGCTTGATACGGTCGACCTCCGGAGAAACCGGGATGCGCACGCGAATCCAGTCAGGCTTCTTCGGCAAGTCTACAGTCGGGATGATCTTGACCGGGATGCGCGCAACCTTCTCCGCTCCGCGCAGCTTGACGCCGGCTTCGACTTTCGGACGGGCCACACGCTCGGAAACGTCAAGCGTCGGGATCAGGGTTTGCACGGTGTCAGTCATATTGGTTTATTCCGCCCGTAAGGGTCGCCTGCTCAGCGTAGTCGAGGTGTTTGACGAGCTGCGCACGCAGTCGGACACTTACCTCGGAAAATTCTATCTGCCCTGCCTGATCGCTCAGTTGGGTCATGGCCAGCCCGGCATAGCCGCAAGGGTTGATGCGGCGGAACGGCTCCAGGTCCATGTCGACGTTCAACGCCAGGCCATGGAACGAACAGCCATTGCGAATGCGCAGACCGAGCGAGGCGATTTTCGCGCCATCGACATATACACCCGGCGCATCGGCCTTGGCCGCAGCCGTGACGCCATAATCGGCCAGCAAGGCAATCAGCGTGTTCTCGATCCGGGTGACCAGATCGCGCACACCAAAGCCAAGGCGCCTGACATCCAGCATCAAATAAGCGACCAGCTGGCCCGGGCCATGATAAGTCACTTGGCCGCCACGATCGACCTGTACGACAGGAATATTGCCCGGCAGCAGCAAATGCTCGGCCTTGCCGGACTGCCCCTGAGTGAAGACCGGCGGGTGCTGGACCAGCCAGACTTCATCGCCAGCCTCGCGGCCACGCCCATCGGTGAAGCGCTGCATGGCGTGCCAGGCGGTTTCGTAATCGATCAGACCCAGATCACGAAAGCCCAGAGCATTGGCCATCAGAGCACCATGTGCACAAAACCAGTAGCGCGGAGGGCACTATTGATATCGCGCAACTGGTCTTCGCTGGTCGCGATGATGTGCAACTGGACAGTGGTGTACTTGCCGTTGCTGCTCTGACGCTCGGCGAGCGTTTTGGCATCGACCTGGGCGTGCTTTTCAAGCACCTCCATTACGGCGGCCGTAAAACCGGCGCTGGTGTCACCGATCACTTTGATCGGGTAGTCAACGCAGGGAAATTCGATTTTGTGCGACTTGATGTCGGTATCAGTCATGGCAGTAAAGGTCTCACAAGCCGTGACGACGGACACGCGACCCGCTCAGATCATGAGCAGGCCGCGAGAAGGTCGGCATTGGTTACTGAATCAGTTGAACAAGCCGTAGAAGAACAGGCGGATGCTATCCCACACGCGGCGGAAAATGCCACCTTCCTCGACTGCATCAAGGGCAATCAGATTGGCGGTGTGAACCACCTGATCGTCCTTCTTGACCTCGACCTTGCCGATCACGTCGCCCTTGGCGATTGGCGCAACCAGTTGCGGGTTCATGGTCATGCTGGCGGACAGCTTTTTCATGTCGCCTTTGGGCATGGTCATGCTCAGATCTTCAGCCAGACCGGCCTTGACCTGACGCTCGGTGCCTTTCCAGGCAGTTGCCTGAGCCAGCTCGGTGCCTTTCTGATAGAAGTTCTGGGTTTCGAAGAAACGGAAGCCATAGGTCAGCAGCTTCTGGGTTTCAGCCGCACGAGCCTGTTCGCTGTTGGTGCCGAACACCACGGCAATCAGGCGCATGCCGTCACGGACGGCCGAAGACACCATGCAGTAGCCGGCTTCGTCGGTGTGACCGGTTTTCAGACCGTCAACGGTCTTGTCACGCCACAGCAGCAGGTTGCGGTTAGGCTGTTTGATGCCGTTCCAGAAGAACTCTTTCTGCGAGTAGATCGCATAGTGAGCCGGGTCTTCGTGGATGATGGCTCGGGCCAGAATCGCCATGTCGTGCGCCGACGAGTAGTGCTCCGGGTTCGGCAGACCGGTCGGGTTCATAAAGTGGCTGTTGGTCATGCCCAGGTCGCCGGCGGTCTTGTTCATCATGTCGGCAAATGCATCTTCGCTGCCGGCGATGTGTTCAGAGATCGCGACGCTGGCGTCGTTACCCGACTGGATGATAATGCCGTGCAGCAGATCGCTGACCGTGACCTGGCTACCGACCTTGATGAACATCCGCGAACCGCCAGTGCGCCAGGCGTTTTCACTGATGGTCACCGGATCGTTTTCCCCGATCTGGCCACGACGGATTTCCAGGGTCGCGATGTAGGCAGTCATCAGCTTGGTCAGGCTGGCAGGCGCCAGACGCTGATCACCGTTGTTCTCGACCAGAACGTTGCCGCTGGTAGCGTCCATCAGCACGTAGGACTTGGCGGCCAGTTGCGGTGCGGCAGGCGTCATCTGCTCCGCAGCCCAGGCAGCCGGGGTGATAATCAGTGGAACAAGCAGGCACAAACGTTTTGCAAAGGTGGTGATGTTCATCCGTCTCTCGAGAATCCTAATGGGCAAACATGCCCTTGCGGGCAAAACTGAACAGACCGGCGAGGCGAAAGCGCCTCGGTACGGCTCGTGGCGCCAGGCTGTAACCCTGGCTGACAAAGTCGCCGGTTCGACACACGACCTTGTGGGCAGTTACCTGCAACGCTTGCCCTGCTGGCAAAGCTGCGCCGCCTGCGACTGCATCTCGCCCTCCACTGCTGCCGGAAGGCGACTGTCGAAAAACTTACTGATCCGATGTCACTACGCTCGGCTGGCCCAGATTGGCCGACCTGACGCTGTTTTGCAGCTGCTGGGCTTCACCCGGCGTGTCGATCGGCCCCATCCGGACCCGATAGAGCGTTTGCTGATTGCGAGCGATCGAGCTGACGAACACCGGCGCTCGAACCATCCCGCTCAGTTTCGACCTCAGGAGCTCCGCAGCGTCCGGGTTGGCGAAGGCTCCCACCTGGAGAAACAGCCCAGCGGCTTGTCCTGAAGCGTTTTTTTTTGCGTCAACCTGCAACGGCACGACAGGTGCAGCGTGCTGCTGGGGTGGCGGTGTGTATTGTTCGACGGTGCCGGTGGAAGTGGACAGCGCTGGCGGTGTTGCCTGGGCCATCACTTGTGGCTGATTGAGCATCAGCGGCGCCGGACGGCCACGTTGCGCCCACCATTCCTGAGGGTCGATACCTTCGACCTTGACCCGCGCAGTGCCGCTTTCGGCGTAACCGAGTTTTTTGGCGGCGGCGTAGGACAGGTCGATGATGCGGTCCGAATAAAACGGCCCACGGTCGTTGACCCGCAGAATCACCGTGCGGTTGTTGTCCAGGTTGGTCACTTTGACGTAGCTGGGCAGCGGCAGGGTCTTGTGCGCGGCACTCATGCCGTACAGGTCGTAAACCTCGCCATTGGCGGTGTTCTGGCCATGAAACTTGGTGCCATACCAGGAGGCGGTGCCCGAAGCGACGTAGCGCCTGGAATCGCTCATGGGGAAATAGGTCTTGCCCAGCACGGTGTACGGGTTGGCCTTGTAGGCCCCGGTGTGCAGGGTCGGCGTGGCATCGGGGATGCGCGAAACATCCACGTCCCACCACGGCGCGCCGTCCTTGTGAGCACGGTTGATGTCCAGGCCCGGCATGGTGCGTACAACTGCACCGCCTTTTGGTGACTGCGACGACGTTGTGCGTGACGGCGACGAGCAACTGGCGACCAGCACTGCCAGGCCAGTCAACGCCAGAAGCTTGAATGATTGAAGAATCGGCGATGCCCGCATTACTTGACGCCTCGAGCTTGAACCAACGATTCAGACAGCTGATACACGGCCATGGCGTACATCACACTGCGGTTATAACGGGTGATTGCATAAAAATTGTTCAGACCCAGCCAGTATTCGGGACCATTGTCGCCTTCAAGACGGAATGCCGTCACCGGCATGTCGTCGCGCAGCGCATCATGACTTGCCCAACCCAGCTGTCGCAACTCCCCGACCGACATTACCGGATCAAGTGCAGGGCTCAAGCCTTCATCAACCCGGTCGCCACGCGCCGTTGCGCGGCTGACGACCTGCTGGCCGGCCACCCAGCCATGACGCTTGAAATAGCTGGCCACGCTGCCGATGGCGTCGTCCGGGTCGGTCCAGATGTTGATGTGACCGTCGCCGTCAAAGTCCACTGCATAAGCGCGGAAGCTGCTCGGCATGAATTGCGGCAGGCCCATTGCGCCGGCATACGAGCCTTTCAGGGTCAGCGGATCGACCTGTTGCTCGCGGGCCAGCAGCAGGAACTCACGCAGTTCCTTGCGGAAGAACGGGGCGCGCGGCGGGTAATCGAAACCGAGCGTCGACAAGGCGTCGATCACCCGGTAATTACCGGTGTTGCGGCCGAAAAAGGTTTCGACGCCGATGATCGAAACGATGATCTGCGCCGGTACGCCATATTCCTGCTCGGCGCGGGCCAATGCGGCCTCGTGCTGACGCCAGAAATCGACACCGCGGGCTATGCGCGTGTCAGTGATGAACATCGGCCGATACTCTTTCCACTGCTTGACCCGTTCAGCCGGGCGCGAAATGGCATCCAGAATGGCCTGCTTGCGCTCGACCTCACGAAACAGGCCCATCAACTGCTCGCCGGCAAAACCGTAGTCGCGGGTCAGTTCACCGACGAACTCGGCCACTTGGGGCGAACCTTCGTAATCACCGGCCAGTGCCTCTTGCACCGACCCAAGGATGCCCACCAGGCCGACCACCGGAGCATATCGAGCCCAGTTACGCATTGCTTGCATTGAATAGTTCACCTTAATCAAACTTGAGCGATCCATTTACGGTGTGTATGGATCGACATCAAAACCCCAAACGCTGACAGTAGGGTCACGAGCGAAGTTCCGCCGTAGCTAATGAAGGGCAGTGGTACGCCCACCACTGGCAGCAGGCCACTGACCATACCGATGTTGACGAAAACGTAAACAAAAAACGTCATGGTCAACGCGCCGGCCAGCAATTTGCCGAACAGTGTCTGCGCTTGCGCAGTGATCACCAGCCCGCGACCGATCAGCAACATATAGATGATCAGCAGCGCACAGATGCCCACCAGTCCGAACTCCTCGCCCAGCACCGCAATGATGAAGTCGGTGTGGCTTTCCGGCAGAAAGTCGAGGTGCGACTGGGTGCCCAGCAACCAGCCCTTGCCAAATACGCCGCCCGAACCAATGGCTGCCTTGGACTGGATGATGTTCCAGCCGGTGCCCAGCGGATCGCTTTCCGGGTCGAGAAACGTCAGTACGCGCTGTTTCTGGTAGTCATGCATGAAGAAGAACCACATGGCCACCGCCGCAGGCACGGCAGCCGCCAGCACACTGAGAATCCAGCGCCAGCGCAGGCCTGCCATGAACAGCACAAAGGCCCCGGACGCCAGAATCAGCAACGATGTGCCGAGGTCGGGCTGGCGCACGATCAGAATGAACGGCACACCAATAAGCGCCAGACTGACCCCGACATGCTTGAGGTGCGGCGGCAACGTGCGCTTGGACAGGTACCAGGCGATGGTCGCCGGCATGATGATCTTGAGAAACTCCGAAGGCTGGAAGCGAATCACGCCGGGAATATTGATCCAGCGGGTCGCGCCCATTGCGTTATGGCCCATCACATCCACAACCACCAGCAACAGCACGCCAATCACATAAAGCACCGGCACCCAGCGCGCCATGAAACGGGGCTCCAGCTGGGCAATCACCACCATCGCCACCAGACCGATGCCGAACGAACTGGCCTGCTTGATCAGCAGGTCCCAGTTCTTGCCGCTGGCCGAATACAGGACGAACAGGCTGCCCGCCGCCAGGGTCAGCAGCAGGATCAGCAACGGGCCATCGATATGAATGCGCTGCAGAAACGTGGCGCGGCGACGCATCACGTCTTCGCTGGACAGGATGCGGTCGAAATTACTCTTCACGGGCCGCAGCCTCCAGATTCAGGGAACCGGCGTACTCAGGCTTGAGATGGCCGTTTTCGTCGAGCAGCCAGGCGTCCAGGACCTGACGAACTACAGGTGCAGCCACGCCGGAGCCGGACTCGCCGTTCTCGACCATGACTGCCACAACGATTTTCGGGTTGTCGGCCGGCGCAAAACCGACGAACAAAGCGTGGTCACGGTGACGTTCCTGCACCTTGGTGCGGTCGTATTTCTCGCCTTGCTTGATCGCAACGACCTGCGCCGTACCGCTCTTGCCGGCAATCCGGTATTGCGCACCGATGGCAGCCTTGCGCGCCGTGCCGCGGGCGCCGTGCATCACTTCCTGCATGCCGTGGTTGACCCGCCCCCAGTTGGCCGGATCACGCAGCACGATGTTCGGCATCGGGTTTTCGTCCACCGGCGCTTTGCCCTCGATGGTCCTGGCCAGATGCGGACGGTTCCAGACACCCTTGTTGGCCACCAGCGCGGTCGCCTGGGCCAGTTGCAACGGGGTTGCCTGCATGTAGCCCTGACCGATCCCGAGAATCAGGGTTTCGCCCGGGAACCAGGCCTGACGGCGCGTGGCGCGCTTCCATTCACGGGACGGCATCAGGCCGGGAGACTCTTCGAACATGTCCAGCGACACCTTCTGCCCGATACCAAACTTGTTCATGTAGGTGGCAAGTCGATCAATGCCCACTTTGTGTGCCAGATCGTAGAAGTACGTGTCATTTGAACGCATGATCGCCGTATCCAGGTCCACCCAGCCGTCGCCGGTGCGGTTCCAGTTACGGTACTTGTGATCGTAATTGGGCAGTTGGTAATACCCAGGATCGAAGACCCGCGAGCCAGGCGTCACAGCGCCGGAGTCCAGCCCGGCAATCGCCACGGCAGGCTTGATGGTCGAACCGGGTGGGTAAAGGCCGCGCAGAATGCGGTTGAACAGTGGCCGGTCGATGGAATCGCGCAGCTCTGCGTAGGCCTTGAAGCTGATACCGGTCACGAACAGGTTCGGATCGAAGCTGGGCGCACTGACCATCGCCAGCACTTCACCGGTAGAAGGGTCCAGCGCCACCACCGCACCACGACGCCCGCCCAGCGCCGCTTCGGCGGCTTCCTGAAGATTGATGTCCAGGCTCAGGACGATGTCCTTGCCGGGGATCGGGTCAGTGCGTTTAAGCACGCGCAGCACGCGGCCACGAGCGTTGGTTTCGACCTCTTCGTAGCCGACCTGACCATGCAGTTCGGCTTCGTAGAAGCGTTCGATACCGGTCTTGCCGATATGGTGCGTACCGCTGTAATTGATCGGGTCGAGGCTCTTGAGCTCTTTTTCGTTGATCCGCCCCATGTAGCCCACCGAGTGCGCAAAATGCGGCCCTTGCGGGTAGTGGCGTACCAGTTGCGCCACCACTTCGACGCCCGGCAGGCGGAACTGGTTGACGGCGATCAGGGCGATTTGCTCTTCGCTCAACTCGAACAGGATCGGCACCGGCTCGAAAGGCCGACGCCCCTGCTTCATGCGTTTTTCGAAAATGATCCGGTCGTCAGGGGTGAGCTGCAGGATCTCGACGATGGTGTCGAGCACGCTGGACCATTCGCCGGAACGCTCGCGGGTCATGCTGAGGCTGAAACTGGGCCGGTTATCCGCCACCACAACGCCGTTGCGGTCGTAGATCAGGCCACGGCTGGGCGGAATGGGCTGAACGTGAACACGATTGTTTTCCGACAGCGTGGAGTGATAGTCGTACTGGATGACCTGCAGGTAATACAGACGGGCAATCAGTACGCACACCAGCAACACGACCGCCACAGCACCGAACACGACCCTGCCGCGCACCAGACGTGCGTCTTTTTCGTGGTCTTTTAGGCGGATCGGTTGAGACATTTAGGCCGTGTTCACAGTAAAGGACGATGCTACTTGTGATAAGGGTGCCCGGACAGAACTGTCCAGGCGCGATACATCTGCTCGCCGATCAGAATGCGTACCAGCGGGTGCGGCAAGGTCAGCGGTGACAGCGACCAGCGCTGCTCACTGCGGGCACAGACCTCCGGTGCCAACCCTTCGGGACCGCCTACCATCAGGTTGACCGTGCGCGCATCAAGGCGCCAGCGATCGAGTTCGACCGCCAACTGCTCAGTGCTCCACGGTTTGCCCTGCACTTCCAGCGTAACAATCCGCTCACCCGGCTGCACTTTGGCCAGCATCGCTTCGCCTTCCTGACGGATAAAGCGCGCGACATCGGCGTTCTTGCCACGGGTATTGAGCGGGATTTCCACCAGTTCAAGCGCAAGCTCGGAAGGCATCCGCTTGGCGTACTCGTGCCAACCTTCTTCCACCCACTTGGGCATGCGTGAACCCACAGCGATCAGACGCAAACGCACATCAAAGCCTTATTCGTTGCCTGGCGTGTGGTGCGCAGCGCTGGCGGCGCGGCTCAGCTCGGCACCTTTCCACAGACGCTCCAGGTCATAGAACTGGCGTGCCGCAGCGGTCATCACGTGAACGATCACATCGCCCAGGTCCAGCAGAACCCAGTCACTGTCGCCCTTGCCTTCTTCGCTCAGGGATTTCAGGCCGGCAGCCTTGACCTTGTCACGAACGTTGTCGACCAATGCGTTCAGCTGGCGATTGGAAGTACCGGTGCAGATCAGCATGTAATCAGCGATGCTGGTCTTTTCACGCACATCGATAGTCAGAATGTCGCCACCCTTGACCTCTTCCAGGGCTGCGATGGCAACCTGCACGACTTCTTCACTGCTCATTTTTTGCTTTGTCATATAAAACTCATTCAGCTCGTATGTGTGGGACCGCCCAAACGCTTATCGATAAAAGCAGTTTCAGGGCGACCCATCAGTGTTCGGCGCACGGTAAAGCCCGTGCACATCGATATAGGCCAGTACCGCGTCTGGCACCAGAAAACGTACCGACTTACCGCTGGCCAGCAGTTGACGGATCTGGGTGGCAGACACCGATAAAGGCGTCTGCCAGACGAATGTAATCTGTCCGCCCGGCCCTTTCAGGGCCTTTGGGTCGCTGACCGCGCGTGCCGCCAGCAGGTTGCGCATGGCATCCGGCGACTCGCTGTCTGCGTCCGGGCGTTGCAGCACCACAATATGGCAGTGCTCCAGCAGTTCTTCCCACCGGTGCCAGGTTGGCAGCCCGCAAAAGGCATCCCAACCCAGCAACAGAAACAACTGGTCCCGAGGCGCCAGTTCGGCGCGCATCGATTCCAGTGTGTCGAGGGTGTAAGACGGTTTGTCCCGTTTCAGCTCACGGTCATCCACCGTCAGGGGCGACACGCCTGCAACCGCGCTCCTGACCATCGCCAGACGGTCCTGGGCCGTAACACTCGGCATGTCACGATGCGGAGGCCTGGCGCTGGGCGTCAGGCGCAACTCATCGAGTTCCAGCAGTTCGGCCACTTCAAGCGCACCGCGCAAGTGGCCGATATGAACCGGGTCGAACGTGCCCCCAAGCATGCCGATACGTCTGGGCAGCGTGGTCATGGGGTTGTTCAAGTCAGGCGTGCCCGCGCAATTGGCCATCACCGATCACGATGTACTTCTCGCAGGTCAGCCCTTCCAGCCCCACAGGACCACGGGCGTGCAGCTTATCAGTAGAAATGCCGATCTCGGCACCCAATCCGTATTCAAAGCCGTCAGCGAAGCTCGTCGGGGCATTGACCATGACCGAACTGGAATCGACCTCGGCCATGAACCGGCGAATCTGGCTCTGGTGATCGGACACGATGGCATCGCTGTGATGCGAGCCGTAATGATTGATGTGCTCGATGGCTTCGTCCAGCCCGGACACGACACGAATCGAGAGGATCGCCGCCAGGTACTCGGTGTGCCAGTCGTCTTCGGTGGCCGGGATAACGTCGATCAGCTCGCGGGTGCGCTCACAACCGCGCAACTCGACGCCCTTCTCGCGAAACTGCGCCGCCATGGCAGGCAGAAAATCGGCTGCGATGGTCTGATCGACCAGCAGGGTTTCCATCGCGCCGCAGATACCGTAACGGTAGGTCTTGGCATTGAAAGCGATCTTTTGCGCCTTGGGCAGATCGGCATGGGCACTGACGTAAACGTGGCAGATGCCGTCCAGATGCTTGATGACCGGCACACGGGCGTCACGACTGACCCGCTCGATCAGGCCCTTGCCGCCACGCGGAACGATGACGTCCACGTATTCAGGCATGGTGATCAGCGCGCCAACCGCCGCACGGTCGGTGGTCTCGACCACCTGCACCACAGCAGCGGGCAGACCGGCTTCGGCCAGACCGCGCGCGATACAGGCGGCAATCGCGCGATTGGAATGAATGGCTTCGGAGCCACCGCGCAGAATGGTCGCGTTACCGGACTTCAGGCACAGGCTGGCTGCATCGATGGTCACATTCGGACGTGATTCGTAGATGATGCCTACAACGCCCAGCGGCACACGCATCTTGCCAACCTGAATACCCGACGGCCGATAACTCATGTCGCGGATCGCGCCTACGGGGTCTGCCAGGCTGGCGACCTGACGCAACCCGACGATCATGCTGTCGATGCGTGCGGGGGTCAGGGCCAGTCGTTCCAGCATTGCCGGCTCAAGGCCGTTGGCCTGACCGTTGGCCAGGTCCAGTGCATTGGCGGCAGACAGCTCGTCGCGGGCTTCGTCCAGAGCGGCGGCAGTGGCCTGCAGGGCGCGGTTCTTCTGCGCGGTGCTGGCACGACCGATCACTCGCGAAGCTTCGCGGGCGGCGCGACCCAGGCGGGTCATGTAGTCAAGAACGGACTCAGTCATGGTCTCAGAGGTCTTGGCGGAGAGGAAAGCGGCCGATTATAGCTGTCGTGGGGCACGAACGACAGCGCAGACAGGCGGATGGTCGATATCAGTGCGCAGATTTATTGGCCGGTGACCAGCATGGCGGCACGTCATGCGCATGCAGATCGCGCATGGCGCTGACTGGCTTGTCATGATTCAGTCACGTTCAGAAACAACAAAGCCGTTAATCAAGACACATTCAGCTGCAATTAAAGTTGCGCTTGTTATCATCGGGCACCTTCTCAACGTACCCGTCTGACTATGCCTGCGGCCCTTCAAGACCATTTCTTTCAACGTGATGCCCAAGTGCTCGCCCGCGACCTGCTGGGCAAGGTGATCCGCCACAAAGTGGGTGAACTGTGGCTGGCCGCCCGCATCATCGAAACCGAAGCGTACTACTGCGCCGAAAAAGGCAGCCATGCCTCGTTAGGCTACACGGAGAAGCGCAAGGCGCTGTTCCTCGAAGGCGGCCACATCTATATGTATTACGCGCGTGGCGGTGATTCGCTGAATTTCAGCGCCGAGGGGCCGGGCAATGCGGTGCTGATCAAATCGGCGTTTCCGTGGACCGACGCCACCAGCGATGAAAATGCGTTGGCGCAGATGCAACTGAACAACCCCGATGCCAGTGGCGCAATTCGCCCGCCGCAGCGGCTTTGCGCCGGCCAGACGCTGCTGTGCAAGGCGCTTGGCCTGAAAGTACCCGCATGGGACGCCAAGCGCTTCGACCCGCAACGGTTGCTGGTCGAAGACGTCGGCCAGACACCCGAGCGCATTATCCAGACCACCCGACTGGGCATCCCCAGCGGACGCGACGAACACCTCATGTATCGCTTTGTGGACGCCGGCTACGCCCGCTTCTGTACACGGAACCCTCTCAGACGCGGTCAGGTCGAAGGCCGCGACTACTTATTTCTCGATCAAGGAAACTGACCCATGGGCGACCTGCTCAATGGCATGACCGGCTGGCTGACGGCGAACCCTTCCTGGGTGGCTGTCGCGATCTTTTTAGTCGCATTCACCGAATGCGTCGCGATTGTCGGGATCGTTGTGCCGGGCACCGTGATCATGTTTGCGATTGCCGCGCTGGCGGGTAGCGGCATTCTGCCGTTGAGCGAAGTGCTGTTACTGGGCTTTCTGGGCGGGCTGCTGGGGGACGCGGTGTCTTACTTCATCGGCAGGCGCTTTCATCAGAACATTCGCCAGTTGCCAGGCCTGCGCACGCACCCGGAATGGATGGCCGGCGCCGAGAGCTATTTCCATCGCTATGGCATTGCCAGCCTGCTGGTGGGGCGCTTCATCGGCCCTTTGCGGCCGATGCTGCCGATGATTGCCGGCATGTGCGACATGCCGCTGCCGCGCTTTATCGCCGTCAGCGTGCTCGCCGCCGCTGGCTGGTCGATTGCCTACCTGATGCCGGGCTGGGCTGCGGGCGCTGCCATTCGCCTGCCGTTGCCAGAGGGCTTCTGGCCAGAGGCGGCAGTGGTCGGCACCGGGCTGGCGGTGCTGTTCGGGCTGAGCATTCAAAGCAGCGTGCGTCAGAAACGCTACGCGACCAAGCTGATTTCCGTGCTCAGCCTGACGCTGGTCGCCGCGCTGTTCATCGGCTGGCCTTACCTGGCTGATTTCGACAACGGCCTGATGACGCTCATCCAGGAACACCGCAGCGAAGCCGCGCAGAACATCGTGCTGTTCGTCACCAGCATCGGCGACTTCAAGGCCCAGTTGCTCGCGGCCTCCCTGCTGATCATTGTCCTGGCGGTCGCCAGGCAGTGGCGCCACGCGACCTTCGCCCTGGCTGCCACGCTGGGCACCGCTGTCGCCAACGGCCTTCTGAAAACCTTCTTCGCCCGCGCCCGTCCGGACGTGCTGGTCGACCCCTTGACCACCTACAGCATGCCCAGCGGGCACAGCTCCGCAGCCTTTGCGCTGTTCATGACGCTTGCCGTGCTGGCTGGGCGTGGCCAGCCGGTGCGCCTGCGTCTGAGCTGGATGTTGCTGTGTGGCATTCCGGCCTTGGCGATTGCCTTGTCGAGGGTTTATCTGGGAGTGCACTGGCCAACCGACGTGCTGGCCGGGATGCTGCTGGCGTTCTGCGTTTGCGCCGCCAGCCTGGCGTTCATTCAGCGCAAGGAACCCCTGCCGGCCATGTCGGTACGGGTCTGGTGGCTGATCGTCCCGGCGATGACCGCGCTGCTCGGTATATTTGCGGTGCGCGCCCTGTCGCATGCGGTGCTGCGCTATCAGTACTGATCAGCACACCTGATCGCACCTGCGTCGCACCCGCTGAAACGGGTGCGATACTTCGCAAATCTGGCACCTTGCCATTGCTCTTTCGACACGTTGACTACACTGCCTTTTAACAGGTGAGTAAGCGACGGCGTTGTCGAAGGAGTGCTGATGTCCGCCCTGAATCGTTACACAGCAATGCCCGCTCGGCAGCGCGGCGCAATCGGCCTGATCGCGGCGCTGACGCTGGGGCTGGCATTGTTGTGTGCCCTGGTCGTGGTCGACAGCGGCAGGCTGTACCTGGAGAAACGCTCGCTGCAAAGGGTTGCGGATATCGCCGCGCTGGAGGCCGCAGGACGCAGAGGAGCGTGCAGCGGTGCGGCCAGTGCGCCCGACTTTGCCAACCAGAGTGCCATCCGTAACGGTTTTACCCCGAACACCGATGGCCGCACGCTGGTGACTCGCTGCGGAACGCTCACGGTAGGCGCACTGAGCCAGCGCGTGTTCGTCGCCGATTCCACCCAGGCGCTGGCCATTCAGGTGGTCGCCTCTCATCCGGTGCCGCGCAGCATTGCCGCAGGCATTGGTGCTGCGTTCGATAAATCACCATCGCCTGCCAACGTCACGCTCAGCGCCACAGCCGTTGCCGCCAGCGCCGCACCTCTGGTGGCGCTGACCATCCGCAGTGCAACCATGACGGTGGACAGCACCCGGGCGGCCATTCTGAACCCGGTCATTGGCAGCCTGCTCGGCGGGTCACTCAACCTCAGCGTTGCGAACTGGCAGGGCCTTGCCAGCACCGACCTCAGCCTGCTCAGCTACCTGAACCGGCTCAAGACTGACCTCAACCTGACGGCAGTCGGCTACAGCGATGTACTCAACACGTCGGTTTCGGTCAGCCAGTTGATCCAGAGTGCCATCAATGTGCTCGACCCCGGCGCAACCTTGACCGGTACGGCCACTATTGCCGGCCTGCAGGCCTTGAAGCTGGCGGCCGGTGCAACCACGGTGGTGCTGGGCGACCTGTTGTCGATACATGGCAGTTCGGACATCGCCGCACTAAACACCAATCTACGCCTGCTGGACCTGGTTCAGGGCCTCGCGCAGTTGGCCAATGACAAGACCGGCATCTCCACGGCTGCGCAAATCAACGTAGGCACCCTGGCGCAGATCACGACGCGCATTCAGGTCGTCGAGCCACCTCAGTTGTCGGCCATCGGCGACCCGAGCAAGATCGACCCGCTCAACCCCAAAACCGGTGCCAACCGGATCTACGTGCGCACGGCGCAGATGCGTGCGCTGGTGTCGATCAACCTGCCGGTGCTGGGCACTATCACGTCATTGGCCAATACCGCGGGCTCGGTGGTCGGCAGCCTGACGCCGATTCTCAACAGCGCGTTGAGCCTGAACATTGCCGGCCTGGTGACATCGGCTACCTGCGCTGTAGGGCTGAACAGCTGCATGGTCACCGATTTCAAGTTTCTGACCTCCGGCACCTCCGGCCCCCGAATCGACCTGAGCCTGGCGCTGGCCAGTGCCGACACCTATGTCACCGGCTTCACCTGCACCAGCAATACCAATAAAACCCTCAGCGTCAAAACCGATGCGGCACTGCTCAGCGCCAAGGTTGGCTTGATCAATGACGGTTTTCCTGCCAGCACGGATCCCACGGCAATAACCACCACACCGCTGCCCGTACTCGATATCGGCACTCAAACCTGTCAGAAAATATTGGGGCTGCTAGGCAACTGCACCGCCCGTACCCCCTTCGGCGGCGGCGGCATCGGCCTCACGTTCGACACGGTCAGCCAGTCACCATTGGGCAGCTCGACGGTCGTCAGCACCATCTTCAGCTCACCCAACCTCCCTGAAATCAACAGCGCGCCGTACTTTCTGACCGGTGTTGCAGACACCAAACCCAGTACCTTGCTCAACGGCACGGTTTCCAGCGTGAAGGTAAACGTCTATAAACCCGCGACCAGCAACGTGTTGGGCAATGTCATCACTGGAACGGCAGTAACACTGAACAGCCTGACCGTTGCACTCGACGCCATCGTCGACAATACGCTCACAAACTTGCTGACGACGGTCGTCGACCCGCTGTTCGAGTCGCTTGGCCTGAACCTGGGCGCCACCGACGTCGGGGCCAATCTGAGCTGCAACATCGGCCAGGCAAAGCTGATCATCTAGCCTTCATTGAAGATCGGCAGTTCGATGCGAAAACGCGCGCCCTCGCCCACGTTGCTGACACTGAGCTGGCCGCCCATCTGATCGACGATGCCGTAACTGACCGACAAGCCCAGCCCGGTGCCGACGCCGACAGGCTTGGTGGTGAAGAACGGCTCGAAAATGCGCTCCAGCAAACGCGGGTCAATACCGCCACCGTTGTCCTGAACCACCAGGCGGATGATATTTTCATCCCGCTCGGCTTCGACACTGATCCACGGCTCGAACTCACGGTCTTTTTCACGCCGCGACAGCAAGGCATCCCGGGCATTGACCATCAGGTTGATCAGCACCTGCTCCAGCTGATCGACATGCCCACGCACCCGCACCGCCTCAATCATGCTCCCGACGCGAAGCTGCACGCCCTTGCCTTTCATGCCCTCGGCCAGCATCGAAAGAGTGCCTTCAACGGCCTGAGCCGGATCGAACAGTTGCTCTTCGACCTCGGAACGCCGACCGAACACCCGCATGTGGTCAACCACACGGGCGGCACGTTGCACCTGCGTGTCGATACGCGTGAGTTTTTCAGTGAGGTATTCGATATCCACATCGCCCCTGCTAAGGCGCTTCAAGACGTTGACCACCGCCATGCGCATGACGTTGAGCGGCTGATTGATCTCGTGAGCCAGGCCGGTGGACATTTCGCCGAGCGTCGCCATCTTGGCGCTCTGATTCAGCTGCATCCGTGAGCGGCGCACGTCGGTGTTGTCGCGGCCCACGGCCTGCACCTCGACCAGCGTGCCATGCTCATCGAAAATGCCCCGGTCGGCCCACACCCACCAGGCGTATTCACGGCCGGGCAACTCGATGCAGATTTCTTCGGTGCTCAACGGCGCCTCAGGCGTCAGCAGGCCGATGCGCCGAATGAACGCTTCGCGCTGCTCATCCGAGAGCCAGTCGCCGAGATTGATCCCGGTCAGTTGCTCCGGGGTGCATTCCATGTAGTTGGCCAGCGGCCGGTTGCCGAAACTGAGCACCAGATCAGGCGAATAGCGACAGATCATCGCTGGAGAATCTTCAACCAGAATGCGATAGCGCTCTTCGCTCTGGCGCACTTGCTCGGCCGCCAGTGTGGCTTCGGTAACATCCAGCCATAAACCGACTGCCTCCACCGGCATGCCGAGGTCATCGCGCAACAGCCGGGCCTCGTCCAGCAGCCAGTGATAATTGCCACCCTTGTCGCGCAACCGGTATCGCCGGCTGACCAAGCCTTCACGCAGCAACTGCCGATTGCGCTCGAACCAGATGTCGCGGTCTTCGGGGTGGATGTATTCAGCCAGTTGCCCCTCGATGCAGTCGGCCAGCGTCCAGCCCAGCAAAGGCGTGAGGCTGTCACTGAAAAAAGTCGGCTCCAGGTTGCCTTGATCGTAACGCTGCACGTAGATCACCGCCGGTGAGCTGGCAATCAGGTTATCCAGCCGGGCATGGGCGGCAGCCGCCTCGGTTTCCTGGTTCTTGATATCGCTGACATCGAGCATGAAACCCAGCACGCGCTTCACCTGCCCGCTGATCAGCGCCTGGCCCTGAATACGAAACCAAAGGGTTTCCTGCGCGGGGTCACTCTGCGCCAGACGCACGCAGAGCAGCAATGGCGTGCCTTTGTCACGCAACTGGGCGAGACGGCTGGAAAGCTCCTGGCGGTCTGCCGGATGAATCATCGCCAGCCAGTCCTGACGTGACAGGCTTTCGACCCTGTCAGCCAGACGCAGACTGCGCGCCAGTTGCGGGGCCAGCAGGACCTCGTCGCTGGCGGGCATCAGCTCCCACCACCCGGTACCCAGCAGCCCTTGAAGCACGGCCAGCCGCTCGACGTGGTGACGGTTGTGCTGCTCGGACAAGCGAAACAGCACCGGACCTGCCAGCGCCGAGCAGAGGTTCAGCCACTCACGCTCACCGAGGTCGGGTGCCTGCTGTCGCGGGTCATAGAAGCCGAACATCAGCCATGCTTTGGGAGCGTTGTCACGACTGTGCGGGATCAGAAAACCGTCAGCGTTAGCGAACACACTCTGCAACGGCCCTTGATCGACGCCGCTGCCAAACCTCAATTGATGGGTGATATTGGCATCGAAGCGGTCCAGCGCCGTCCCCAGTCGCTGTCCGACCTGCCACAGTTCCGGTGCCGTATGCGCGCTGTACTGGCAGTAGACACGCCAGCCGACACCGCTGACCTCCGGCAACACCAGCGCCACACAAGGAATACGCCACAGCTGCGCCAGCTCTTCCAGCTGTTCGGCCGCCACCGCCGTCAGCCGTTCCACGTTGCACACACGCACACGCTCGGCCATCTGCCCGGCGAACCGCAAGCACTGCTGGCGACTGCGAGCGGCGTTGGCTTCTTCCATCAGGTCGCTGATATCCAGCAATTGCAGCAGCCAGCCCTTGCCGTGCGCCTGGACCCAGCCGCGGGCGTGCAAGGTGTGCGTGTCGGCGCTCTTGAAGTCCAGATCGAGCATGTGCCCCAGCCAGTCATGCGGCACCCCTTCAACGACCAGCGCGCTATTGGGCAGCAGCAGGTTCATCAGCCGCAGAGCAGCGAACGTCGGCGCTGCCATGCCCAGTCGCGCAAGCAATTGCGGGCTGATGCTCTGTATCCGCCCCTCTTCATCAAGCAGTAGATAAAGGTCGGCGCCGATCGGATCGGGCTCGCTGGATACAGGCAAGGTCTGCGGCGAAGACGGCGCTTCACCGCGTCCGAGCCACCGGCTCAGGCGATTCTTTTCATGGGACAAGTTGCAGGCTCGCTTGGGCGGTCAGATTGGTCGGCAAACGCGGGATCTCACCGATGCCGGGCAGGGTCAGCAGCGGCAATACCTGGGTCAGTCGGGTCTTGGGATACTGGATGGTGACGGTCAGCACACCGGCGGTGTAAGTAACGTTGGTATAACTTGCACTGAAGCCCAACGCAGGCGGCATCCATGACAACTGGCTCATCACGACACTCTGTGCCTGGCTTTTCAATAGACTGTTATAATTTGTAACTGTTGGACTGAGGGCGACACTTCGGCGCACGGCTTCACTGGCCGCCGCATTGAATGACTGCATCATCAGCAACGGCAGGCTATAACTCACCACGCCGTAGAACACCGCAAAGAACACCACGAACACTGCGGCGAACTCAATAGCAGCGGCACCCTGTTGCTTATCGGGAAAGGTCTGCTGCGCACGTGTTTTCATTTCAACGTCTACCCTGACATCTACGACCTTTGAACAGCATAGGTTCTTTACGGAAAACGGGATGTTTTTTGCGTGATGAAATTATTTTTTCTGCTGGTCTGGTTTGCAATTTGCGCCGAACAGGATGCGCGCCGCAAGGAAATTCTCAACGGGCTGACACTGGGCGCCGCAGCGCTGGCTGCCGGCTATCTGGCCGTTACCGGCCTGACCTGGCTGGGCTCGCCGCCGCTTGAAGGCGCCCTGGCGCTGGTGCTGGCCTTGGCCCTGACACTGCCCGGTTACACGCTGGGCAGGCTGGGCGCTGCAGACGTCAAGTTGATGACGGCATTGGCGCTTGCATCAAACACTGCCTATTTGTTATGCACGTTTATTGGCGCAGGCGTCGCGATGCTGGCATGGGCCTTGATAGGTAAAAGAGTCTGGCCTCTTATACACCAACAGGTTACGCAGCGTTATAAACACATGAATCCCGGGACGCCAGACAAATATCCTTTCTCACCGTTCTTATTGATCGGCCTGCTGCTGACAGTGTGTGTTATCCATTAGTCGAATGAAAATATAATGCTATGTACATAGTCGGAAAGTACGACTACGGTTGAGACATCGCGCTCGCGTAACGTCGCGTATGCAAACAGAACTTGATCATGTTTTGCTGAATGGATAAAGGTCCCGGCTTGCCGGCCTTAACAGCATGGAGTCGCATGTGAATAACTACCCGGTCCCAAAAATTCTGGTGGTCGATGACCAACCTTTGATCGTTGAAGAACTCGGCGAGTTTCTGGAAGGCTGCGGCTATGCGTGTGTGCGCTGTCATTCAAGCCTTGAAGCCATCGAGCACTTTGCCAACGACAGCGCCATCGGCATCGTGCTGTGCGATCTGGAAATGCCCGGCATGAATGGCATCGAAATGGTCGAAGCCATGAAGATGGCGGGCGGCAAGACGCATTTGTTCGAAGCCATCATGCTGACCGGACAAGCCGAGAAAAAGGATGTCATCAAGGCGCTGCGGGCCGGCATTGCCGATTACTACCAGAAGCCGGTCAATCTTGATGAGCTGCTGGAAGGCGTTCAGTCGCAGGTAGAAGCGCTGGCCGAGCGCCAGAAAAACCGCCAGCAATTGGGCCTGCTGAACGAGAAACTCCAGTTTCTGGCGGCGTCCATTGACGATCTTTATCAGAATCTGGACAGCGCTCAGAACACGCCGCAGGCCGGGCGCAAACCACGGCTCAATGCTGAAAATGACTCACAGATGCCGGTGGCGCTGGCCAAACTGTCACGTCGCCAGCTCGATGTGGCGCGGCTGGTCAGTACCGGGTTGACCAATTACCAGATTGCCTGCGAACTGGGCATTACAGAAAACACCGTAAAACTTTACGTGTCGCAGGTTCTGCGCCTGACCCATATGCATAACCGCACTCAACTGGCGCTGGCATTTTCACCCGGTAAAAGCGGGGAGCGGCAGCGGCTTATCGAAAGCCAGGGGTAAGACTGCTCAGGCCTCGATTTCTGCCAGCACGATGTGATAAGGCGCTTGCACCAGCGCCGAGTGCACCTGATTGCGCCCTGCATGCTTGGCGCGATACAGCGCGGTGTCGGCCTGGGAGGCAAGGCTCAGGCTGTCATCATCTGCACCGAGGCAAACCACGCCGGCACTGAAGGTGCAGAACAGGTCCGCAGGCTGCGCCGGGTAGTGAATCTCCGCAAAGCGGTGACGGATTTCATCGAGCACCTTGTGGGCGTTATGAATGTCGGTGTCGGGCATGACAATGGCGAACTCTTCACCGCCGTAACGACCGATGAAATCGGTTTTACGCAGTCGCTGCTTGAGGAACAGTGCCAGGCTCTTGATGACCCGATCCCCCATTGGATGGCCGTGACTGTCGTTGACCCGTTTGAAATGGTCGATATCGAGCATGGCAAAACACAGCGGCTTGCCTTCACGTCGCGAACGAAAACTGCAATCTTCCAGCAGTTGCAGGATGTGCGTGTGGTTGTAGAGCCCGGTCAGGCTGTCACGAACCATGCGCGACTTGAGGTTACGAGCCCTGGCGGCGCGATTGCGCACCGTGGTGATCAAGTGGCGCGGCTTGATCGGCTTGGTCAGGAAGTCATCGCCGCCTTCGCTCATGGCATCGAGCTGCTTGTCCTGGTCATCCTCGGCCGACAGGTAAATGATCGGCACACTAACGTAACGGTCGTTGTGGCGAATGACCTTGGCCAGCTCGGTGCCGGTACAGCCGGGCATGTACATGTCGAGAATGATCAGGTCCGGCTGAAAATCGGCGAGTTCGGACATCGCCTGAATCGGGTCAATGAGCACCCGCGTCACGATCCCGGCGGCATTGAGCACGCGTTCGGTGTGCATGGCCTGGGCACGGGAATCATCGATGATCAGCACTTTATAAGGCTCGTATTGCGCCACGCAGGTCAGCACTTCGATTTTTTCCAGCAGGCTCGATGCTTCCAGCGCGCCGGTCAGAAACTCCTCACCACCGGCGCGCACCGCTGCCAGCCGGGTCGGCGTGTCGGTTTCATGCACACTGAAAAACAACAGCGGCAGCTTTTGCTCCAACCCTTCCTGCGCCTGCGAGGCCAGCTCCAAGCCCATGCCAGGACCGCTGAAATCGACGTCCATGACAATAGCCGCCGGGTGCCGCTGCGCCATGGCACGCTGGAAATCGGCAACGCTGTGCAGTGAAAGGGCCGACAAACCGAAAAATTCCAGCTGCTTGGCCAGACGCTCGGCCCGCTCATGGTCCTGAAGCACCACGTAAACCGGCTTGCGCAGCGGCGGCAGCGACGTTTGCTCGAGCCGGTCGCCATGCCGCAGCCCGGTGCGCGACAGGCGCTGCATGAGGCGATTGAGTTCTGTGATGACGTGGCTGTTGAGCCGGCCGCGATTGGCGTCAACAGCGTCCAGTGACTGATTGATCTCGTGAGCCAGGGCCACATGCTCAGCTTGCTCGAAGCGCTCGGCAAAACGCATCAGACGCAGCGTGGCCTCTTTGAGCTCGGCCATGTCGGCAACCGACCACTCGGCTTTTTGCAGGCGTTGCCACGTCTCCAGAATCTGCCGAGCCTGATGAATGACCCTTTGGGCAAAGTGATGCTTGAGACGATCGCGGCTAGGATCTTCGAGCTCGGTCATATTCAGACTACTGTTGATTTACTGAGCGAAATGGCTGATGGCGCTATGCTAGCACCTCCCATACGACAGAAGAGCGCCGCAAGTCACTTATTTGACAACATTTTGATGGCGCATGGCCATTACTCAAAATTAATCGACTGATAGATAATAGCTATAAGCTTTTAGCTGCAAGCTAGAAGCGGTCGGCTTGAGGCTTGAAGCTTGAAGCTTGAAGCTTGAAGCTAACCGCTTGCAGCTTCCAGCTTATCGCTTGAAACTGCCCAGGAAGGTTGCGGTCGAACGCCGTGTAGCATTCAACTCAAGATCGAAAGGACCCTACCATGCTGGATTGGAAAAACCGCGCAGGCAGCGCGGGTGAGCGCACCGCTGACACCGCATCGGTCAAGCGCCGGGGTTACCTGGGTAACCTGTTCTATAGCCGCGCTCTGGGCGCCTTGATCTTGATTTACCTGCTGGTGGCGCTCGTTGTCGGCTGGTACTGGAGCAAAGAACCCGCACTGTTCCCGGTACAACAAAACGCTCAAGCCGCCGCAGAACGCGAAGGCAAGCAGATGGTGATCGGCTACACCACGGTCGAAACCCTGAAAACCGTGGCCGGCACTTTGCTCGACAAGCGTGGCGGCTACCTCTCCAACGACCGCATGCCGCCTGGCCTGTGGCTGGACAACATTCCGAGCTGGGAATACGGCGTGCTGGTTCAGGTGCGTGACCTGAGCCGTGCGCTGCGCAAGGACTTCGCCCGCTCGCAGTCGCAATCTGCCGAAGATGGCGATCTGGCGCGCGCCGAGCCGCTGTTCAACTTCAACAATCGCAGCTGGATCCTGCCCTCCAGTGAATCGCAGTATGCCGAGGGCATTAAATCTCTGAGCCGCTACCAGACACGACTGTCCGATCCGAACCAGAAAGGCGCACTGTTTTACGCCCGCGCCGACAACCTCAACAACTGGCTGGGTGATGTCGGAACGCGCCTGGGTTCACTGTCGCAGCGCCTCTCGGCCAGTGTCGGCAGGGTCAAGCTCAACAGCACGCTGAAAACCGAAGCCGCTGTTTCGGTCAAGCCTGGCGAAGTACCGCAGGTTGACGAGGAAATCGTTGAAACCCCGTGGCTGGAAGTGGACAACGTCTTCTATGAAGCGCGCGGTCAGGCCTGGGCGCTGTCGCACTTGCTGCGCGCCATCGAAGTGGATTTTGCCGATGTGCTGGCCAAAAAGAACGCGACAGTGAGTGTGCGTCAGATCATTCGTGAACTGGAGGCCTCTCAGGAGCCGCTGTGGAGCCCGATGATTCTCAACGGCAGCCCGTTCGGTGTGTTCGCCAACCACTCGCTGGTCATGGCCAACTACATCTCACGCGCCAATGCTGCGGTGATCGACCTTCGCCAGTTGCTGAATCAGGGCTGATGGCTATCTCCCCGAACGAGGCCGCGCACCGCGCCGCCTCCGACGCCGAGCACATTGCCTGGGTCGACGAGCAGGATTGTCTGCTCGGTTCACGGGTACGCGCCGATTTGCGTGAACGCGGGCTGATCGGCCGCGGCACCTATATTCTGCTGTTCAACAGTGCCGGGGACCTCTGTGTGCATCGGCGCACGCTGAGCAAGGCGATCTACCCAGGTTACTGGGATGTGGCGGCTGGCGGGATGGTTCAGGCGGAGGAAAGCTACGCCGAGTCTGCGGCCCGTGAGCTTGAAGAAGAGCTGGGCGTCAGTGGCGTGCCGTTGCAGGCGCACGAACAGTTTTTCTTCGATCAGCCCGGCAACCGCCTGTGGTGTGCAGTGTTTTCGGCTGTGTGGGACGGGCCGCTGAAACTGCAACCTGAGGAGGTACTGGAAGCGCGCTTCATGCCCATCGACGAAGTGCTGCATCAGGCAGAACACACGCCCTACTGCCCGGACTCGCTGGCTGCGCTGAAACGCTACCTGAATCAGTCTGTTTCTGTTTAGCGATGAAAGTGTTCGGTAAAGCGACTGTTCAGTAAATTGGCGCATCGAGCCTCTTAGCATTCGGGCTGTTTGCCGTTACACTGCGCGACCTTTTTCAAACTGGACCGGCCCTGCCCTTCCAGTAGCGCTGCCCCTGCCAGAGTGGGGCTTCGCGGTCGATGGCTCGTGTGAGCCCGACCCATCTTCAGTCCTCAACAAGAGGATGTTCCGTGGCTAAAAAAGCCGCTTCCCTCGCCGCCCTGGGTGGCCTGGTGTTTTCAACCGACGCAGGGCGCCACTGCCCCGATTGTCGTCAGCCTGTTGCCGAATGCACCTGCAAACAGACTGCCATCCCTGAAGGCGACGGCGTTGCTCGGGTACGTCGCGAAAGCAAAGGCCGTGGCGGCAAGACAGTCACCACCATCAGCGGCGTGCCGCTGGCCGAAGAGCCGCTCAAAGAGCTGGCCAAGGCCCTCAAGCAACGCTGTGGCACCGGCGGATCGCTCAAGGACGGTGTGATCGAGATCCAGGGCGATCATGTCGAACTGCTGATCGCAGAACTCGTCAAGAAAGGCTTCAAGGCCAAAAAGTCCGGCGGCTGAACCCGCGACTCAAATCGTCATTTCAACTCATTACACTGCGCCCAGCCGGCTACTGGCTGGCGCTATGACTTCTTTATAGGGGACCTCGATGTCCGTACGACGCACACGCAAAGACGATGGCAGCCAATGGACAGTTGCGGACAGCCGCAGCGTTTATGGCATTCGCCATTGGGGCGCGGGTTATTTTGCAATCAACGAGGCGGGCTGCGTTGAAGTTCGCCCCAACGGGCCGGACAGCTCGCCCATCGATCTCTATGAGCAAGTCGACAACCTGCGCAAAAGCGGCCTGTCGCTGCCGTTGCTGGTGCGCTTCCCCGATATTCTGCAGGACCGCGTGCGTCAACTGACCGGCGCATTCGACAGCAACATCGCGCGCCTGGAATACCAGAGCCAATACACCGCGCTGTACCCGATCAAGGTCAACCAGCAGGAAGCGGTGGTGGAAAACATCATCGCCACGCAAAACGTCTCGATTGGTCTGGAAGCCGGCTCCAAGCCTGAGCTGATGGCCGTGCTGGCCCTGGCGCCCAAAGGCGGCACCATCGTCTGCAACGGTTACAAGGACCGCGAGTTCATCCGGCTCGCTCTGATGGGCCAGAAGCTGGGCCACAACGTGTTCATCGTCATCGAGAAAGAATCCGAAGTCGAACTGGTCATCGAAGAAGCCGCCGAGCTTAAAGTCGCCCCTCAGGTTGGCCTGCGCGTGCGCCTGTCGTCCCTTGCCTCGAGCAAGTGGGCAGACACGGGCGGCGAGAAATCCAAGTTCGGTCTGTCTGCCGCGCAATTGCTCTCGGTGGTCGAGCGCTTCCGCAAGGCAGGCCTCGATCAGGGCATCCGCCTGCTGCACTTTCACATGGGCTCGCAGATCGCCAACCTGGCGGACTACCAGCACGGCTTCAAGGAAGCGATCCGCTACTACGGCGAACTGCGCAAACTCGGCTTGCCGGTGGACTACATCGACGTCGGTGGCGGTCTGGGCGTCGATTACGACGGCACTCACTCGCGCAATGCCAGCTCGATCAACTACGACATGGACGATTACGCCGGTGTCGTGGTCGGCATGCTCAAGGAGTTCTGCGACGCGCAGAGCCTGCCGCATCCGCACATTTTCTCGGAAAGCGGCCGCTCGCTGACCGCCCACCACGCCATGCTGGTGGTGCAGGTGACCGACGTCGAGAAGCATAACGACGAAGTGCCGAAGATTGCCGACAAGGAAAGCCTGCCGGAGACCGTGCAGTGGCTGGTTGACCTGCTGGGGCCGACCGACATCGAGATGGTCACCGAAACCTACTGGCGCGCCACGCACTACATGAGCGACATCGCCACTCAGTACGCCGATGGCAAGATCAGCCTGGCCGAGAAGGCGCTGGGCGAACAATGCTACTTCGCTGTCTGCCGCCGTTTGTACAATTCGCTGAAAGCCCGTCAACGCTCGCATCGTCAGGTGCTGGACGAGCTCAATGACAAGCTGGCCGACAAGTACATCTGCAACTTCTCGGTGTTCCAGAGCCTGCCGGACACCTGGGCAATCGGCCAGGTGTTGCCGATCCTGCCGCTCCACCGCCTCGACGAAGAGCCGGTACGCCGCGCCGTGCTGCAAGACCTGACCTGCGATTCCGACGGCAAGATCAAGCAATACGTCGACGAGCAGAGCATCGAGACCAGCATGCCGGTGCATTCGCTGAACGAAGGCGAAGACTATCTGCTGGGCATCTTTCTGGTGGGCGCTTATCAGGAAATTCTGGGCGACATGCACAATCTGTTCGGTGACACCGACTCGGTGAACATCTACCAGAACCCGGACGGCAGCGTGTACCACGCCGGTATCGAGACCCACGACACCATCGAAGACATGCTGCGCTACGTGCATTTGTCGCCGGAAGAACTGATGACCCATTATCGGGACAAGGTCGCCAGCGCCAAGATCACCCCACGCGAACGCACCTACTTCCTCGACGCCCTGCGCCTGGGCCTGACCCGCTCGTCGTACTTGTCGTCCTGAGGGCACGAAAGACGGGGGTGAAACCACATTTACCCTCGTCGTTATACACAAGTCCGCTTTTGATTCTGGCCGAAGGCCGTGGGAGCGACCGGGGCGGCGATCCGCATTGTTCGCGAAAGGGCAGGCATAATCGCCGAAAATACATCGTTTGAAATACAGTCTTCGCGAACGATGCGGATCGCCGTCGCGATCGCTCCAACGCCCTGTAAGTAGAAGCTGAGAGCCACGTTTTCCTGGCTCGTCAGGACTTATGTATAACGATGAGCGCTTCAGCAGCACCTCAACAACGCAGCCGATGCCTCAGGTGATCCACCTGCCCGCAAACAACGTAGCGGTACCTGTGCGGCACTGGGGCGCAAAGCGATGGTCTCATGCATGTCCCAATCCACTGCCTGAGGCTTGTATATGATTCGAGCGATTTTCCTGACGCTGATCACCGGTGCTGTGCTGGCAGTGTTGTCCGGCTGCTCGCCGCTGAAAGTGCTGAACTCGCTGAATCCGAGCGGTCCTGTCGAGCATGTCAACGGGCTGGCCTATGGGCCTTATCCACGCAACAAACTGGACATTTACATGCCACGGTCGAAAACCGCCAACTCACCGGTTGTGGTGTTTTTCTATGGAGGCAGTTGGAGAAGGGGCTCTAAAACTGATTACGCCTTCGTAGGGGAAGCCTTGGCCGCGCGCGGCATGGTGGTGGTCATCGCCGACTACAGACTCTATCCACAGGTGCGCTACCCGGACTTTCTGGATGACTCGGCCAAAGCGCTGGCCTGGGCCTACAAAAACGCAAAAACCTACGGTGGCGATCCCGATCGACTGTACGTGATGGGGCACAGTGCGGGCGCCTACAACGCTGCAATGCTGGCGCTTGACCCACGCTGGCTGGCTCGTGAGGGACTTGCACCTTCCATCCTCAGCGGCTGGATCGGTCTGGCCGGGCCTTACGACTTCCTGCCCATTGAGGAAGAAGAAGTGAAGCCGGTGTTCTTCTTCCCGAACTCGCCACCCGAGTCGCAACCCATCAACTACGTCAGTGCCGGCGCCCCGCCTGCGCTGCTGATGGCGTCTAATACCGATACGCTGGTCAATCCCAGGCGCAATACCGGCGGGCTGGCGCAGAAGCTGCGCGCGGCGAATGTGCCGGCGCGTGACCTGTACTTCTCACGCACCAACCACGGCACTCTGGTCGGCGCGTTTGCCAAGTTGCTCAGCAGTCTGGCTCCGGTGGTTGACGAGGTGGACATGTTCGTCAAACACACCCCAGGTGCGCAGCGTAAAACAAAGGGTTTGGGCTCAACGCCTCAGTGAACGAACCAGCCGTCCCTGCGCGCCAGACGCCAGGCGATGGCCCCCAGACTCAAGCCGCGCAGCAAGGTGAACGCCAGAAACGTCAGCCATAGCGCGTGGTTGCCGTGGCTGGACGCCAGCCAGGCGACCGGCGCGATGCCCGCCGCGCTGACCAGCATCGCGTTGCGCATCTCCCGGGCCCGCGTGGCACCGATAAACAGCCCGTCCAGCAGATAACTCCAGACGGCCAGCAAGGGCATCAGCGCCAGATACGGCAGGTAAGTCATGGCGGTGGCGCGCACTTCGGGGATGTCCGTCTGGAAGCTGACAAAGGCGTGCCCGCCGACCAGAAACAATAACGCAAACCCCACGCTTGCGATCAGTGACCAGCCCCCCGCCACCACCAGCGAACGCCGCAAGGTGTCCCGGTCACGCGCGCCAATGGCGTGGCCGCACAGCGCTTCAACCGCATGCGCCAGGCCGTCGAGCGCGTGAGCCGTCAGCAGCAGGCCGTTGAGCAGCAGCGCGTTGGCGGCAACCGTTGCGTCACCCAGACGAGCGCCTTGCACGGTGATCAGAAACATCACCGATTGCAGCGCAAGCGTGCGCAGAAAGATGTCGCGATTGACCGCCAGCAACGGCCGCCAGTTGTTCCACAGTTTCAGCGCCGACCAGACAATCTGGCCGGGCCAGGCGCGCAGGGTCTTGCGGGCCAGCAGCAGACCGAGCACCACACCGGCCCACTCCGCCAGCACCGACGCACGCGCCGCCCCCACCACGCCCCAGTCCAGGCCCATCACGAACCATAGGTTGAGCGCGATATTGACCAGATTGGTGACGAGTAGAATGGCCAGCGGCGCTCTGGCGTTCTGCGTGCCGAGAAACCAGCCGACCAGCGCATAGCTGGCCAAGGCTGCGGGCAGACCGAACAGTCGGGTGTGGAAGAAATCCAGCGTCATCTGTTGCAGATCGGCGGACGGCTGCATCATCGCCAGCGCCAGGTGACTGAACGGTAAAGCGATCACGCCCAGCAACAACGCCAGCCCGGCGGCCAGCAGCAAACCTTGCAGCAGTATCCGGCGCAACGCCGCGCTGTCATTGCGTCCGGCTGCCTGCGCAGCAAAGCCGGTGGTGCCCATGCGCAAAAAGCCCATTGCCCAGGCAAGAAAGGTGTACAGCGTCGAGCCTACGGCGACGGCACCCAACTGATGGGCATGCGGCAAGTGGCCTATCACCGCACTGTCGACCAACGCCACCAAGGGCACGGATATATTCGACAGAATCATCGGCGCCGCCAGCGCCCAGACACGACGATGGGTTGAGCGATGACGCCAGTCGTTGAGCAACGTGGACATGAGAACTCCCGGGAAGGCGGGCATTGTAGCCATAGCGAGGGCTATGTTGCGTGAATGATGGTCGCCGGATCCTGAGAACACCTAACTTGCACGCTGGAGCGTAAGGAACGATAACCTCAACTATCGTGCGACGCTCCTCACCCCGAATGTGCCCAGGCACACACTTGTCAATCTGACAGTAATACTTGTCATCACGAGTGTTATATAGTCGCGCTCTCTCAACCGTTGCCGATGAGTGCACCTATGTTAAACAAAGGATTGTTTCTGGCTTGCGCGCTCGCGCTGCTGAGCGCCTGTGATTCGTCTACCCCGGATAAACCAGCGCCCGCCACGGCACCCACCACCCAGGCAACGGTTGCCGATACCAAGCCCAGGCCCGCAGTCGACCTCGCCGCGCTGAGCAAGCGTTATGTAGGCCGTGAACTGACGGTCATCGATGTGTCGGAAATTCAGGTAGACGGCGCAAGCACGCTGTCGGTGAGTTTTTCTGTGCCGCTGGACCCGGAGCAGAAGTTTGCTGAAAAACTGCATCTGGTGGACAGCAAGAACGGCAAGGTCGATGGCGCCTGGGAGCTGTCGGACAACCTCATGGAGTTGCGCCTGCGCCATCTGGAGCCGCAGCGCAAACTGGTGCTGACGGTCGATGCCGGGCTGCTGGCGGTCAACAAGGCCAAGCTCGCGGCCGAATACATCAGCCGCCTGGAAACCCGCGACCTGCAACCCACTGTCGGCTTCGCCAGTCGTGGCAGCCTGCTGCCGACGCGTCTGGCCGAGGGCTTGCCGGTCATCGCCTTGAACGTCGACAAGGTCGATGTCGAATTCTTCCGGGTCAAACCCGACGCGATGCCGAACTTCCTCGCCCAGTGGGACGGCGCATCCAGCCTGTCCAGCTACAGCTCCGAAGAACTGCTGCCTATGGCCGATCTGGTCTACGGCGGCCGCTTCGACCTCAAGCCTGCGCGCAACACCCGCGAAACCGTGCTGCTGCCGATTGCCGGCATCAAGGCGCTGCAACAACCGGGCGTTTACCTCGCGGTCATGCGCGCATCCGGCACTTACAGCTACTCGCAACCGGCCACCCTGCTCACCCTCAGCGACATCGGCCTGTCGGTGCACCGTTACAGCAATCGTCTGGATGTCTTCACCCAGGCACTCGAGGGCGGCAAGGCTCTGGGCGACGTAAGCGTGGATGTGTACGACGACAACGGCAAGGTCGTCGCGCAAGGCAAAACCGACAGCGACGGCCACGCCCAACTGCCGTTGCCCGCCAAGGCTGCAGTGGTGCTGGCGCACAAAGACGAACAGACCAGCATGCTGCGCCTGAATAGCTCGGCGCTGGATCTGGCCGAGTTCGACATTTCCGGCCCGCAGGCGCACCCGCTGCAATTCTTCATTTTCGGCCCGCGCGACCTGTACCGTCCCGGCGAAACCGTGCTGCTCAACGGTCTGCTGCGTGACAGCGACGGCAAAAACGTCAAACCACAACCGATCACCGTCGAAGTGCGCCGCCCCGACGATCAGGTCAGCCGCAAGTTTGTCTGGGAAGCCGATAGCAGTGGCTTCTACCAGTATCAATTGCAACTTGCCGAAGAAGCCCCGACCGGGCGCTGGCAACTGGTGTTCGACCTGGGCGACGGCAAGCCTCAGCTTTACGAGTTCAAGGTTGAAGACTTCCTGCCTGAGCGTCTGGCTCTGGAACTCAAAGGCAGCGACGCGCCTGTCGCGCCTGCTGACAACCCCGAGTTCGACATCACCGGCCGCTACCTGTATGGCGCGCCTGCGTCGGGCAACACCCTGACCGGTCAGGTGTATGTGCGTCCATTGCGCGAAGCGGTGGCCAAACTGCCGGGCTATCAGTTCGGCTCGATCACCGAAGAAGACCTCAAGCATGACCTGGAGGTTGAACCCGTCACCCTCGATGCCGAAGGCCACTCGACGCTCTCCGTGCAAACCCGGTGGGCAGAGGCCAAATCCCCGCTGCAACTGATTCTGCAAGCCAGCCTGCAAGAGTCTGGCGGGCGGCCGATTACCCGCCGTCTGGTGCAACCGATCTGGCCCGCCGAGCACCTGCCCGGCGTACGCGCACTGTTTGGCAGCAGCTCCGGTGGCGAAGACTACGACGAGGAAGCCAGCAAGGGCGAAGCCCAGACCAACGGTGACGGCCCGGCCGAGTTTGAAATCGTGATGGCCGATGCCGCTGGCAACAAGCTGGCCGCGGATAACGTCAAGGTCAGGCTGATCCGTGAGCGTCGCGACTACTACTGGAACTACTCGGCCGATGACGGCTGGAGCTACCACTTCAACGAGAAATTCCTCAACCTGAACGAGGAAACCCTCAGCATCACCAAGGACTCCACGGCCAAAATCAGTTTCCCGGTCGAATGGGGCCCATACCGTGTCGAGGTGGAAGATCCTTCCACCGGCATGATCAGCAGCCTGCGTTTCTGGGCCGGTTATCGCTGGCAGGACAACACCGACGGCGGCGCGGTCAGGCCGGATCAGGTCAAGCTGGCGCTGGACAAACCGGCCTACAACGATGGCGACACCGCCAAAGTCACAGTGACCCCTCCGGCCGCTGGCAAAGGCTACCTGCTGATCGAGTCCAGCGAAGGTCCGCTGTGGTGGAAGGAAATCGACGTGCCTGCCGAAGGCAAGTCGTACGAAATCCCGCTCGACAAGCAATGGGCGCGTCACGACCTGTACGTTACCGCGCTGGTGATACGCCCCGGCGAACGCAAGGCCAATGTCACGCCCAAGCGCGCCGTGGGTGTGCTGCACCTGCCGCTGGACCGTGCACAACGCAAGCTGGCGCTGACCGTCACCGCGCCGGAAAAAATGCGCCCCAAACAGCCGCTTACTCTCAAGGTTGTCGCCAAAAACGCCGATGGCAGCGTGCCCGAACAAGTGCAAGTGCTGGTGTCGGCGGTGGACGTAGGCATTCTCAACATCACCCGCTACGCCACGCCCGACCCGTTTGCCAGTCTGTTCGGGCGCAAGCAATACGGCGCTGACCAACTGGATATCTATGGCCAGTTGATCGAAGCCGGCCAGGGTCGCCTGGCGAGCATGGCGTTCGGTGGTGATGCGCTGGCCAAGGGCGGCAAACGCCCGGACACCAGCGTCACCATCGTTGCGCTGCAAAGCGCTCCGGTAACGCTCAATGAAGCCGGTGAAGGTGAGGTCAGCGTCGATATTCCTGACTTCAACGGCGAACTGCGCGTCATGGCTCAGGCCTGGACCGACGACCGCTATGGCATGGCCGAGGCGAAAACCGTGGTGGCTGCGCCGATCATCGCCGAGCTGTCGACGCCGCGCTTCCTGGCCGGTGGCGACCAGACCAGTATCGCGCTGGACGTCTCCAACCTGTCGGGCACAGCACAGAAGCTGGACGTGAAAATCAGCGCCGAAGGCCAGTTGAGCATTCCCGGCGGCGATCAGAGCAAGCCCTTGCAACTCAAGCAAGGCCAGCGCGTCACCCTGAAAGTGCCGGTGTTGGCGCAAGGTGGCCTGGGCCAAGGCAAGATCAAGGTGCTGGTGGAAGGCCTGGAGCTGCCAGGTGAAAACCTGCCCGCCTTCACCCGCGAATGGACCGTTGGCGTGCGCCCCGCCTACCCGGCGATGCTCAAGCATTACCGTGCCACCCTCAACGACCAGACCTGGAGCCTGCCGGACGGCGCACTTGAGGCCTTCGAGCCTGCCGGTCGCCAAGCGCTACTGTCGCTGTCGAGCCGTCCGCCGCTGAACCTCGGCGAACAGATTCGGGCACTGAAAGCCTATCCATACGGTTGTCTGGAACAGACCGCCAGCGGCCTGTATCCATCGCTGTATGCCGATGCCGCAACCCTCAAGCGTCTTGGCCTGACCGGCGAGCCGGATGCCGAACGCAAGCGCAAGGTCGAGATCGGCATCGAGCGCCTGCTGGGCATGCAGCGTTACAACGGCAGCTTTGGCCTGTGGGGCTCGGACAGCGACGAAGAGTACTGGCTGACCGCCTACGTCACCGACTTCCTGCTGCGCGCCCGCGATCAGGGCTTTGCCGTACCTGCGGACTCGCTGAAGAAGGCTAATGAACGTCTGCTGCGCTACTTGCAGGACGCGGGGCAGATTCAGGTCAATTACAGCCAGAACGCCGAGCACACCCGCTTTGCCGTGCAGGCTTACGCCGGGCTGGTGCTGTCACGCAGTCAACAGGCACCGCTTGCGGCATTGCGCAGCCTGTTCGACCGCCGCAGCGATGCGCGCTCGGGCCTGCCGCTGGTGCAACTGGCCGTGGCGCTGGAGAAGATGGGCGACAAACCGCGCGCTGATCTGGCCCTTACCGCAGGCCTGGCCGTCGGGCGCAAGAACGAATGGCTGGCCGACTACGGCAGTTCGCTGCGTGATCAGGCGCTGATTCTGGCATTGCTGGAAGAGAACGACATCGCCAAGGACAAGCGCGACGAGCGGCTGTTTGCCTTGGCCGATGAAGTCGCGGCCAGCCGTTACCTGTCCACTCAGGAAAGCAATTCGCTGTTCCTCGCCGGTCGCAACCTGCTGGGCAAACCGGAGAAGGACTGGACCGCCAGCATTGCCAGCGGCACCGAAACCCGCGAGCTGAGCAACAAACAGCCAGGCCTCAAGCTGGACGGTGCACTGCTGGGTTCACCGCTTACGGTTCACAATCAGGGCAGCGAGCCGCTCTACCAACAGCTGACGGTTTCGGGTTACCCGACCCAGGCACCTGCGGCGGGCGGTGAGAACCTGAGCATTCGTCGCGAATACCTGAGCCTGAGCGGCGCGCCGCTGAACGTCGGCGCGCTGAAAACCGGGCAACTGGTACTGGTGCACCTGGAGATCGGTGCCAAGCAGCGTGTGCCCGATGCCTTGGTGGTGGACTTGCTGCCGGCAGGCCTGGAACTTGAAAACCAGAACCTGGCGCAAAGCTCGGCCAGCCTTGAAGACGCCAGCGAAGAGGTGAAAACCATCCGTGAGTCGATGGAAAACGCCGGGATCAAGCATCAGGAATATCGCGGTGATCGTTACGTGGCGGCGCTGGATATCGACGGCAACCGCAGCGTGCACCTGCTCTATCTGGCGCGTGCAGTCACACCGGGTACATACCGCGTGCCGCCGCCACAGGTGGAATCCATGTACCGCCCGAACTGGCAGGCTCTGGGTGATGCACCCGCACAGATGGTGGTAAAGGGCAAATGATCGCTGACTGACTGCCTGGTTGGTTGGCTGGCTGGCTGAAATGCGTACCTGTGGGAGCGACCGGGGCGGCGATCCGCATTGTTCGCGAAGGGGCCGGTACATCCGCTGAAGATGTATCGTCAGGAATAAAGCCTTCGCGAACAAGCGAAGCGTCGCCCGGTTCGCTCCCGCAGGTGGAGACGGAGTTAGCGCATCAATGAATAATCCAGCTCAGCAACCAGAGACCCAGCGCCAGCCAGATGATCCCGAGGATGATCGAGGCGCGCATGAATGCCCGGACGGCTGAATAGAGCAACATCAGGCCGATGATCAGTGCGACGATGCTGATCAGTGAAGTGTCCATGCCCAGTGTGCGGGACAAACCATCGACAAAATTCCCCCCAGCATGGGTAAAACCGTTGAACAACCACGCCAGACCGTCGACGAAGAAGCGAATCACCGCGCCGATGGCCTGCCCGAGCCATTCAAAAAAGCCTTCTACCTGCATATGTACGTCCTGATTGGGGTCGTTAAGAAAATGATCTGCCCGCTTTGGCCGTCGCCAGGCGTGTCAGGTTCCGTGGATCATAAAGGCTCTTTGCGTTGAAACCTGAATTTCTTCTGCGCCTCGTGCAAAAACTCAAATGGCTGGCAGGTGGTGTTTTGCTGCTGATTGCCCTGCTCTGGCTGGCTGATCGCCTCTGGCCGTTGCCGCTGCCCAAGGACGATCTGGCGCGTGTCGTGCTGGCCGAAGACGGCACGCCGTTATGGCGCTTTGCCGATGCCAACGGTGTGTGGCGCTACCCGGTCACTAACCAGCAGGTTTCGCCCTACTACCTTGAAGCGCTGCTGACCTACGAGGATCGCTGGTTCTACAGCCACCCTGGCGTGAACCCGCTGGCGCTGGTGCGCGCCAGTTGGCAGAACCTCAGGGGTGCTCGCGTGGTGTCGGGCGGCAGTACGCTGTCGATGCAGGTTGCGCGGCTGCTCGACCCGCACTCGCGAACCCTGCCCGGCAAGTTTCGCCAACTGTGGCGCACGTTGCAGCTGGAATGGCACCTGTCCAAGGATGAAATTCTCAGCCTGTACCTCAATCGCGCGCCGTTTGGCGGCACGCTGCAAGGGGTGGCGGCCGCCAGTTGGGCGTATCTGGGCAAATCCCCACAGAACCTGACCCGCGCCGAAGCAGCCTTGCTGGCCGTGCTGCCGCAGGCGCCGAGCCGTCTGCGCCCCGACCGTCATCCGCAACGTGCACAGTTGGCCCGCGACAAGGTTCTCAGGCGTCTGGCCGAGTTTCAGGTGTGGCCGCAAGGCAGCGTCGACGAGGCGCTGGAAGAGCCGTTATGGCTGGCGCCGCGCCAGGAACCGAGCCTGGCGCCACTGCTGGCACGACGCCTGAACCGACCGAACAGCCCGCCACTGATCCGCACCACGCTGGATGCCCCACTGCAACGGCGCATGGAAGATTTGCTGATGGGCTGGCGGGCACGGCTGCCGGAGCGCACCTCGGCAGCGATTCTGGTAGTCGAGGCAGAGAACATGGCGGTGCGCGCCTACGTGGGCTCGGTGGATATCGGCGACGCCAAGCGTTTCGGCCATGTGGACATGGTGACCGCACTGCGCTCGCCGGGCTCGACGCTCAAACCGTTCCTCTACGGCATGGCAATGGACGCCGGGTTGATCCACTCCGAATCACTGATGCAGGACGTGCCGCGCCGCTATGGCGACTACCGGCCAGGCAACTTTTCGACCGGGTTCGGCGGGCCGGTGGCTGCCAGTTCTGCGCTGTCGATGTCCCTCAACCTGCCTGCCGTGCAGTTGCTGGAGGTCTACGGCCCGAAACGCTTCGCCGCAGAACTGCGTAATGGCGGTGTACCGCTGACCCTGCCGCCGCTGGCCGAGCCCAATCTGGCCCTGATTCTGGGCGGGGCCGGCAGTCGGCTGGAAGACCTGGTCGCTGGCTACAGCGCCTTCGCCCGTGGCGGGCGGAGTGCCGACGTCAGGTTGCAGCCGCAGGACCGCCTGCGTGAGCGGCGGATGATGTCGCCGGGGGCTGCGTGGATTATCCGACGGATTCTCAGCGGCCAGTCGCGCCCGGACATTGATCCGCGTGCAGAGCTGGTGCAGCGTCCGCAACTGGCCTGGAAGACCGGCACCAGCTATGGCTTTCGCGATGCCTGGGCAATTGGCGTCGGGCCGCGCTTTCTGGTCGGCGTGTGGATCGGCAGGCCGGACGGTACGCCGGTGCCGGGCCAATTCGGCCTGGCCTCGGCTGCGCCGCTGATGCTGCAGGTACACGATGTACTGGTCAATCGCGACAGCCAGCGCGGCATCGCTGCGCCAGTGCAAGCGGTGCCGTTGAACGTTGGCGTGGCTGCGATCTGCTGGCCGCTGGGGCAACCGATGAGCAAGAGCGATCCGAACTGCCGTCGCCAGCGCTTCGCCTGGACGCTGGACGACACCACGCCGCCGACCCTGCAAGCCGCCGATCAACCGCTTGGGCTGGGTTTACAGGAACGTATCTGGGTCAATGACAAGGGCTTGCGTGTCAGTGCCAGTTGTTCGGATGCCCAACCGCGAGACATCGCGCTGTGGCCTGCGCCGCTGGAGCCCTGGCTGCCCAGGGCCGAAAGACGCGAAGCGCGCCTGCCACCCGCCGACCCGGACTGCCCGCCACAGAACCTCTCCCTGGCACCGCCGCTGAGTATTGTCGGCGTGCGCGAAGGCGACAACCTGCGCCTGCCCGCTGGCAGCCGTCAGGCTCTGCGCTTGAAACTCTCGGCTCTGGGCGGCAGTGGTCGGCGCTGGTGGTTCATCGACGGCGCGCCAATGGCAGACACCGACGCCCGACACGACTTCACCCCGACCCTGAACAAACCAGGCCGCTACCAACTGAGCGTCCTGGACGAAAGCGGCCAGACCGCGAGGGTAGAATTCAGCGTGGTGGAGTGACGGTGATAGCGCGGCGGCCGGTTGTGCTGCCTGTTCCCGGCAGATCGCGGACAAGCGAAGCGTCGCACGGTCCGCTCCTGCAGAAACCGAGAGATCACCTGCCGTCACTGAACCTGAAAGATTTTCGGTTCGGGGAACAGGTTGTTGAGGGTTTCAATCAGGCGCACGTGGTAGATGGGTTTGCGGAACAGGTCGAGCACGTGCAGGCGCAGCATGTCGCTGACGTCGTCCATGTCGGCATGGCCAGAGGTGACGATCACCGGCAGGTGCTGACGCGAGGTGTGTTCGCGCAGGTGGCGGATCAGCTGGATGCCGCTCTCCTCCGGCATCCGCAGATCGGTAATCACCAAGGCGATATCCGGGTGGGCAGTCAACTGATGCAGAGCCATTTTGACTGAGGACGCCGTGAAGCAGCAGAACCCCTCGCCTTCGAGCAGTTCCGCAAGCTCCTCGTTTGCGTCCTCTTCGTCATCAACCAACAGCAGTTGTTGGCGGGTGGGATGCACAGCCATGTTGATATCTCGATAGTGGACTCAGGGGCACCATCATAAACTACGGAGCGGCGGTGCCACCCAATGCCGTGATAATTTCGTTGAATCTTGCTTTGATTGCAGTGCCCATTGGCGTCACCATTGCAAACAGCACCAGTGCAACCATCGCGACAATGACGGCGTACTCAATGGCAGAAGCGGCCTCTTTGTCTTTCAGGAAAGACTGAATACGAGTGTAGACGCTAATGTATAGCTGGGTAAGGAACATCTGATTTCTCCTTGCGCCTTCAAGGCGCCAATAAACCGTTTCGCGCATGTATCCCCTGCAATACCAGCATTGCCCTCAAACAGAAAACCCACAATCTCAATAAAGCATTAACCGGAAAGTGATAGGCCCGGCTCCTCCCCGGTTTAACTCGGCCAAACGCTATGTCATTCACACAAAAAGCTTTTTATACCAAAGCACAATGGCGTTTTGGGTGCCATCAGCTACCGTCAGATAATGGACGGAAATGTCCTCCGCCGTTACGGTGTTGCGAAGTTGCCGCACCGGTTTGAGTTGTCCTGCGATGACAAAGGGAAAGTTGCCATGAGCAGTCGCATTACCTTGGTGCTCGCGGTCCTGTTTCTGCTGGGCGCGTTGATTGCCGGATATCTGGGAATCGCCGTCAGCAAACCGGCTGAGGTACCGGCAGTTGTCAATACGTCAGCACCGCCTGTCGCCATCGAGCAACCCGCTCAAACACCCGTGACCCCGCCCGTCGAAGAAGCATTGCGCCACAACGTTGTGGTTCTGGCCCGAGACATCCCGGCGTACACCCCCATCACGGCCGAAGACCTGGCCATTGAACGGCTCAAGATTGCACCCCCCGGAAGTTTCGAGCGCATCGACAGCCTTGTCGGCCGCAGCAGCTGGCGGACGCTGACCGCCGGAACCTGGCCCAGCGAAAGCAGCTTTGAAGCCGGAGGAACGCTGGCACGGATGATCCGCCCATATGAACGGGCGCTGGCGTTGCAGGTGGATGAAGTGACTGGCGCATCCGGGCAACTCAGTCCCGGCGACTACGTGGACGTGCTGCTTTACCTGCCTGAAGACGCGAGCAACCCCAGCCGCTCCAGCCAGGTGGTGGTGCCCGCCCTGCGAATTCTCGGGGTTGGAGGGCTGCTCGGCCCTGATCACGATGGCAAACCTGTGCAGAACATCAGCGCCGACGAACGCTTCAAACAGGAACAACAGCGGATCAACGCCCGAACCGTGACAGTCGCGGTGCCGGAAGCATTGCTGGCGCGGCTGATGCTGGCGTCGCAAACCGGCATATTGCGCCTGGCAGTGCGCAGCGCCGAAGAAAGCAACCTGCAGGATTACTGGGCAAGCGAAACCGGCAGCCGCGATGCCGCCGAGCGGCTGGATTCAGCCAATCGCCAACTGGTCAGCTTTCGGCAACTGAGCCTGAACCCGACCAGTGCGGCAACGCCGGGCACCGCAACGCGCGCACAGCGCGCTGTCGAGGTGATACGCGGTAACCAGATCACGCAACAAACTCCCTGATTGAGCAAGGATTGCATTTGATGAGCTGTTGTTCCGTGCCCGCTATAAAACCCGGGCTGCTGGTTTTACTTTTCACCGCCTTGTCTGCGTCGTCAGCCTGGGCTGCGTCCGGCAGTTGTGCGGGACTGGCCGCGATGCCCGCCGCCATGGAAATCGATCAGGGCATTCAACAGAATGTCCGCTCTTCGGTGGCCATTACTCGCATCGCCGTGGGCGACCCGAAAATCGCCGATGTGCACGTCAACGGCAGCGACGGCTTTCTGCTGACCGGCGTGGCTCAGGGCACGACCAGCCTGATGGTCTGGACCACCTGCGCCAGCGCCCCGCGCCAGAGCATGGTGTTCGTGCGCGGCCGGGCTACGGCGTCGATGGTCGAACGTGCAAACGCGCCTTCTGCCGAGGCCCACGAGGCGCAGCTGCCCAGCCAGGTGCAGACCGACATCCGCTTCGTCGAAGTCAGCCGCACCAGGCTCAAGGAAGCCAGCATCTCGATCTTTGGCAAAGGCTCGAACAACTTTCTGTTTGGCGCGCCTGGCACGGTGCCCGGCGTCACCGTCACGCCGGGCACCGTGAGTGGCACCCTGCCGAGCATCCCGTTGAACAACGGCAATTTCAATATCGTCTGGGGCGGTGGCAGCAGCAAGGTGCTGGGCATGTTGAATGCGATGGAAAACAGCGGCTACGCCTACACGCTGGCACGCCCCAGCCTGGTCGCACTCAACGGGCAAAGCGCCAGCTTTCTGGCCGGTGGCGAGTTCCCGGTGCCGGTGCCCAATGGCGAAGGCAACGGCATCTCCATCGAGTACAAGGAGTTCGGCGTACGTCTGACCCTGACGCCAACGATAGTGGGACGTGACCGGATCCTGCTCAAGGTGGCACCGGAGGTCAGCGAACTGGACTTCTCAGCCGGTATTACCATCGCCGGCACAACGGTGCCGGCACTCAACATCCGTCGCACCGACACCAGCATTGCGCTGGCCGACGGAGAAAGCTTCGTGGTCAGCGGGCTGATCAGCTCCAGCAACGTCGGCGCTGTGGACAAGTTTCCTGGCCTGGGCGACATACCGATTCTCGGTGCGTTTTTTCGCAGTTCGCAAATTCAGCGCAATGAACGCGAACTGCTGATGATCGTCACCCCGCACCTGGTCCAGCCCCTGGCCGTCAACGCCCAACTGCCGTCGCTGCCGGGAGAAGGGCTGCGCAATTACGATCCAAGCTTCCCGCGCCTGCTCTTTATGGAGAGAGGCAACTTCGACCGCAGCAACGGGTTATCGCAATGAGCCAGAGCCTGAGCCAGACGTTCCTGGCAATTACCCGCAACACTACCGATCTGGAATGGCTGCAGAGTGCCCTCGGCTCATTGGGCCAGGTGGTCAGCGCAGGCACCGGCAGCCTCGACGACCTGCTGGCGTTGGTGGATGTGACATTTGCCAGCGTGGTGTTCGTCGGGCTGGACCGTGAGCATTTGATGACCCAGAGCGCCCTGATCGAGAGTGCGCTGGAGGCCAAACCGATGCTGGCCATCGTTGCGCTCGGCGACGGCATGGATAACCAGTTGGTGCTCAACGCCATGCGTGCCGGAGCCCGGGATTTCGTCGCCTACGGCTCTCGCTCCAGCGAGGTCGCCGGCCTGGTCAGACGCCTTAGCAAGCGCCTGCCCGCCGTGACGCCCAACCCGAACATGAGCGGGCTGTCGGTGCTGTATGGCGCGCAAAACGATGGCGACGGCGCCTTGATCGCGACCCATCTGGCACTGGTGGTGCACAAGACCGGGCAACGCACACTGCTGCTGGACCTGGGCCTGCCACGCGGCGATAGCCTGTTGATGCTCGGCCTTGAATCCTCGTTCAGCTTCGGCGATGCCCTGCGCCACTTGCGAAGGCTCGATGCAACGTTGATCGACAGCGCATTCACCACCAGCGAAAGCGGCCTGCGCATTCTGGCCTACACCGAAGCCGACGATCATCTGGAGCAGTCCAGCGCAGCCGAGCTGTACATGCTGCTCAGCGCGCTGCGTCAGCACTTTCAGCATGTGATAGTGAACCTGGTGGGGCAGCCGGACAGTGAAGCACTGCGTTCGCTGGTCAGCCATTGTGATCAGTTGCTGTGGTACACCGACCAGAGCGTGCTGGGGTGCCGGCGCAACCTGACCGTGCTCAGCAATTGGCGCGAGAAAGGCATGAAAATGCAGCACGCCGGCCTGTTGCTCGACCGCTATCTGCGCTCGGTGGCGCCCAATTCGGAAACCCTGGGCAAGACCTTCGGCCTGCCGGTGCTCTCGGTGCTGCCGCTCGCTGCGGAGTTGCGCCTCAATGCCAAGAATCAGGGCGTGACGCTGTTTGAACTGGCATCGCGTGACGCGCTGTGTTCCGGGCTGCGGCGTCTTGGCGAACACCTGGCGCGGCACTCCGAAACGCATGAAAAATCCGATCAAGGCTGGCTCGCCCGGCTGTGGGGGAACAGGTAATGCCGGAAAAACTGTTTGGCATCTCATCGCGCGGCAGCGGGCAGGCCGATGATGGCCAGGGCCTGAAACTGGTGCTGCACCGTTACATCATTGATGGCATCGAAGAGAGCGGCAAAAACCTGCTGGAAGGCTCACGACCGGCTCTGGCGCAATTTGTCATCGATAAAGTGGCTGAGTACGTCGCTCGCCTGCGACTGGCCATCTCGCGTTACGAAATGGAGCGGCTGGCCGAAGAACTGGTTGATGAGCTGACCGGGTTCGGGCCATTGGAAGTGCTGTTGCGCGACAGTTCGGTCACGGAAATTCTGGTCAACGGGCCGAGCAAAGTGTTTGTCGAGCGCGATGGCGTGCTGCATCACACCGACCTGCGTTTTATCGATTCGCATCACGTCGAGCGCGTGATGCAGCGCATTCTCGCCCCGATGGGTCGGCGCCTGGACGAGTCTTCGCCGATGGTCGATGCGCGCTTGCCCGACGGCAGCCGGGTCAATGCGATCATTCCGCCGATTGCGCTGGACGGCCCGTGCCTGTCGATCCGGAAGTTTCGCAAGGACATGCTCAAGAGCGCCGATCTGGTGGCCATGCAGACCATCGACCAACCCATCTTCGAGTTCTTTCAGGAGGCGGTGGGCAAACGCTGCAACGTGCTGGTCAGCGGAGGCACCGGCACAGGCAAGACCACCATGCTCAACGTGCTGAGCCAGTTGATCGACAACAATCAGCGCCTGGTCACCATCGAAGACGTGGCCGAACTACAACTCAGCCACCCGCATGTGGTGCGCCTGGAAACCCGCCCGCCGAATGCCGAAGGGCATGGCGAGGTGCGCGCCAGCGACCTGATCCGCAACTCGCTGCGGATGCGCCCGGACCGCATCATCCTCGGCGAGATCCGTGGCGTCGAGGTACTGGACGTTTTGACGGCCATGAACACCGGCCACGATGGCTCGATGAGCACGGTGCACGCCAACAACGCGCAGGACGCCTTGCTGCGCCTGGAAACCCTGGTCGGCCTGACTGGACGGTTGATCCCGGAAAAAACCCTGCGGCAAATGATCTGCGCAGCGCTGGACGTGATCATCCAGTTGGCCCGTCTGCCGGACGGCCGGCGCTGTGTCAGCGAAGTGGTAGAGGTGGTCGGCATACGCGATGACATCTACGTCACCAACACCTTGTTCCGCCTGGATCGCCGCACCGGGGTCGGCTTCATGCGCGAGGCCGCGCACGCCGCCGGTGACAAGCTGCGGCCCGGTTACTGACCCGGTCAAGGAGGCGGCATGCATGCATCCGTGGTGCTTGGCCTGATTTCAGTCGTGTTGCTGATGGCGTCCGTTCGCATGTTCTATCTGGCGCTCAATCAGGGTGCCAGCGAGCGGGTCAGGCAGCGCCTGACTGCCGGGCACGTGCAGCCGGCTGCGGCCGAAAAGGCCGGATGGTCGTACCTGGACCGGGCCTTTCTGCGCGCCGGGCTGGGCAAGGCGACCGAACGCACAGGCCTGGCGTTGACGCTCTATGCGCTATTGATCGTGCTGGGTTACTGGCTGGGCGGCGGGCTTGGCGCGGTCAGCATGCTGCTGGCCGTCCCATTGGTGGTGCGGGTATTTGTTTCATGGCGCTATGAAAGACGCGTTCGCCGCATGATCCAGCAATTGCCACAGTTGCTCGATCACACCGTGCGCAGCCTCAAGTCCGGCAGAACCCTGGCCGATGCGGTGCTGCACGGTATCGAGGCGACGGACCAGCCACTCAAGGACGGCATGAGCCGCATCGAACTCAATGTGCAACTGGGCGTCAGCCTGCCGGATGCCGTCAGGGATTTTGCCGAGTTGTACGAGCGCGACGAGTTTCACCTGTTTGCCCTGGGCTTGCGGGTCAACCATCGATATGGCGGCAACGCCAGCGAACTGATGGAGAACCTGATCAAGCTGATTCGTGACAGAGAGCAGGCCGGTCGCCAATTGCGCGCCATGACCGGTGAAACCCGCATGACGGCTATCGTCCTGGGGCTACTGCCGGTGAGCATGGCCGGTTACTTCCTGGCGGTGAACCCCGATTACCTGCTGCAAATGTGGAGCGATGACAGCGGGCGAGTCATGTTGAGCATGGCGTTTGGCCTGCAAATGCTGGGCTGCCTGATGCTGTGGCGCATGTTGAGGAGCATCTGAAATGGAACTGGTACTGGGCACGTTTATGTTTGCTGCGGCGGTCTTTCTGTTGTTGTCCGGCATGGCTCGCCAGCGCCGCAACGAACGCCTGGTGGCACAACGGCTGAGGGGACAGGTGGTTCGTGAAAGCCGCATCGGCAGCCTGTTGCGACTGCTCGGCGATACCCGCATCGGTCAGCGCAGCATCAGTCTGGACTCAGAAACCCAAGTGCTGCTGAACCGCATCGGCTGGCGGCGTGCCACCAAACGCTCGCTGTTTGCCGCATGCCAGGTGGGTGTGCCCATCGCCCTGATGAGCATGGTCATTCTGGCCCAAGTGCTGTTTTTCAAGGATATCGAGCAACCCTTCATCGCACCGATATTCGCACTGGGCATCGGCTATCTGCTGCCCAAACGGGTGCTGGCCGCCGCCGCTCAACGCCGCCAGAAAAAAGTGGTGGTGGAAATCTCCACGTTTATCCCGCTGCTGCGCATCCTGTTCGAGTCGGGCATGGCAGTGGAGCAGGCGTTGCGGGTGCTGAGCAATGAAGGCAAAGACCTGCTGCCGGTGCTGTCCGATGAAATTCGCGTGGTATTGACCCGCGTCGACTCCGGCCTGGAGCTGGGCGAAGAACTGCGCAAAACCGCCGCCCTGCTGGCCGTAGACGAGCTGAGCGACACCTGCGTGATCCTCAACCAGCTCATCCATCAAGGCGGCGGCGCATTGAAGTCCCTGCTGACGCTCAAGCAACTGATCGACGACCGACGCCTTACCCGCCTGCAGGAGTACATTTCCAAACTGTCGGCCAAAATGTCGGTGGTGATGATGGTGTTTCTGTTCCCGGCTCTGCTGATCGTGCTGGCAGGCCCCGGGTTTATTGCCATAAGTCGGGCGCTGGGCAGTTAGCGCCTCTATACATACGCCTGATACAAGGAAGACAACGGCTGATGAAAGCAGCAATTGCAGTACTCGGATTCCTCATGCTCGGCGGGTGTGCCAGCGACGGTCGCATGCTCTGGCCGCAGACCTCGGCCCAGTCCGGCCAATGCCCGAAGCTGACCTCGGATCAGGAGTTCTCCCTGAACCTGGCGCAGAACATGGCCGATGAAGGCCGCTTGCATGCCAGCCTCGCCAACCTTGAAGGCATGCCGGACAGCCTCGGCGAGGTGCGTTTGCGCAAGGCTCGGGTATTACGGCTTTTGGGCAGTCATGAGGCCGAACCGCTGTACCGCAGCCTGCTTGGCACCTGTCGGGCCGCCGAGGGCGAGCACGGTCTTGGCCAACTGGCTGCAGCGCGCGGCGACAATACACTGGCGCAGCAACACTTGCTCACCGCCAGCAAGCTGGAACCTACCGACGAAAAGATTCGCAACGATTTAGGCGTCGTCTACCTCAACCAATTGAAACTGGAGCAGGCGCGTTTTCAGTTTCTGACGGCCATGGAACTCAAACCGTCCGATTCGCTGGCGGCCGCCAACCTGGCCACGCTGCTGATTTACCAGAACAACTGGACACAAGCCGCCGAACTGGCCTCCCGCGCCGGGCTGACACCGGAGCAGATCACCGACGCCCAGGCGCGAGCCGCAAAAATAGGCAAGGCACAGGCTACACCACTGGCCTCTGTCGAGCGGGTTGCACCGCTGCGTGACGCACCACTGCCTGAACAGACAGACCGCCAGTCAACCGGAGTACGACCATGAAAAGCATGATAATCGGCGGCATGGTCATGCTGCTTGTCGCCAGCGACGCCTGGGCCGATGGCGACCAGCGGCCTGTGACCAGGCCGAAACTGACCGAAACCTGGCTGCAACTGCAAGCCAGCGGCAAGGCTGCATCGCCAACACCGCAGAGCAACACGCCACTTGAACGCGATCTGAGCCTGCAACGCTGGCTTGAAACCTACCAATACAAAATCCCCGAGCATTACGAACAGGAGGCTGGCGGCAGCTTTTCATCGAAAGGCAAATAGTGTGCGCGGACTTTTCTGACATTACCTGACACCGTATCTTACAAACCTCGTCTCAGCAGGCAGCGAAGCACTCCGTTATCATGCGCAGACTTTCGCGATTCGAGGCTGCCATGCGCCGTTTGCTCTGCCTGATGTTACTGATCCTGGCCCTGCCCGCCTCCGCGGCCGGTCTGCTGGACAGCCGCCCGTCTCCAACGCTGGGTGGCGGCACGCTGGATAACAGCAAGGACTTCCTGCCGGTTCGTCAGGCCTTTCAGTTGAGCCTGATCGAAACCACGCCAGAATCGATCAAACTGCGGCTGGTCGCCACCGATGGCTATTACCTGTATCGCCATCGCTTCCAGTTCCGCACCGAGCCTGCCGACATTGGTCTGGGCGAAGCGCAATTGCCCAAGGGCGAGCAGAAACACGACGAGTACTTTGGCGACGTCGAGGTCTATCACGGCATTCTCGACATCGACCTGCCACGCAAACCCGGTGAGCAACGCCCCTTTACGCTTGTAGTCACTTATCAAGGTTGCGCCGACAAAGGCCTGTGCTACCCGCCGGAAACCGAGCGGCTGAGCATCGGCAACGTGACTGGCAGTTCGCCCGAAGCACTCGCAGCACCCGTTTCCGCATCCTCCTGGAGCTGGAAAGAAATCGCCCTGTTTTTCCTCGCAGGCATAGGCCTGACATTCACGCCGTGTGTACTGCCGATGCTGCCGATCCTGTCCGGCGTGGTGCTGCGTGGCAAGGTCGGCGGCCTGCGCGGCCTTAGCCTGTCACTCGCTTACGTACTGCCGATGGCGGCCTGTTTTGCCTTGCTCGGCGCACTGATGGGCGTGTTCGGCGCGGGTCTGAACCTGCAGGCACGCCTGCAATCGGTCTGGGTTCTGGTACCGTTTTCGGCGTTCTTCGTGATCTTTGCCATCGCCATGTTTGGCGCTTTCGAGCTGCGCCTGCCGCAGTCCATCAGCTCGCGTCTGGACCGCATTGCCGGCAAGACCGAAGGCGGGTCACTGTGGGGCGCGGCAGTGTTGGGAGTGGTGTCCAGCCTGCTGGTCTCGCCCTGTGTTTCCGCGCCGCTGGCCGGTGCGCTGCTGTATATCAGCGCCAGTGGCGACGCAGTCGGCGGCGGATTGAAACTGTTTGCGCTGGGCCTGGGCATGGGCGCGCCGTTGCTGTTGATCGCAACCGGCGGAGCCACCTGGCTGCCGAAAAGCGGGCCTTGGCTGGTCACGGTAAAAAATGCGATCGGTGTGCTACTGCTGGCGCTGGCCATCGGCTTGCTGAGCCGTGTCCTGCCGGGGCAAATTACCTTATTGCTGGTTGGCCTGCTGTCCGCGGGTGTTGCGCTGTTTTTGGGCGCACTGGAATTCACTGAAAAGACCACTCGGCAAAAGCTCGCTCAATTGCTCGGTTTAGCGCTGCTGGTCTACGCGCTGGCCAGCTGGTATGGCGCGCTGTCCGGGCAAACCGACCCGATGCGCCCGCTGGGCCGTGAGTACGCCTCTGCGAACAACGGCGCAGTCGCACCGAACTCGACACAGTGGCAAACCATCACCACCTCGGCCGAACTGGACCGTGTGATGCAGGAAGCGCAAAGCGCTGGCAAGCCGTTGCTACTCGACTGGTACGCCGACTGGTGCATCAGTTGCAAGGTCATCGAACACGAAGTTCTGCCAGATCCGGGCGTCGTCGCCAGACTGGCGGGCTACAGCCTGATACGTTTCGACATGACCGACAGCAACGCAGAGCAACGCGCCTTGCTTGATCGCTACAAGCTGTTCGGCCCTCCCGCGCTGCTGTTTTTCGCAAAAAACGGCGAAGAGCTGCAAAATGTGCGGGTTGTCGGCGAAATCGACGCCCCAGGGCTGATTGAACGCCTGAACAGAGCAAATGACCAAAACTAAACGGTGAGTCACAAACTTTGCGCGAATATCGCTCATCGTGCTGGCTACTGTTGTTAACTGGACAGTCCATTGCCCTTCCGGCATAGTCGCCGGGCGTAAACCGCTCGCAGACAATAAAAGGAACACGCAATGGCGACTATCCTGGTCCTTCACGGGCCCAACCTGAACCTGCTGGGCACTCGGGAACCCGGGGTCTACGGCACCATCACCCTGCCCCAGATCAATCAGGACCTGGAGCAGCGCGCGCGCGATGCCGGTCACCATCTGATGTACCTGCAAAGCAACGCCGAGTATGAATTGATCGACCGCATTCATGCCGCTCGCGGCGAAGGTGTGGACTTTATCTTGATCAATCCGGCTGCTTTTACGCACACAAGCGTTGCAATACGTGACGCGCTGATGGGAGTGAGCATCCCATTCATCGAAGTGCATTTATCAAACGTGCACAAACGCGAACCTTTCCGCCATCACTCCTACTTTTCAGACGTCGCCGTGGGAGTGATCTGTGGCCTGGGTGCCAGTGGATACCGACTGGCCCTGGAAGCCGCCCTGGAACAACTGGCCGCCAGTGCCAAGCCATGACGAGTCCAGCCTGAAGCTGAACCTATGGCGTGAGCCGGCCAACAAATTGCCCTTACAGAACCTTGGGAGTTGATTAATGGATATTCGCAAAGTCAAGAAGCTGATCGAATTGCTGGAAGAGTCCGGCATCGACGAGCTGGAAATTCGTGAAGGCGAAGAATCCGTACGGATCAGCCGTCACAGCAAGACCCCGGCGCAGCCTTACTACGCGCCCGCTCCGGTTGCAGCGCCGGTCGCCGCACCTGCCCCTGCCGCCGCTCCAGCCGCTGCAGAAGCACCCTCGGCACCGAAACTGAACGGTTTTGTGGTCAAGTCGCCAATGGTCGGTACGTTCTACCGCACCCCGGCACCTACTTCGCCTGCATTCGTCGAAGTCGGCCAGACCGTCAAGAAAGGCGACACCATCTGCATCGTCGAAGCGATGAAAATGATGAACCACATCCAGGCAGAAGCCAGCGGTGTGATCGAATCCATCCTGGTAGAAAACGGTCAGCCGGTTGAGTTTGACCAGCCGCTGTTCACTATCGTTTGAACCGGGGAGAGCCTGCGATGTTGGAAAAAGTTCTGATCGCCAACCGCGGCGAAATTGCCTTGCGCATCTTGCGTGCCTGTAAAGAACTGGGCATCAAGACCGTCGCTGTACACTCCACGGCAGATCGCGAGTTGATGCACCTGGGCCTGGCGGACGAAACCGTCTGCATCGGTCCGGCCCCGGCCAACCTGTCCTACCTGAACATTCCGGCGATCATCTCGGCCGCTGAAGTGACCGGTGCCACGGCCATTCACCCAGGCTACGGTTTCCTTGCGGAAAACGCCGATTTCGCTGAACAGGTTGAAAAATCCGGCTTTGCCTTCATTGGCCCGAAAGCAGACACCATCCGCCTGATGGGCGACAAGGTTTCTGCCAAGGACGCCATGAAGCTGGCCAACGTGCCAACCGTTCCGGGCTCCGACGGCCCGCTGCCGGAAGACGAGGCAATCGCTCTGCGCATCGGTCGCGAAGTCGGTTACCCGGTGATCATCAAGGCCGCCGGTGGCGGTGGTGGTCGCGGCATGCGTGTGGTGCATCGCGAAGAAGACCTGATCGAAGCCGCTGCACAGACCCGTGCAGAAGCTGCGGCCTGGTTCAGCAACCCGATGGTCTATCTGGAAAAATACCTGACCAACCCACGCCACGTGGAAGTCCAGGTCATTTCCGATGGCCAGGGCCAAGCGATCCATCTGGGCGACCGCGACTGCTCGCTGCAGCGCCGTCACCAGAAGGTTCTCGAAGAAGCGCCGGCACCGTTCATCGACGAACAGGCGCGTGCCGATGTACTGGCAGCCTGCGTCAAGGCGTGTATCGATATCGGCTATCGCGGTGCGGGTACTTTCGAGTTCCTGTACGAGAATGGCCGTTTCTACTTCATCGAAATGAACACCCGTGTTCAGGTGGAGCACCCGGTGTCCGAGATGGTCACCGGTATCGACATCGTCAAGGAGATGCTCAGCATCGCCGCCGGTAACAAACTGTCGTACACCCAGGATGACGTGGTCATCACCGGGCATGCGCTGGAGTGCCGGATCAACGCCGAAGACCCGAAAACCTTCGTGCCAAGCCCAGGCCTGGTCAAGCACTTCCATGCACCGGGCGGCAACGGCGTACGGGTCGATTCGCACCTGTACAGCGGGTACAAGGTTCCGTCGAACTACGACTCGCTGATCGGCAAAGTGATCACCTGGGGCGCAACCCGCGAAGAAGCCATGGCACGCATGCGTAATGCCCTGGACGAAATCGTGGTTGACGGGATCAAGACCAACATCCCGTTGCACCGTGATCTGACCCGTGATGAAGGCTTCTGCGAAGGCGGCGTCAACATCCACTACCTGGAACACAAACTGGCCAATCAATAAGCCAGTGTGTTTCAGAACGACAAAGCCGCAGAGATGCGGCTTTGTTGTTTGCAGCGCATAGCAGTAAACTTGCCCGCTTCCTGCGGCACATCAGCTGTAAAGCCGTATTTATTTCCAAATCGAAGGTAATCCGCCATGCCTTGGCTGCAAGTCCGTCTCGCCATCAGCCCAGAACAAGCCGAAACCTACGAAGATGCACTTCTTGAAGTCGGTGCCGTGTCCGTCACGTTCATGGATGCCGAAGACCAGCCGATTTTCGAGCCCGAACTCAACACCACCCCGCTGTGGACGCACACCCACCTGCTGGCACTGTTTGAAGCCGACACCAATGCCGAACTGGCACTGGCGCACCTGAGCCTGCTGACCGGTGCCGAACTGCCCGAGCACAGCGCCGAAGTCATCGAAGACCAGGACTGGGAACGCAGCTGGATGGATAACTTCCAGCCCATGTGTTTCGGCCAGCGCTTGTGGATCGTGCCAAGCTGGCACGCAGCGCCACAACCGGACGCCGTGAACCTGCTGCTTGATCCGGGCCTTGCCTTCGGCACCGGGACGCACCCGACCACCGCGCTGTGCCTCGAATGGCTGGACGGCCAGGACCTCAAAGGCTGCAATGTGCTGGATTTCGGCTGCGGCTCGGGCATTCTGGCCATCGCCGCACTGTTATTGGGTGCCGAGCAGGCAGTGGGCACCGACATTGACGTGCAGGCGCTGGAAGCCTCACGCGACAACGCCGGGCGCAACAACATCGCCGCCGAACGCTTCCCGCTGTACCTGCCCGAAGACCTGCCGCCTCAGCAGGCCGACGTGCTGGTCGCCAACATTCTGGCCGGCCCGCTGGTGTCCCTGGCACCGCAACTGACCACACTGATCAAGACCGGCGGTCGCCTGGCGCTGTCGGGCATCCTTGCCGAACAGGGCGAAGACGTCGCCGCCGCCTACGCTGAAAGCTTTGACCTGGACCCGATCGCAAACCGAGATGGCTGGGTACGCATCACGGGTCGCCGCCGTTAACCGCCGCTTCAACCGGACAGCCGCATGACCGACAGCTTCGTCACCCAGTGCCCGCACTGCCAAACCAGTTTCAGAGTCAGTCACGCTCAATTGAGCGTGGCCCGTGGCGTGGTGCGTTGCGGAGCCTGCCTGCAGGTGTTCAACGCCGCCCGGCAATTGCTGGAGCAGCGCGCCATCGACGACTCCGAAAAGGTCGCGCTCGCGGCTGTTCCGGTCATCATCGAGCAGCCCCGGGCAGAACCCCGACTGGAATCTGAGCCCGGGCCAACGCTGACACCAAAGCCGACATCAGAGCCTATATCAGAGACGGGCAAGGCGCCCGACGACGATGACCCCTGGCAGGTCAGCGAGATGGACCTGGACAACCTGAACCTGGACGAAGAGCTGGCACGCCTCGAACAGCGCGAAACCCGGCGTCCTGACACCTTCGCAAGCCCGGCCAGCGACATCGGCAATGGCAATGGCAATGGCAATGGCAATGGCAATGGCAATGGCAATGGCAATGGCAACGTGAGCCTGACTGCCAAACGTGACACCCGCCAGGCCGACGAAGCGGCGTGGATCGACACCGTGCACAACGATGATGTCGAGCATCTGCCCGAACTGCACGCCGAGGTCATTGACCACACCGATACAAGCGAAGAGCCCGCCCCCCTGTCGGACAACGATCGGACCGAGCCCTCCCTGTCACTGGATAAAAACCTGGACGATGACGAGCCCAGAGTCCCTGTCGTCATCCAGCACAAGGCGTTGCTCGCAGAGAAAGCCGAGCGCTGGTCAGCAGTGGACGACGATGATGATGAGGATCACGACGACGACCACGAGCCTGAGCCGGAACAGCGCGGCAAGCGCAGCCGCAGCGAGCCGGCAGTACGTGACCAGACGCTGCTGGACCTGACCGACGACCCTCTGCAACTGGACTGGCAGCGGCCCAAACCGCGCTGGGGCCGACGCTCTGCATGGGGCTTGCTGATTTTGCTGGCATTGGCCGGCCTGGCCGTTCAATACGTCTGGTATCACTTCGATCAACTGGCGCGTCAGGATCAGTACCGACCGTGGTTCCAGCAGATCTGCCCGCAAATCGGCTGCAAGGTGCCGAGCAAGGTCGACATCTCCCAACTCAAGAGCAGCAATCTGGTGGTGCGCAGCCACCCCGAGTTTCAAGGGGCGCTGGTGGTCGATGCGATCATCTACAACCGAGCCCCGTTTTCGCAGCCATTCCCGCTGCTGGAGCTGCGTTTTTCCGATACCGGTGGTCAGTTGATTGCCAGTCGTCGCTTCAAGCCGAGCGAATACCTGAGCGGTGAAATGGCCGGCAAGGAGGAGATGCCACCGCAGACGCCGATCCATATTGCGCTGGATATCCTTGATCCAGGTGCCAAAGCCGTGAATTACAGCCTCAACTTCCGTTCTCCGGAATGAGCGCCTCACAGCATTCGAGCAGACCCGGACCGGGTCTGAACTGCGCTTTTTATTGATGGAACGCAGCACGATCGTAGAAGTTGACCCACCAAACACGTTGTAATCGCAAGCTGAACGAGCCGTGAGGAACTGTTCAGATTTTATCCAATTCAGCCTTTATCCAGTCATCGAGAGCGGGTATCATGCCAACCCTTTTTCGAACTCTCGGTTCGCTCTGGCAGTGGCCCTCGCGGCTGGCAGGACGGGCCGTTGCAGACCGGGTGAAACAGTTTTTACATGGCCTGCGGATGATTTGGCCTCCACTACAGGTAAGGCTATGTCGGCAGTACGCATCGGCCCGTATACAGTGCACAACGGCTTGATCCTCGCCCCGATGGCGGGCGTCACCGACCAGCCTTTCCGTCAGCTGTGCCGACAACTCGGTGCTGGCCTGGTGGTGTCGGAAATGGTCACCAGTGACATGAGCCTGTGGAACAGCCGCAAATCGCGTCTGCGCATGATCCACGCAGGTGATCCCGAGCCCCGCTCGGTACAGATCGCTGGTGGTGACGCGCAGATGATGGCAGACGCAGCACGTGCCAATGTCGAACTGGGTGCCCAGATCATCGACATCAACATGGGCTGCCCGGCCAAGAAGGTCTGTAACAAGGCAGCAGGTTCGGCGCTGTTGAAAGACGAGCAACTGGTCAACGACATTCTGCAGGCCGTTGTGGCTGCGGTCGATGTGCCGGTCACGCTGAAGATCCGCACCGGCTGGGACCGCGACAACCGTAACGGCCTGACCGTGGCGAAAATCGCCGAGCAGGCGGGCATTCAGGCGCTGGCGGTGCACGGGCGAACCCGTGCCGACCTTTACACCGGCGAGGCCGAGTACGACACCATTGCCATGATCAAACAGGCAGTGTCGATTCCGGTCTTTGCCAATGGCGACATCGATTCACCCGAAAAAGCCCGGCACGTGCTACAGGCCACCGGCGCAGACGGATTACTGATTGGCAGGGCCGCCCAGGGGCGTCCCTGGATTTTTCGCGAGATAGAACACTACCTGCTTACCGGAAAAACACTCCCGGCCCTGCAGTCGAGTGAAGTGGAACGCATTCTGCTTGAGCATCTGGCAGCGCTCCACGTTTTCTATGGCGACGTGATGGGCGTGCGTATTGCACGCAAACACGTTGGTTGGTATCTCGCAACCCTGCCGGGCGCCAGGGAGTTTCGCGCCCTCTTCAATCGTTTGGAAGATACGGAAGCACAGTGCGCCAACGTTCGGGAGTTCTTCAGCCAAGGCTGCAAGGGCCCGGATAACCAGAATGATAAAGAGGTGGCCGCATGACGATGATGACCGAGACTTTAGTGAGTGGAACAACACCCGTGAGCGACAACGTCAATTTGAAACAGCACCTCAACACGCCGAGCGAAGAGGGTCAGACCCTGCGCGGAAGTGTCGAGAAGGCGCTGCACAATTATTTCGCCCACCTCGAAGGCGCATCCGTCACTGACGTCTACAACCTGGTGTTGTCGGAAGTCGAGGCTCCGCTTCTGGAAAGCGTGATGAACTACGTCAAGGGCAACCAGACGAAAGCTTCCGAACTGCTGGGGCTCAATCGCGGCACACTGCGCAAGAAACTCAAACAGTACGATCTGCTTTAAAGCATTCAAAACAGAAAAGGCGACCTTTTGCACCGCGGTCGCTTTTTTTTGCAGACCTCTTTTGCTTTTGATGGAAATCGAGATGACCGACCAGACTACCCGCCTGCCGATCCGCCGCGCCCTGATCAGCGTATCCGACAAGACCGGAATCCTTGAATTTGCCCGCGAGCTGGAAGCGCTGGGCGTCGAGATCCTTTCCACTGGCGGTACGTTCAAGCTGCTTCAGGACAACGGCGTTGCGGCAGTCGAAGTGGCCGATTACACCGGCTTCGCAGAAATGATGGACGGCCGGGTCAAGACCCTGCACCCCAAGATCCACGGTGGCATTCTGGGCCGTCGTGGCATCGACGACGCCATCATGAACGAACACGGCATCAAGCCAATCGATCTGGTCGCCGTCAATCTGTACCCATTTGAAGCCACTGTTTCCAAGCCGGGCTGCGACTTGCCGACCGCCATCGAAAACATCGATATCGGCGGCCCGACCATGGTCCGTTCCGCTGCAAAGAACCATAAAGATGTCGCGATCGTGGTCAACGCCAGCGATTACGGCCAGGTACTGGAAAGCCTCAAGGCCGGCGGCCTGACCTACGCACAGCGCTTCGACCTGATGCTCAAGGCGTTCGAGCACACCGCCGCCTACGACGGCATGATCGCCAACTACCTGGGCGGCGTTGACCAGACGGCCGACACCCTGAGCACCGAAGGCCGCAGCCAGTTCCCGCGCACCTTCAACACCCAGTTCGTCAAGGCACAGGAAATGCGCTACGGCGAGAACCCGCATCAGAGCGCGGCGTTCTACGTTGAAGCCAAACCTGCCGAAGTCGGTATCGCCACCGCTACCCAACTGCAAGGCAAGGAGCTGTCGTTCAACAATGTGGCTGACACCGATGCCGCGCTGGAATGTGTCAAGAGCTTCGTCAAGCCGGCCTGCGTGATCGTCAAGCACGCCAACCCGTGCGGCGTTGCGGTCTGCCCGGACGACGAAGGCGGCATTCGTCAGGCTTACGAACTGGCCTACGCCACTGACTCCGAGTCGGCGTTTGGCGGCATCATCGCCTTCAACCGCGAACTGGACGCTGCAACGGCCAAGGCCATCGTCGAGCGTCAGTTCGTCGAAGTGATCATCGCCCCAAGCGTCAGCGCCGAAGCCCGCAGCATCATTGCCAGCAAAGCCAACGTGCGCCTGCTGACCAGCGGCCAGTGGAGCGAGCGCCTGCCGGCCTGGGACTACAAACGCGTCAACGGCGGTCTGCTGGTGCAGAGCCGCGACATCGGCATGATCACCGAAGCCGACCTCAAGGTCGTGACCCAACGCGCACCCACCGAACACGAAATGCATGACCTGATCTTCGCCTGGAAAGTCGCCAAGTACGTCAAGTCCAATGCCATCGTCTATGCCCGCAACCGCCAGACCATCGGCGTCGGCGCAGGCCAGATGAGCCGTGTGAACTCGGCACGCATCGCCGCCATCAAGGCCGAGCATGCAGGCTTGCAGGTGCAGGGCGCGGTCATGGCCTCCGACGCATTCTTCCCGTTCCGTGATGGCATCGACAATGCGGCAAAGGTCGGCATCAGCGCCGTCATCCAGCCAGGCGGCTCGATGCGCGACAACGAAGTAATTGCTGCGGCAGATGAAGCGGGCATTGCGATGGTGTTCACTGGCATGCGCCACTTCAGGCACTAATCAGAAAAACGGCCGCATTGTCGCAGGCGTCTGCTGCGTTGGATGGGGCTCCGCTGATGCTCATTGCCAGAAGGCAACTCCGCTCAGCGAAGCCCCATCCGCCTTGCATACACCTACGCCATTACGACCTCGTATTGCGGTATTGATCTTTTCAGACACACCGCGTACTCCAGAATCAGCGTCATCGAGGTTTTTGAAATGAATGTTTTGATCATTGGCAGTGGCGGTCGTGAACACGCACTGGCATGGAAAGTCGCTCAGGACCCACGTGTGCAGAAGGTGTTTGTCGCACCGGGCAACGCAGGCACGGCAATCGAGGCCAAGTGCGAGAACGTGGCCATCGACGTTCTGGCGCTGGAGCAACTGGCGGATTTTGCCGAAAACAACGTTTCGCTGACTATCGTCGGCCCTGAAGTGCCGTTGGTTGCAGGCGTCGTGGACCTGTTCCGCAGCCGTGGCCTGGATTGCTTCGGCCCCACCGCAGGTGCCGCGCAGCTTGAGGGCTCCAAGGCCTTCACCAAGGATTTTCTGGCGCGCCACAAGATCCCGACTGCCGACTATCAGAACTTCACCGAGATCGAGCCAGCACTGGCTTATCTGCGTGAAAAAGGCGCGCCGATCGTCATCAAGGCCGATGGCCTGGCTGCAGGCAAAGGCGTGATCGTCGCCATGACCCTGACCGAAGCCGAAGACGCAGTGCGGGACATGCTGGCGGGCAATGCCTTTGGCGAAGCCGGTTCGCGCGTGGTGATCGAAGAGTTTCTGGATGGCGAAGAAGCCAGCTTCATCGTCATGGTCGATGGCAAAAATGTATTGCCAATGGCCACCAGCCAGGATCACAAACGCGTCGGCGACGGCGACAGCGGGCCGAACACCGGCGGCATGGGTGCCTACTCCCCGGCACCGGTAGTCACCGACGACGTTCATCAGCGTGTCATGGACCTGGTCATCTGGCCGACCGTGCGCGGCATGGCCGATGAAGGCAACGTCTATACTGGCTTTCTCTACGCGGGTTTGATGATCGACAAAGCCGGCAACCCGAAAGTCATCGAGTTCAACTGCCGCTTTGGCGACCCGGAAACCCAACCGATCATGCTGCGCCTGCAATCGAGCCTGGTGCTGTTGATCGAAGCGGCCCTGGCGCAGGCGCTGGACAAGGTCGAAGCACAATGGGACCCGCGTCCGAGCCTGGGTATCGTTCTGGCGGCCGGTGGCTATCCGGGTGATTACGCCAAAGGCGCGATCATCGAGGGTCTTGATGCGGCTGCGCAACTGGAAGGCAAGATCTTTCATGCTGGCACCACCTTGCAGGATGACCGTGTCGTGACCAGTGGCGGTCGTGTACTGTGTGCCACAGCCTTGGGCGACAGTGTCGGCAGCGCGCAGAAAAACGCTTACGCACTGGCTGCCAAGGTTGATTGGCAAGGTTGTTTCTACCGCACGGACATCGGCTATCGCGCCATTGCCCGTGAGCGTGGCGAAGACTAGGAATAAACGACCGGGCCAGCTGTTGTTGTGCGGCTGGCCGGTTGACCCGGTATTCGCGGTTTACCAGGCATTCATTCACGAAGGGATTTCATAGTGCGCTGGCTCAGGATTGCCATAGCCTCAACGGTCGGACTGCTGACCCTGCTGTTCATGCTTTCGGCTCAGGCCGAGCACGGGGCTGGCTGGTCGACGCTGCTCGACGAAAAGGCACGCCTGTCGCTGGATGAAATCCGTTCGGCGCGGTATCAGAATCAATTCAGCCCTATCGAACTTGAACGCGTCGCCGCTGCGGAGCGCGACAGCGCGGTATGGCTGCATTACAGGTTACATCCCAACCAGCATGAGCAACTGGTGCGTATCTTTGCCCCAGACCTTGCCAGCGCCGACATGTACGTCATGGATGGCGATCAACAGATCGATCATCTGCGCACCGGCAACGCCGTGCCTACAGAAGATCAGCGCCTGCCCTCCAATGATTTCCTGCTGCCGATCCCGCAAAGCGCGGCCTCTCTGGATATCTACCTGAGGCTTGTTTCCTCTCAGAAAATGCGCCCCAGCATTACCCTCGAGCCCGCCATACAGAGCGCTGCCGACGAGACCGAACCGTTTCTGTTCGGCCTGCTTTTTGGTGCGCTGGCAATGCTGATCGTGCAGAACCTGACCCGCTACGCGCACACGCGTTCGCGCAGCAACCTGTGGCTGGCGGCCTGCGAATCAATGCTAGGGCTCAGCGCCCTGCTGCTGCTCAACCTGCTTCGCCCTATAGACCCGTGGCACATCGCCCAGACACCCAGCGCGCACGTTGCGTTGCTGCTGGCCGCCGTCGCGGGCCTGATCTACACCTATTGTTTCTTCGTGCACCGCAACGCCCGCACACTGGATCGCCTGCTACTGGGCAACGCCGTGCTCATGGGCATTGGCGCACTGCTGGTGGTGTTCGACGCTACGCTGCCGATCAACGCGCTGACCTTCGTTCTGGTGTCCCTGACCACGCTGAGTATCCTTGCTGTGTCGATGTGGCACTGGCAAAAGGGCTATCGTTCGGCACGCCTGTTCGTTCTGGGCATGATCACCTTCAACATCGGCTATATGGTGGTGTTGCCGGGTCTGCTGTGGCTGAGTCTGGTGCCGCCGCAATGGTTGATACTCGCGCTGCTCTGCGTCTTCTGTATCAGCGGCCTGCTGATGAGCCTGGCACTCAGCGAACGTTATCGCAGCATTACCGAAGACCGTTTCAGCGTCAGCCGGGATCAGGCAGCCAGTACCGCTGAAATCAACGCCAAAGCCGAATTTCTGGCCAAGATCAGCCACGAGATCCGCACCCCCATGAACGGCGTACTGGGCATGACCGAACTGCTGCTCGGCACGCCGTTGTCGGTCAAGCAGCGCGACTATGTGCAGACCATTCACAGTGCCGGCAACGAACTGCTGACGCTGATCAACGAGATTCTGGACATCACCAAGCTCGAATCAGGGCAGATCGAACTGGACGACGTACAGTTCGATATCAGTGCGCTGGTCGAAGACTGTCTGAATATCTTCCGCGCCAAGGCCGAGCAGCAACAGGTCGAACTGATCAGCCAGATCCAGCCCCAGGTGCCACGCGTGATCAGCGGCGACCCGACTCGCCTGCGCCAGACGCTGCTGAGCCTGCTGGAAAATGCCCTGAAAAAGACCGACGAAGGCGAAATCCTGCTCGGCGTTGCGCTTGAGTCTTCCAAGAGCGGACAGCCGCGCTTGCGCATTTCGGTTCAGGACAGCGGCGAATCGCTCTCCGACGAAGAGCGCGACGAGCTGCTTCACGCCGAACTGCACAGCAGAAACTTTCTGGCCAGCAGCAGACTTGGCGGCCATCTGGGGCTGGTCATCGCCCGCCAGTTGATCATATTGATGGACGGCGAATTCGGTATCCAGAACAGTGGCACGCCGGGTAATACGCTGTGGCTGAACCTGCCGCTGGACGCAAAGCTGCTTGAACAGCCGACCATCGACCTGGACAGCCCGCTGAAGGATGCCCGCGTGCTGGTGGTCGATGACAACGACACCTGCCGTAAAGTGCTCGTCCAGCAATGCAGCGCCTGGGGCTTGAATGTCAGCGCCGTGGCATCGGGCAAGGAAGCGCTGGCGCTGCTCAGGACCAAGGCGCACTTGCGCGACTACTTCGATGTAGTCCTGCTCGACCAGAACATGCCCGGCATGACCGGCATGCAACTGGCCGCCAAGATCAAGGAAGACCCCAGCCTCAATCACGACATTCTGCTGATCATGCTCACCGGCATCAGCAATGCGCCCACCAAGATCATTGCTCGCAATTGCGGCATCAAACGTATTCTGGCCAAACCGGTGGCGGGCTATACGCTCAAGACCACGCTGGCAGATGAGCTGACCCAACTGAACAAAGGCGTTGTTTTAGCCAAACCCGGCCCGGCCATGCCCCCGCCGGTCAGCGTGCCCGGCGACTTCCGCATTCTGGTGGCCGAAGACAACAGTATTTCGACCAAAGTGATTCGCGGCATGCTCGGCAAGCTCAATCTGAACCCGGACACCGCCAGCAATGGTGAAGAAGCGCTGCGCGCCATGAAAGCGCAGCGTTATGATCTGGTGCTGATGGACTGCGAAATGCCGATACTCGACGGTTTCTCGGCCACCGAACAACTGCGTGCCTGGGAAGTCGGCAACCAGCGGGTACGCACACCGGTCGTGGCCCTGACCGCGCATATTCTCACCGAGCACAAGGACCGCGCGCGCCAGGCCGGCATGGACGGCCACATGGCCAAGCCCATCGAACTGTCCCAGTTGCGCGAACTGGTCGAGCACTGGGTGGCGCACCGTGACAAGGCCCGTGGGCTGACGTCGGATGGCGAGCACTATCGGCAAAACTGACGGCGACGGGAGAGGCCTGTGGCCTGATAGACTGCCGATGCCATCCACCTGCTGCTGTGAGTCGAAGCCATGCTTCACGTGTTGTTCAGCGTCTATCTGAAAATGCTGGTGCTTTACAGCCCGTTTTTCGTTCTTTCCTGCTTCATCAGCCTCACGCGTGGTCACTCGCGCAAGGAACAGCGGCGCCTGGCCTGGAAGGTGGCGTTGGCGACGCTGGTGTCCAGTGTGCTGCTTTATCTGTTCGGCCGATTCATTTTCGATATTTTCGGGATCACCGTGGATGCGTTCCGGATTGGTGCCGGCAGCGTGCTGTTCATTTCGGCACTGGGCATGGCCCAGGGCAAGTCTGCGGTCCAGACCGATAACGTCCAGCAGGACGTCACCATTGTTCCGTTGACCATCCCGCTGACCGTAGGCCCCGGTACCATCGGCGCGCTGCTGGTCATGGGCGTCAGTCAGCCGCATTGGGACGACAAGCTCACGGCCATCCTGAGTATCGCCCTGGCCAGCCTGACAGTCGGGGTGGTGCTGTATCTCGCCAACCGTATCGAACGTATTCTCGGTGATCAGGGCCTGCAGATTGTCAGCCGCTTGATGGGGTTGTTCGTCTGTGCGCTGGCTGCGCAAATCATCTTCACCGGCATCAGGGGCTATCTGCTGCCCTGATCAGCCTCAGATAGACGCCGAACGCACCATACTGTGGGCTTTGCCATCCAGATAACGCGCCACGTTGTCTCGATGGGCTGCGTAGATATTCCTGTCAAAGGTGTAACTGCCGCCCTTGAAGTGGAACAGCAGCCTTCGCGTACCCGGGGCGTGGTCGTCGACACTCAAGTGCAGACTGCACAGCAAAAGAAGTGTCCGGTTCGGCTCATACTTTTCACAGGGTACGACCTGAAAACTGCCCAGACGGCCTTGATCGAAACCGTTTTGAAAATAAGCCTGCGCGGCCTGACTCATACCTATCGCACTGAAGCCACGTTGCACCATGCCACCAAGACGCTTGCGATCTTCAGGGTTGCTTACCTTGAAGGTCGCCTGTAGCAAATCGTCAACGTTGCTCACGACCAGCGAGTCCCCCAGGATCACTCCTGTTTGCTTTATGCCGCGCGCCTTGAGCCGACTGCGGTAGTAATGCATCCAGCTGCTCCACTGCGTCTTGAAATCGAACTGTTTGCCGGCGAACAATTGCGCATCCAGCAGCACGTCCTGAAGGTCGGTGCGCTCTTCGCTCGATAACCCCGGAAGAAACGCCACGATACTGGGGATATTGCCCAGATAAGCGGCGTTATCTGTGTCTGTACTCATTTTTTTTGCTCCCTTCCATGGGCACCTGATCACTCGTTACAAACCGATGATTTCGGCTGTAGCGCGATCAGACAGGGTGTCCTGAACCATCTGGCGAAACGGTTCAAAGCGCTGGCGATTGAAGCGGAACGCCGTACCGACGGTGTGCACCAGCATTTCCCCTCCCAGTATTTGCCAGAAGTAGAGCGCGGGCCTGAGTGCCAGGGTTTTCATCTGCATACTGCACAGCATGATCGTTGCCTCCTCTTCGCTTTGCATTGCACAGGGAATGACCTGAAAGCTTTCAAAGCGACCTGAAACAAACCAGTTGCTGAAAAATGTCTGCGCATGCCCACTGGCCAGAAGACTGTCGAGTGAGCGCTGGTATAACTGGCGAAGCTCAACGGAGTTACTGACAACGGGAAGCCGCAGCGTGCCGATATCCCGGAAACGATGGATTTTTAGCAGTGCCTCTTCAACCCGTGCGTCAGGCTGCCCGCCTGTGGCAGAAATTGTTCGCTGGTAGACGTCCAGCCACGAACGCCAGGCCTGACGCGGGGAATGGAGATCATCGGCAACAAGCCTGGCATGGTGGAGGCAGTCCAGAATGTCCTGCCGCAAAGCCGGGCGGACGTTTTGAGCAAAGGACACCAGATTATTGCCTGACAATAGGCTTTCATCGTGCTCAGGCATCCGCAACCTCCAGTAACGTCTCGATAAGACCGGCACGCCTGGTTGCCAGCGCCGAGCTGATCTTGTCGCGGAACTGTAGATAAACAAGATCCATCAGGTGCAGGGAGTAGAAGGTCAGGCCAATGTTGCCAACCGTACTGGCAGGCTCAAGGACATCGAACAGAAAGCCATCGCTCAGCGGCTGACGGGTGACAAAATGCAGTTGTACCAGCGTCAGGTTATGCTGCTCGTCGATGAAACCTGTTTGCACAGCCACGACGGTCTGCGCCCGTCCGACATGATCCGCCCCCTGCTCAAGCACCTGGCCAACCAGCAATCGAATCGCCGGATTTCCGGAAGGCTTAGCGCAAGTCTGGCGCAATGACCGCTCCGCACGGTCAAGTTCTGCTGGTGTGACTGACACGGCAAGCGCTCGACGAACACTGCTCCATATTGTCTCGGCAGCGTCTGCCTTCAACGGCTCACTGACATGCTCGCTGGCTTTCAGCATCCAGCCAAAGCTCATCGCCGCAGCCAGCCAGGTTTCATTCCATTTATCGAGGCTGGCAAATTTCGGGTGTTTCTTCGATGCGGCCAACTGCACATACAGCATTGAGTCCATGACATCGCTGCGCAAGGCCGTCTGAGTCCGCTCAGGAAAAAACAGCAGACAACCCGCGTTGACCACCCCAGCGTTCAGTTCCTGCTTCATGGGAAAATTCCTTTTATCCCGGAAGCGGAGACGACACGCGTCTCCGCAAATAATCCGTTCAGATCTCGAACGCGTCGATCGCACTCTTGGCGTTATCGCCCAGACGTTGCTGAATCAGCTCGCGATGGCGTGCATACAGGCTGGTGTTCAGCACCAGACTGTCCTCGCCCTTCCAGGTTTTGACGTTGGTGTCCTGCCATTCCCAGAACAGAACATTGGTGACTTCGCTGTCGGTCTGAAAGGTGACTGCGCCCATGGCCAGATTGACGGTGCCATCTGCCGACTCGATGCATGAGGCGATACGAAAACTGCCGCCACGGTGCGCTTTGGTCTGGCTCTCGAACAGGCGCAGCGGCTCTTTTTTGGCACTCAGGGCGGCAACGGCATCAGCGGCGACCTTGAGCATCAACAGCGAGGCAGGGCCAGGCAATGCAGCGGCGGTGATGGCCGAACCGAGAATCTCGAGACCGACCTCGTCCATGCTAAAGCGTTGCTGGGTAGCGCTGTAACGCGAGTAGTTCCAGTGAGTGGACAGCCAGCCGAGCTTGGAAAGCACTTCATTGAATTTGTCGTACCACTGATCGCCCTGGGTTTCGGCGTCGAACGCTTTTTTGGCCACCAGGGTGGCGAACAGAAAGGAGTTCATGACGTCGTCCTTGCTCTGACGCGACACGCCTTCGGCAAAGGCGATCAGGCCGCCTGCGACGACTGCGGCTGTAGCGCCCTCATCACTTCCGGCTGCATCCGTCGCATCGCCGCCCACCAGACGCGATGGGGTATTGCGAGCAGCTGCAAAGGCGGCCAATTGCGGGGAGCAGTCAGCCAGTTCACAGGCAGCGAGGTAATCAAGGTTATCGGTGGTGCTCATAGGGGTTTCCTTTTTCATTTCATTAGTCCGTTAATTCATGCGTCCCGATGGACAGGAGCAAGACTAACGAAATAAAACGGACTGCCTGGAAGCGCCGCCCTGTGTCGATAAATGTCTGCGTCAAATCGCCAGATTGCAGGTTGTTGTGAAGAAGCAACAGGTCGAGCTGCACGTGATCCCCCGACAGATCGGGCACCACAGAGCATTCCACGGGCATACAACGAAATGGACTACAAGGGGGGATAGCTCACAAGCGATTGATTCGCGCGATACGCAGGCAGGAAGTCCGGCTTGCATATCGCGCGTTTACGTGAGGAATTCAGCGTTTTCCCACAACCGGACGCCACCGGTATGACAAGCCAGCAGGCTCAGGCTGTAGGTTTCGCGCCATACCAACGCGGCGTATAGACCCAGTTGCCACCGCTGTTACGAGGGAAGGTGCGGGTCAGCGATGAACCGATCAGCACCATGGTGCGCATGTCCACCTGATCCGGGGTCAGTTCGCCCAGCGTGATCACACGCAATGTCTGACCCGGACGCCCAACGTCACGCCCCAATGTCACGGGCGTTTCGGGAAGCCGATGCTGACGAACGATTTCCAGCGCACGCCCCAGTTGCCAAGGTCGGGAGCGGGATATCGGGTTGTAGAACGCCAGCGCCAGATCGGCCTGACAGGCAAGGTCCAGACGCTTTTCGATGATGTCCCAGGGCTTGAGGTTGTCGGACAGCGACAGCACGCAGAAATCGTGCCCCAGCGGCGCACCCGCCTGAGCGGCAGTTGCCAGGGAAGCCGAGACACCTGGCAGAATCTCCAGCTCGACCGCATGCCAGTGAGGATTATCCGACTCATGCAACGCTTCAAGCACCGCTGAAGCCATGGCGAAAACCCCCGGATCACCGGACGACACCACGACCACCGAGCGGCCTTGAGCCGCCAGTTCGAAGGCATGCCGGGCACGTTGCATTTCTTCACGATTGTCGGTGCAGTGCAGCACCTGATCGGCACGAAACGGCCCGGCCATGCGTACGTAGGTTTCATAACCGAGCACGTCATTGGCGCGTGCCAGCTCGGTTTTGACCGCAGGCACCATCAGCTCGGCTGCACCGGGGCCAAGGCCGATGACGGCGAGGCGACCGCGACCACGGCCAATCTGTTGCACGTTCAGCGGTTGCGTCGCCACGGCAATCGCCATGTCGCTGCCGACGCTGAGTGGCGGCAGCAGTTGCGGCACAGCGCTGGAGGCCATTTCACTGGCCGACCCGGCCTTGTCGAAGCGTACCGGGACCCCCAGCTCGCTGGCGGCCTGGTGCAGCAGCGCGCTGGCCATCTGCTCTTCGCTGGCCAGCAGGCAGGCCAGGGATTGCTCGGCAATGTTCGAGTCGCGCAATGCCGTACGCACATGTGCAGCCAGTTCAGCGGTCATTTCGCTGACGGCGACCAGCACACTGCGCGGGTAAATCAGTAATTCATTGGCCGCAGGCTCACGTAGGGCGCAGCCAACATGAATCGCCAGCTCGGCCTGCGGGTCTTCGGGCAATTGCGCCCGAGCCAGCCACGGGGCCTCGCCTTCGATGCGCACCGGCTCACCGGAGAGCAGGTCGGAGACAAAACGTTTGCCCAGCTCCAGATCGCCCAATGCATAGCCGCTGGGCGGGTTGAGCAAACACGTGCCGAAGCGCAATTCGCCGCTGGTGGTAATGGCCGGTGCAACGCCAAGCCCGCAGGCAATGCTGCGCGCCATGACATTGACCCCGCCCAGACCGCCCAGCAGCGGCACCACGGCGCTGCCGTCCTCAGCCACAGCCAGCACCGGAGGCTCGACGCCCTTTTCCAGCAACAGCGGGGCCAGGGTGCGAATCACGATGCCGGCGGCACACAGGGCAATGATCGGCGTGTTCTGCTGATACAACTGACGCAGCGTGGCACCGAACTCGCTGTACGTATTGTCAGCGCCCTGCACGCGCTCGGCCAGGCCATGAATCAGCGCATCAGGAAACAGCTGCTGAATGCGCTTTGCCGTAGCGAGACTGCCATTACCGAGAATGACGATGGCCGGAGTGTTGGGAGTCATCAGCCTTGCCACCTGTCACCAGGAACGATAATCAGCGAAAAGTACGGCGAAGACATTGGATCGACCTGATCCAGCGGCACTATTTTCTGGTTGCTCATGGTCGCGCGCTCGACATACAGCGCACGCCCGGCCATGCCCAGCTCGGTCAGCACTTCGCGGACCTTGTGGAAGTTGCGACCCAGTTTCATGATCACCGCAGCATCGGCATCGGCCAGCTTGCGTTTCAGATCGTCATGGGACAGCACACCGGACAGCACCGACAGGCTCTGGTTGCGATACACCAACGGCGCGCCCAGTACCGACGCGCCACCGAGCATCGAGCACACACCCGGAATCACTTCAGCCTCGTAGCGCTCGGCCAGGCGGTCGTGCAGGTACATGTAAGAGCCGTAGAAGAACGGGTCGCCTTCGCAGATCACCGCCACATCACGCCCGGCATCCAGATGCGCAGCCACTTGAAGGCTGGACGTGTCGTAGAAGTCACTGATGACTTTCTCGTACGACAACGGCGCTGGCAATGCCTCGGTGGTGACCGGGTAGATCAGCGGCATCAAGGTCTGAACGTCCTGCAGGTGCGCTTCGATGATGCCGAACGCGTTGCCCTTTTTGCCCTTGGCCACGAAGTACGCCACCACCGGCGACTCACGCAGCAGGCGCAAGGCTTTGACGGTAATCAGTTCCGGGTCGCCGGGACCGACGCCCAGGCCAATCAATCGACCGCGCGCCTGCATCATTCGATCTCCGTGGCCAGTGCATTGACAGCGGCCACAGCCATGGCGCTACCGCCACGACGGCCCTGCATGATCACGAATGGCACGCCGCGGCTGTCGGCAGCGAGCATGGCCTTGGACTCGGCAGCGCCGACAAAACCGACCGGGAAGCCGAGAATCAGCGCGGGTTTCGGCGCGCCGGCATCGAGCATTTCCAGCAGGTAGAACAGCGCGGTCGGCGCGTTGCCGATGACCACCACACTGCCTTCCAGGTGCGGACGCCACAGTTCCAGCGCCACGGCGGAGCGTGTATTGCCCAGTTCCAGCGCCATTTCGCGCACACCGTCATCGTGCAATGTGCAGATGATCGGGTTGTTGGCAGGCAATCGGGTACGGGTGATGCCTTCGGAAACCATGCGTGCGTCGCAAAGGATCGGCGCACCGGCGGCCAGGGCGTTGCGCCCGGCGGTACCGGCACCCGGCGAGAAGCGCAGGTCTTCGATGACTTCGACCATCCCGCAGGCATGGATCACGCGCACAGCGAGTTTTTCCAGGTCGGCGGGGATCGTGTCCAGGCGCGCTTCGGCGCGAATGATCGAGAAGGAGTTGCGATATATCTCCTGACCATCGCGGATGTAATCAATCATGCAATGCTGCTCCGTGAGTCGGCGTTCAACTGCGCACCGACTGCTTCAATAGTAAGGTCACGCGCGCGCAGCACACCGAAACCGGAGTGGGTTGCGTCGCGAAAATAAAGGTCGTAGCGGCCGGGCGCAACAGCCAGCAACGTCACCGGCGCCACGTGAGCAGCGGCACACGAACGTGTGCAACCGCTCAAGTGCACGGCCTGACTGACAGCCAGGCCGCTGGCCAGTTGCAGGGCATCGGCCTTGGTGTCGGCCAGCCCCTTTGCACATCCGGCAGACCCGGTGCACGCCACGATCTGCGCCAGCGGCTGTTCGGCCGAACAGATCAGGCCTGCTGCCTGCAGCGCCGCCATCACGGCTGCCGCACGCTCGGCCGGCACGTTGGGCAGCAGCAGGCTTTGCCAGGGCGTCAATCGCAAGGTGCCGTCGCCATGATCGGTCGCCAGCTGCGCCACCGCAGCGAGCATGGGCGCGGTCAGACGACCCAGCGGCACCACGGCACCGACCGCCACCAGGCCTGACTGCGCCTGTGGATAAACACCGATATGCCGATTGCCCTGAACTGCCGGGCGCTGCCAGCCGGTAACCGCGTCATCAACCCGCACCGGGCAGCTCAGCCGAGTAGACAGCTGGCGCAGCAGCGCGTCTGTGGACAGCTCGGCCAGCAAGTGCCGCATCCGGGTGTGCTCCGGGCGAGCCAGATCGAGGAACAGCTCCAGCAACGCGACAACCAACGCCTCTCCAGCCGCCGGCGGTACAGCGGCCAGCGGTCGATCACTGGCCGGACAACCCGCCAGCCCGAACGCCAGCAGCACCTCGTCGCCCGTCTTCAGCGCCGATAACCAGACGTCATGTGGATGCTCCAGCATAACCAGCGCTTCACCGGCATCCAGCGACAGGGCAAACTTGGGCGACAGCTCTTGAAAGCGCGGGTGGTTTTCCAGCGCTCGCAGAATCTGCGCAGCCAATGGCCAGGCATCGAACAGCATGTGCGGATCCAGCCCGGCGGTCGGGCTGAGCATCAGGTTGCGCACATCGTCACTGGCAGGGTTGGCCGGGCCGAGCCCTGCGGCCATCAGCGTTTCAATCAGGCCATCATGATCAGCGCCAATGCCGCGAATCTGCAGATTGGCGCGGTTGGTGGCTTCGATCACGCCCTGTGCATAAGTCTGCGCAGCCTGTGCAACCGCCAGCGCCTGCGCGCTGGTGATGACGCCACCCGCCAGTTTGATCCGGCAGATTCCACCGTCCAGCGCCGGGACGATACGCAGCAACCCCGGACAGGCCGAGGGGCGTAGCGTTACAGACGATGTGCGAACGGACTGCTGCTCGTTCAATGGATCACCCGGTATGAACTGGCTGGAAAACGGATTAGAGCACTTGTACCCCGTCGGGCGCGGTATTATGCCTGCTTTGTCCGCAGGCATGAAAAGGCGCTCTGTCGGAAGTTCGGATTGAGGTGTGTACATGTCGCCGTGGCTGACAGTCGTGGGAATCGGAGAAGACGGTTACAAGGGCCTGGGAAAGAACGCCCGGCACGCGCTGCTGCACGCCGATCAGGTGTTCGGCAGCCCGCGCCAGCTGGCGTTGCTGCCGCCCTGCATTGGCGCCGAACGGCGTGCATGGCCAAGCCCGTTCTCGCTGAACCCGGTGCTGGAGCAGCGCGGTGCCGAGATTTGTGTACTGGCCAGCGGCGACCCCATGCTGTTCGGCGTCGGTGCCAGCCTGGCGCGTGTGGTCGCCATCGAAGAAATGCGCATCCTGCCCGCGCCCTCCTCTTATTCACTGGCAGCTGCACGCCTTGGCTGGCCGTTGCAGGAAGTCGTCACGTTGTCGGTGGTTGCCCGGCCGGTGGCCGCGCTGAACGCGCATTTCCATCACGGCGTGCGCCTATTGGTGCTGAGTAATGACGGCAGTAGCCCAGCCGTGATCGCCGGTCTGCTGCGCGAGCGAGGCTTGGGCCCCAGCCGCATGACCGTGCTGGAGCATCTGGGCGGTGAAGCGGAGCGGCGTGTCGAAGGGCTGGCCAGCGAATGGGGCAATCCTGAAATCGCTGCGCTCAATCTTGTCGCTATCGATTGTCGCGCCGATGCCAGCGCCATTCGCCTGAGCACGCTGGCCGGTTTGCCAGACAGTGCGTTCGAGCATGACGGCCAGTTGACCAAGCGCGATGTGCGCGCCATCACCCTCGCCCGCCTTGCCCCGGTGCCAGGCGCATTGCTCTGGGATGTGGGGGCGGGCTGCGGCTCGATCGGCATCGAATGGATGCGGGCTCATCCGACCTGTCGGGCCATGGCCATCGAGGCCGACGAGGGTCGTCAGCAACTGATTGAATTCAATCGCGATGCGCTGGGCGTGCCCGGCCTGCAACTGGTGCGCGGCAGTGCACCTCAGGCGCTGAACGGCCTGGAACGCCCGGATGCGATTTTCATCGGCGGCGGCGTCACGCGTATCGGCGTGCTGGAAACCTGCTGGGAGCAACTGCGCTCCGGCGGACGACTGGTGGCCAACGCCGTGACCCTGCAAAGCGAGGTCGCACTGATGGCCTGGCGCGAGCGGCATGGCGGCGAACTGACGCGCATTCACGTCGCGCATGCCCAGCCTCTCGGCGAGTTCGACACGTGGCGTCAAGCACTGCCGATCACTCTGCTGGACGTAGTCAAACCCTGATGCGCGAAGAGACCGCCGAACAACCGGCCCCGCTGCGCAGCGGCCTGACCACCGGCAGTTGCGCGACCGCGACCAGCCTGGCGGCAGCGCGATTGCTGCTCAGTGGGCAGATAAGCGATGCGGTGGAGATTGTGTTGCCCAAGGGCAAGCAGGTGCAGATGCGCCTGGAATTCTGCCGGCGTGTGGATAACTTCGCCGAAGCCGGAACGCTCAAGGATGCCGGTGACGACCCCGACGTCACCCACGGCGCACTGGTGTTTGCCCGCGTCAGGCAGGAAGCGGCCCCCGGCGTGCGTTTCGTGGCGGGCGCAGGTGTGGGCAGCGTAACCCGCCCCGGTCTGGTGCTGGCGGTGGGCGAGCCGGCCATCAACCCGGTGCCTCGACGCATGATGACCGAGCACCTTCTGCGGCTGGCAGAAGAACTCGGCTACAGCGGTGGTTTCGAGGTCACGATTGGCGTCGAGGGCGGCGAAGCGCTGGCGCTCAAGACCATGAACCCGCGTCTCGGCATTCTCGGCGGATTGTCGATTCTGGGCACCAGCGGGATCGTCCGGCCGTTTTCCTGCGCGGCCTACATCGCCTCTATCCATCAAGGCATCGACGTCGCCACCACCAATGGCTATCGGCATATCGCCGCCTGCACCGGCAATGCCAGCGAAGACACCATGCGCCGCGTCTACAACATTCCGGATATCGCCCTGATCGAGATGGGCGACTTCGTGGGCGCGGTACTCAAGCACCTGCGCAAGGTGCCTGTGGATAAGTTGAGCCTGTGCGGCGGCTTCGGCAAGATCAGCAAACTGGCCGCCGGGCACATGGACCTGCACAGCCGCCATTCAAGCATCGACCTGCCGCAACTGGCGCTCTGGGCGGCGCAGGTCGGCGCGGACGCGGCCTTGCAGCAACAGATTCTTCACGCCAATACCAGCCAGCGGGCGCTGGCGATGTGCGCGGCGGCGGGCGTGCCGCTGGGCGATGAAGTGTGTCGTCATGCACTGGCGTTTGCCCGCAGCGTGGTGCCTGCCACTGTTGAGGTCGAGGTGTTCGCCATCGACCGTCAGGGCGGGGTCGTCGGTCAGGCAGGCGTTGCGTTATCGAAGGAACACACATGAAACGAATTCTGCTGTTGGGCGGCATTACCGAAGCGCTGGCGATTGCACGCAAGCTCGGGCCTGAGCACATCTACAGCCTGGCGGGCGTTGGCCGGGTGCCGACCGATCTGGCCTGTCAGTTGAAAGTCGGCGGCTACGGCGGCGCAGAGGGCATGGCGCAGTACATTCGCGACCAGGGTGTTGATCTGCTGCTTGATGCTACCCATCCGTATGCCGCGCAGATCAGCCGCAATGCCGCGCTGGCGGCCCGGATTGCTGGCATTCCCTGCTGGGCCTTGCGCCGCACGGCATGGCAGCCCGGCCCCGACGATGACTGGCGCGAAGTGGCCGACTGGTCAGCGCTGGTCACGGCACTGGCCCCTTTCAAGCGCCCGCTGTTCACGCTGGGTCGCGAGCCCTTGCAGCATCTCAATGAAATCCCGAAACATCAGTTCTGGACACTGCGTGCACTGGACAGCTACCCCGGCAACGACCGCTGCGAAGTGATCGGCGCGCGCGGTCCGTTTGTGCTGGAAGACGAACGCCAACTGTTTGAACAACGCAATATCGACGTGCTGATCAGCAAAAACAGCGGCAGCAGCTCCACCGAACCCAAACTGGACGTCGCCCGCGAACGCGGCCTGCCCGTCCTCATCCTGAAACGCCCGCAGTTGCCTGACGTGGACAGGATTTTGTGGAGCGTGGATGAGGTACTTGGGGTGTTGGGGCTTGCTGAAACCAGCCCAAAACCACGATAGTTCTCGTTCCGCACGCTCCAGCGTGGGAATGCATTTCCGGACGCTCTGCGTCCGATCTTGATGGGGGAAGCAGAGCCTCACGAAATGCATGCCAACGCGGAGCATTGGCACGAGATTTAGAGAGCTCTGTGAAAGGGAGCAACCATGAACAAGGAGACGACACCGTTCGATACCGTCGACTATTTGAAGACACCTGAAGATATGGCCAATTATCTGGATGCGTGTCTTGAAGAGGATTCAGGAGTCGGGTTGCTCGTAAGGGCAGCGCTGAACGAAATAGCACGCTTGTCCGTCCCTCTTGCCTAAAACACCTGAACGCCACCGGAGAATCACCCCCATGCTCAAAAAAGCACTCCTGCTGGCCGCATTTTTGCTGCCGGCCTGCTTCGCCCAGGCCCATGAGTACAAGGCAGGGTCGCTGCTGATTGGCCATCCGTGGTCGATGGAGTTGCCGCCCAATGCGCCCACTGTGGCGACGTATTTCATTATCGAGAACAAAGGCGACAGCGCCGACCGGCTGATCGGTGTCGACACGCCCATCGCCGGGCAGGCGCAATTGCATGAGCATGTACACGCCGACGGGCTGATGAAGATGCAGCATGTTGAGGCGGTCGATATTCCGGCAGGGGCAAAAGTGAGTTTCGCGCCGATGGCCTGGCATGTGATGCTGCTGGACCTCAAGGATCGCTCGAAACTGAGGGTCGGCCAGCGCTTCCCGATGACCCTGCATTTTGAAAAGGCAGGCGATGTAGAGGTGCAGGTCGTGGTACAAAAGCAGGCTCCGGAACACCAGCACTGAGTAACCGTTCAGATTGAGCGCCACACGCCGCAACGACAGACCACCCGCGCCCCGTCACTACCGGGGCGCATGGCTGAGCCTGTTCGCCATGTTGATGATCTTTATCGGCCCACTGGTTTCCCAGTCGATGCCGATGGATCAGCACGCCGGCATGTCCATGTCCATCCCAGCCACGATGGACATGTCTGCCGACAGCCACGCCCACCACGGCAGCGAGCACGCCATGCCTGCCGACACCGGCATGAGCGATCACGCGCTGTGGGCCAAATGCGGTTATTGCACCCTGCTGTTCAGTTGCCCGGCGCTGCCCCAGGTAGTGGAGCTGGTTGCGGCGCCCCCGCCAAGGCCCGGTGACTTCTTCGCGCTGGCGCCACTGCACGGCCATGCACGCAAATCGATTTTCCCCAACGCCCGAAGCCGGGCGCCGCCAACGTTCATCACGGCATAACCGCAAAAAAGATTTCACGATCGCGCGTGGCCCAGGGCTGCGCGCGATTTGTGCTGTGTAATCCCTACTGGGGAGTGTTGAACGTGTCCAAACCTGTTGTCTCTTTTTATAACCTGGCCTGGCGATGGCATTTCTACGCCGGGCTGTTCGTCGCGCCGTTCATGATCCTCCTGTCGCTGACCGGGATCATCTACCTGTTCAAGCCGCAGCTGGACAACCTGATGTACAGCGACCTGCTGAACGTGGCACCGGCCGAGCATCGCCTCAGTGCCGACGAGCTGCAACAGAGGGTGCTGAATACTTATCCACAAGCCACCATCGGCAAGTATTTCCCACCGACGAGTGCCAGCGGCAGCGCGCAGTTTGTGGTCAGCGAGCAGGGTCAGGAGGTGAATGTCTTCATTGATCCTTATCGCGGCGAAGTGCTTGGCACTCAGGACGCGAAGCAAAACCTGCAAGCCATTGCCCGTGCACTGCATGGCGAACTGATGATCGGCACACTGGGCGACCGGCTCATCGAGCTGGCGGCGGGCTGGGGCATCGTACTGGTGGTCTCAGGCCTTTATCTGTGGTGGCCCAGGGGTCGCTCGGCGGCGGGTGTGTTCTGGCCGCGCCTGACCGCCAAAGGGCGCGTGCTGTGGCGCGATCTGCACGCAGTGACCGGCTTCTGGGGTGCATTATTGCTGCTGTTCATGCTGTTGAGCGGCATGACCTGGACCGGCATGTGGGGCAAGCAATACGCCGCGGTGTGGAATACCTTCCCGGCAGCCATGTGGACTGACGTCCCCAAGTCCGACAAGCAGGCTGGCGAGCTGAACAATGCCAGCGTGCAAACCGTGCCGTGGGCAATGGAGAACACACCGATGCCGGTTTCGGCCGGTGAACACGCCGAGCACATGGACCACATGCACATGTCCAGCGCACCGGCTGCGCCGACCGTGTCGCTGCAAAAGGTCGTAGACATTGCACGCGCCAGAGAAATCGTGCCGGGTTACAGCATCACTCAGCCCAAGACCGCCGATGGCGTGTTTACCGTGTCGGTGTTCGCCGACGACCCGCGCGATGACGCAACGCTGCACATCGATCAGTACACTGGCAAGGTGCTGGCCGATGTCCGTTATGTCGATTACAGCGCAGTGTCCAAAGCCACCGAGCTGGGCGTGATGCTGCATGAAGGCAAGTTTTTCGGCTGGGTCAACCAGTTGCTGATCCTGCTGGTGTGCCTGCTGGTGTTGCTCAGTTCGGTCAGCGGGCTGGTGATCTGGTGGAAACGCCGACCTCAGAGCGGGCTGGGTGTGCCGCCGTTGCGCCACGACCTGCCACGCTGGAAAACCGCGACCGTGGTGATGATTGCGCTGGGAGTACTGTTCCCTCTGGTGGGCATTTCGATGCTGTTTGTCTGGGTGCTTGATCGAATAGTGCTTTCGCGCTTTGCCAAACGGGCGGCAACAGCTTAGATTGCTCCCTGCGGGGCCTGAAACCATTGAGTGGCGTTGTGATGAATTCCTCCTCATACCCGGTTTCAGGCCTCGCCTCTCGCCCTGCCAGGGCTGCAGCCCGAAGATCGGTCCTACTTTGCGCATCGACGATGCCACAAGCATCGACAAGCCACGCCCGACAGCGCCTTGCCGCCAACCCTGACTATATGAAATGAACCGCCTGGCCATTGCCTCGAGCGGATCATCCATCATGCAGACGAATCGGCACCATGAACTTACCGCTCACCACATCAGCCCCACCTCTACCCGCCTCGCTTGCCAGCGATACCTATCCACCCGATTTCAGCAAGACGACGCAAGAACTGGCCCGTGACCTGCTGCACCCGCTCAAACCCGAGCTGGATGTCGAGACGACCTGGCTGACCTACCGTGACAGCGAGGTCGAATTCGACCACGGTAGCAACATACACAGGGTTCCACTGATCCCTGGCCTGATCGAATATTTCACCGGCCATTTGCAATGGATCGACAATGATGTAGTCGCTCTCCATCCGCCTCTCGACGCTCGTTCCCCAACGCCTGACACACAGCAGCCTGACATCGAGCCGCCAGCCATTAAGCCGTTGGGGCGGGCAGCGACTGTAGCGTTCTTTACCCAGGTCAGCGAGCAACTGGAGCAGCGCTACACCGCTAAACTTGCAGACTACTGGAGCACTGCGACGCTGAATGGCGAAACCCGGAGCAGCCGGTTTGTCGCTGAGCAGATCGAGTGCCTGACATCCGAATGTGCGGTGCTGATCGCCTTGGGAAAGATGACGACCGGGCACTACAGCCTGCTTTCGGCCGCCCTTGGGCCATGTGCCACAAATGCGACCGCAGGTCTCGCAGACTTACAGCCGCACAGTGTTTACAGCCTGTCGGCACAAGACGGCGACGGCCCCTCGCTGTCGCTTTACGGTGCGTTTGCCATTGCCCGGCGTCTTCGTGATGCGCCGGTCCAGCTTGACCTGGAAGAGCTGGAAGATGTCCTGCTGTTTACGCCCCATGACGGGCTGGAAGCATTTGCCTCATTGAAACAGTTGAATGACGCCCTTGTTCAGCGAGTGACTGAACCCAAGTACAGAGGACGTTTGGGCGACGGCGTCAGCACCGGGCAGGCAAGCCCCACCGAACCCACCCCCATCTTGCAATGGCAATACACCCTGATGGACGGCAATTTTCTCAGCCTGCTGCTTGCCCGGCAGGTTGTCGCGCAGCAGTCGGTCTTCGCTCAGGCTGTACAGCTGGCCCGCTCTCAGCAGATGGACGCGGTCTGTTTCAAGCAATCGATAGCGAGTTTGCTGAAACCCAGGATTTACTTCGACAACCACTGGCGACTCGACGGGTTCGACAGCGATCTGGTGCAAAACCAGATGCCCGATTGGTGGAAAACCATGACGCTGACGCAGCGTCAGGCATGGCATCGCGAGGCACAGCGGTTTGGCGAGCAGGTGGTGAACATGCGCAAAGCCAGCAAGGAGCACTTCGGCCAAGCGGAAAATGACAGCCGCACCTATCCGACGCGCTTTATCGACCAGCAACTGGCTCAACTGCTGAACCGGCTATCCATCGCTGCAACGGCGCAACAGATCAATATTTCACTGACCTACAGGACGGGCACCGAAGTGCTCGAAATTCCCGGCGCGCCTGTATTGCCAGAAACCGAGACCGAGAACGTTTCACTCAGGCAACTGGTGCATACCCAGGCCCTGCGCACCAAGGCCAAGGATGCCGTGCTTCTACGCGCTGTCGACGCCGAAGGCATCCCCCTTGCGCACTTGGACAAGCAGGCCGTAACCGAGCTGATTGCCACGCTGGAAGATCCCCGATACCTCAGTGATTACCTTGACCTGCACCTGAAAACCTCGGCGTATGCACAGCAGCTCAAGCGGTCAGAAAAAGCCATGTTGCAAGCTCAGATGAAGATGGCGCTGCTGGAGATCGAGCAACAGGCTTTTGCACCAGCCGGTCGCGAGTGGATCAAGGCTGTGCTGGATTCGCCAGCCCCCCAAGGACGTCGAACCATGGCAGGGGAAAGCATTGAAGTCCGTTTTTTCAGCGTCAACCAATTCAAGATGACCAATGTCATGCTGATTGCTCCAGCCGGTAAATTCGAGAAGGGGCCGCTGGTGCTTTGCACGCTGGATGCTTCCGACGGTGTGGTTTTCCGCTGGTTTAACAGCATGTATCACCTGACCACCAGCTTTCTGGAAGAGGCACCCTTCCAGCAGTATCTGATTCAGCAAATACCGGTTTCCAGGCGTCTTGAGACGCTGCATGCCATGCAGTACGAAAAGGAAGCCAAGCATTGGCGTCCGCCAGAAGTATTCACCCAACTGACGCTGCTACCGATCCCGTCAAGGCTGCTGCGCCCAGTCGTGTTTGTCAGCCAGAGCAAAGACATTTACGAGGAAAATCACGAGACCAAGATCAACCATCTGATCAACGAAGCCAAACGGCAGATGAGCCTGTCCACCGGTACAGGGCAATCGGGTCGGGGCTTCGATCTGATCGCGAGCATTGCGATTCTGTTTCTGCCTGGCGCGATCATGATGCCTGTCTCGCTGGGCGCTGGCCTTTACAAAACCTGGAGCGCTTTTTCGAAAATCGATGAAAACGACCTGGAAGGTGCCGCCGAGGAGTTTCTGAGCGCCCTCAGCTATCTTGCCATTACCTTGGTCGGCCATTTGGCGCTGGCCTTGAAACCGGCAGGAAGCGCAGCAAAAACGGTGAGACGTCCGCACCTGGTACGCAGAGTCGGTCGTGATGGGCAGGCACAGATCGGCTACCTCCTGTCGCATTCAAAAGCGCCGCGTTTCCCAGACTCGAAATTGATCGCTGCAATGGACCCCAAACGCTTCGTCGCCATTGAGGTAGAAGGCCAGACCTGCTTAATAAGCCGGCGGGCCAACCTGTTCGGCCACTCACGCCTTTATCGGGTAAACCCGATGGATGCAACGCAACTGGTGCACGAGCAGGAGTTTGCCTTGCGCAGCACCAACGGCACCTGGAAAATCGTGGGCAAACAGATCCTGCGCATGAGTCAGTCCGCAATCCGCAATGCCCAGGCTCAGCTGACCAGCCTGACAAATCTCTGGCCGGCGTCTCTGGAGGAAGCAAGTAGCGCCGAACGCTTGAGTTTCGAGACCGACTACCTGGCGCTGGCCCAGACATCCAACGCAGAAAACTATTCCGAAATAGTCGCCTACGTGGAAAGCGGTTCAACAGACATCAACCCGCTGCTGCGAAGCGGCGTGCGCAACGCCACCACGCGCAGATTTTTACGTCAGTTCCATAAACTCAATGCGTGGGAAGGCACTGCCTTTCGCGCCACCTATGTGTCCAGCGACGGGGTGGCATGCCTTGAGCGCGAAGTGGGTTCGGTGTTCACCGACAACGGCGTGCAGTCTGCATCGGTGTCGCGAGCCAATGCCTCCAGATGGAGCCAGGACGGGTTCGTGAGCAGCAACGCCAATGCCGCAAACCACCCGGTGTTCTTCATCTTTGCACCGGGAGTGCCCAAGAAGAACATGTTCACCGGCTTTCTTGGCGATCACGTGGCAATCCCGCCAGGCACGTGCGTGCAACTGGGTGCGACCAAGCGGATAAACGGACAGCTGTTTGCCTGGTTCGATGCGCCCGAACAAATGGTCGATCAGACCTACGATCTCTATACAGGAGAACAGGAACTCTGGGTCTGAAACCCGCAAGCGACTGATCCTGGAAGCCGGCCATTCCTGGCCGGCGCTCCTGCAAAGCAGCTTTGCACCATTGCAGAGCCCGGAGCGCACGCCGAGCAAAGCCGGGGTCCACCTTGGTGCACACCCTCCTCACCCCACGACACATTCGTTCCATTTTGCGACCTGCGGGCCTTGGCCCAGACCTTGCTAAAGCTTGTAGCGGGCAACGTAATGCACCGCCGCAGAACCATCAAAACAATGAAGGGAGCCAGTCAATGAAGCGTCGCAGCCTGATCAAAGCCTTTACCCTGTCCGCATCGATCGTCGCCATGGGGCTGACCTGGACCGTTCAGGCTGCCGAGACCATCAAGGTCGGCATTCTGCATTCGTTGTCCGGGACCATGGCCATCTCCGAGACCTCGCTCAAAGACATGGCCTTGATGACCATCGACGAAATCAACGCCAAAGGCGGCGTCAACGGCAAAATGCTCGAAGCTGTGGTCGTGGACCCGGCCTCCAACTGGCCGCTGTTCGCAGAAAAAGGCCGTCAGTTGCTGACTCAGGACAAAGTGGCGGTGGTCTTCGGTTGCTGGACCTCGGTGTCACGCAAATCCGTATTGCCAGTCTTTGAAGAACTCAACGGCCTGCTGTTCTACCCGGTGCAGTACGAAGGCGAAGAAATGTCGCCCAACGTGTTCTATACCGGTGCAGCGCCTAACCAGCAGGCCATTCCTGCGGTCGAGTACGTGATGAGCGAAGACGGCGGCTCGGCCAAGCGTTTCTTCCTGCTGGGCACCGACTACGTCTACCCGCGCACCACCAACAAGATTCTGCGTGCGTTCCTGCATTCCAAAGGTGTGGCGGACAAGGACATCGAAGAGGTCTACACCCCGTTCGGTCACTCCGATTATCAAACCATCGTGGCCAACATCAAGAAGTTCTCAGCCGGTGGCAAGACGGCCGTTATCTCCACCGTCAACGGCGACTCCAACGTGCCGCTCTACAAGGAACTGGCCAACCAGGGCCTGAAAGCCACCGACGTACCGGTTGTAGC